>JBBTQV010000064.1:0-3074 GCA_038065515.1 Patescibacteria group bacterium | reverse complement strand
AGCCGCTCGTGTTTGATTTACGGTTCTCGCGCACGGTGAAAACACGCCTGCAGGCGCGAAGCGTTCCATTCACGGTTTCAAAAGTGGGGCGATTGTATCTTACCGATGCGATGCACCGCACTGGCGCGGCGTTCGGCGGAGAGATTAGTGGTCACTATTATTGGAAAGAAATGGGGGGCATGGAATGTCCGGAACTCGCACTCCTGCGGCTGTACGAGATTGTTCGTAAGAGCGGCAAAATGCTTGGAGAACTGGCCGCACCATACCGCGTACTGCATAAGAGCGATGAAATCAGCGTTCCGGTGCATGACAGCAAAGAAATCGCATCACTATTGAAGAATATTGAAGCGCATTTCCATGATGCTACGGTGAGCCGTGAAGACGGACTCACCGTTGAATACCCCGACTGGTGGTTCAATATCCGGCCGTCAAATACGGAACCGATGTTACGATTGATTGTTGAGGCACAAGAAAAAAACCTCCTCGACCAACGGGTCAAGGAGATTCTGGCGGTCGCGGGTCTATAGCCTCAACACCCGTTCGCAAAGCCGGCCGGAACATCATTGACTGGAACAAAGGGCTCCGGACGGGGGCGTGGGTCGTCGTATTCCACGGTAATCCGGACGATGCGAGGCGCGACAGAACCGACGCCATCAAATCTACGAACGACGACTTCTTCAGTCACGGCTTGCCGGAGTCGGGACGACGCGTCGCCGGACTCCATGACCAGCTTCTCGCGCGACATAATTTCTCCCACGGGCCTTACTTCAGGCCCATATTTGCTTTGATTTCCGAAAGATGAGAACTGGCAATGATTCTGGCCTTTTCTTCGGATTCAGTCAAGAGTCGCTCGAATGCTGGCAGATTAGCAACGAGTGCCGCGCGTCGCTCTTGAAACGGTTTCAGAAATCCGACGACGACTTCTGCAAGCTCGGTTTTAAATTGGCCATAGTTTTTGCTATCGTAATCCTGTTCCAATTGGCCGACCGAAATGCCAGACAGTGTGGAATAGATAGTGAGCAGATTGGAGATGGCCGGTTTTTCTTTCTCGCCGAACTTCACCGCACTGCCGGAGTCCGTGACGGCGCGCTTAATTTTGCCGCGTACTGTGTCGGCATCATCGGACAATGCAATACCATCATCGCCGGTCTTACTCATCTTTTTTGATGGGTCCTGCAATGACATGATGCGTGCACCATCGGCGAGAAACGGCTTCACGCGGGGGAATGTATCACCGAAGAGGTAGTTAAACTTCGCACCGAGCTCGTTGGTCAGTTCGATGTGCGGGAGCTGGTCTTCGCCCACGGGCACCAAGTCGGACTTGTACAGCAGGATATCGGCGGCCATGAGCACGGGATAGGAGAGCAGGCCGAGATTGTTTTGGTAGCTGGCGCCCTTTTCACCCATTTCTTCTACCTGCTCGACTTTTTCACGCCAATTCGGCAAGCGCTCCAGCCAGCTGATGGGAGCGATGGTGGACAGCAACCACATGAGTTCCGCGTGTTGGGGGATACGCGATTGGCGGATGAGGAGTGATTTTGCGGGATTAACACCAGCGGCGATATAATCGAGCAGAACATCCTGAACCTGTTGCGGGAATGTCTTCAGGTCATACGGAGTGGTGATGCCGTGCAAATCAACCGCTGCGAAGATGCACTGCGTAGTATCGGGCTGGTTTTGCAGGTCAATCCAGTTTTTTATCGCGCCTAAATAGTTACCAAGGTGCAATTTCCCCGACGGTCGCATTCCCGAAAATATCTTCGCCATAGTCCCACAATACTAGAACAATTCGCGCTGTTTTGCTAGTATTGCATACACGATGAAACGGGAAATAAAACTCAAGAACGCCGAAGACTATGAATCGCTCATTGTGCGCGAGTTGGCGTATTATGCGCCGATGGTCGGTGCGCTGGGTATTTCCACCGATGTGCTGGTTGAAGCCGCAAAGCTCGGCGTCCGCGACGGCATCCACACGCACCGCGCATCCAAGGCCTGCAAGTACCGCGAAGCGGAGTGCGTCGCGTTCAACATCCGTCATTTCATTGATATCACGATTGTCCGCGCGTGCCTTCTGGCGTCATCTGAAGAAGAGATGGAAAAGGCCGAAGCCGTGCTGATGCAGTTGATCGAAGACTAGAAGCAAGAGGAGGTGTATGTGAGTGGTTCTTTGCCTGTACTGTGTTCGTTTTATACGCCGATAGAACCGGCGTTGGTGTCATTTGAAGTCCCCAAACGGATGTTGCGTGCGTGTCGCGTGTTGGACGGACAAATCATGCCGTTGGATAAGGCGCTGGAGCGTCTGCGCAAAGCAAGCAAGGGAATCGGGGAGGTAGCCGTAGAAGACGGTCTCATCAGTTGGAAAATTCAGTATTCCGTCGCGGAAATTGCCGACGGGACCGAACGGGCACTGGACCTCGCCGAACGCGACGATGGCGCACCGAGCCAGGGTGGCCTGATATGGAATGAGGGCGAGTCGCGATGGATGACCAATGCCGAGGTGCGGCAGTTATTACTGACTGCGCGGCGGTCCGATGAAGTATCTTTCAACTTCGTAGTCCTCATCCGCTACAAGCCCGTCGGAAAACTAAAGGCCAACTAGCGCACGCGCTCCCGCCCCGGGAGCGCTTTCTTTGCCATTGACACTATGCCGCGCATCTAGTATACATATGGAATCGCGTAGCACCTTCACTTATTTAAGAAGGAGCAAGTCATGAGTGAGTTGTTGACATACATTCCCATGGGGCCGTTGTGCTCCAAGGAACAGCGTGTTGTCCGGGACAAGATGAACCGCATCTACGGCCATGAACAAAACGAGGCGATGCGCAGCCCCAGCGTCGCGGTGTTGTGTCGTCAACGCTACACCTTCCGGGAGCGCATTGCGAAGCTGATGGGCAAGAAGTTTGTGCCCACACATCCGCGCCTGACCGTCACTTTCTTCGATGTCCGGATGGGTTTCCTCTGGGAAACCGCAACCGAATAGAAGCGCCAAACGCCCGACCTCACTCCGAGGCCGGGCGGTTTTTTGTTTTAGGTACGGACATTTGGCGGGTTTGTTCGTTGGTACTCTTTCAGAA
>JBBTQV010000063.1:0-5035 GCA_038065515.1 Patescibacteria group bacterium | reverse complement strand
AATGCATCAGAGTGAGACATCAGAAGTGTTACCGATGTATCTCATCTTCTGCAGAGCCTGACAAGTACCCCTCAAAATCCGCGGAAAGCGCGGGTTTTGCATCTTGGCGGTTCGTTTGATAAGGTGTAGTGTCATATAAGGATATGTTCAATAAACTGTTCGGATTTTGGTCAAAGGATATCGGCATTGATCTGGGTACGGCGAACACCCTCGTATATGTGCGCGACAAAGGGATTGTTATCAATGAACCGAGTATTGTTGCGCTCAATCAGAAAACGGGAAAGATTCTTGCCATTGGCAGTGAGGCGCGGCGCATGATTGGCCGCACGCCCGGATACATCACCGTCACGCGTCCGCTGGTGAGTGGTGTTGTTTCCGACTTCGAGGTCACCGAGCAAATGCTGAAATATTTTATCGACAAGGTTCATGTGGAGACATGGTCCATCATGCCACGGCCGCGGGTGGTTATCGGTATTCCGTCCGGCGTCACGGAAGTCGAGCGCCGTGCGGTGCAGGATGCCACCTACAACGCCGGGGCACGGGAGGTGTATCTCATCGAAGAGCCGATGGCTGCGGCTCTCGGTGCACGGCTTCCGATTCAGGAGGCGGTGCCGAATGTCATTGTAGACATCGGCGGAGGAACGACAGAAGTAGCCGTCATCTCGATGGGCGGTCTTATTTCCTCCCGTTCCCTGCGCATCGCAGGCGATAAGCTCACTGAAGATATCATCCGGTTTTTGCGCGAAGAGCGGAATCTGCTCATCGGCGAGGCGACGGGCGAGAATGTAAAACTCGCGTTGGGTTCGGCATGGGCCATGGATGAAGAAATTGAACTGCCGGTGCGCGGGCGTGATTTGTTGTCCGGCTTGCCACGCGAAATTTCGGTGACCTCGCAGGAAATCCGCGGTGCGATGAGCCGCTCCATTAAGAGCATCGTACGCGCGGTGAAAAGTGCCATTGAAGAAACCCCGCCGGAACTCACCGCTGATTTACTGAACCGTCCCATCGCGTTGGCCGGTGGCGGAGCGCTCATCCGCGGACTGGACACCGCGATTGCGAAGGAGACGAAACTCATGGTACAGGCAGTCGCCGACCCGCTGACTGCAGTTGTGCGTGGATGCGGTATGGTTCTGGAAAATTTGGAGCAGCTCCGTCCCGTTCTTCTGGCCCGTCAGGAAGAAGAGTACCGCTCATAATGTCTTATGGCACAACGCTCTGTGGCACCACGCCCGTTCATACTGCTCGGATTAGCGATAATCGTCATCATGAATGCGTGGCTGTTCGGCGGGCGGCTTACCGCGTGGGTTGCAGACGGTTCGGGGCGGGTGCTGGCACCGGTTGTGGGCCGCATGGCACGCCTGCGCGCGCTGGTGACGACAACGCTGGCGCGGGGCGACCTCGCCGTCCAGAATGTTGCGCTTCAGGATGAACTAACGCGTGTCAGGGCTCAACTGGCCGGTCAGGAGGAGTTGCAACGCCAAGTGAGATTCTACCGTGATGCCGCGGGCATCCGGGAGCGTATCGGTACGGACCCGATAGCAGCGGGAATATTTGCGTATCCGCAATCAGGTGGCGTGAAACAGGTCGTCATCAACCGCGGTCGCGCCGAGTGGGTCGCTGTCGGCGATGTAGTGATTACGCAATCGGGAACGCTTGTCGGCGCGGTGGCCACCCTCTTCGAACACCACGCAGCGGTAAGAACAATCGGCGATGTGGCGCTTGATGTGACGGTGCGCGTGCTGGGGACCGAAGTGTCCGGTCTCTTGCGTACCGCAGTCGACGGTAGCGTTATGATGGATCTCGTCCAGAAGAATGAAACCGTTACGGAAGGTTCCGTCATCGTGACCAGCGGAGACGACCGCTATCCCGCAGGCTTGGTGGTCGGCACGGTGCGTTCCGTGGATAATGATGCCGCAACGCTGTTCAAGATCGTACGCATCGCTCCGGCCGTTAGCGAAAACATATCAGGCGATGTCATAGTCATCAAACCATGAACATTCTCGGCATTTTTCTCATGCTTACTGCGCCGGTTGCGGGACCGGGCTGGGCCGTTTTTGTTATTGCGGCTGTGGCGACGGTGACATCATACCGGGGGCTGCACCGCCACACGGTCTATGGCCTCCTAGCGGTTTTATTCGGTATCGAGCTTATCTACGGATTGGATGTCGGCGTACTGTCGCTGTCATACCTTGCCGCAGTGCTTGTTTTAGCGCTGGTGAGGCGGCTGATAGTAATTCCATTATGGATCTCGGCCGGAGGTTGGCACGCATCGGATGCGCTCCGTGCTTTTTCCGTTGCATGCGGCATCTGTGCGGTCATGGCCTCCGGAGGAGTCATGGCCGCCCATCTCTTATACGGATACCCCGACAGTGTCGCACGGTTGCAGAATATGTTCGTGCCGCAGAACATCGCATGGGCGGCTATTGCTGTCGCGTTGATACTCGTTATTTTACGCCGAGCTGATGAGCCGTTCCGACGGCACATCTCGTTCGGCATCTGATGATGCTGTTAAAACGGAATCATTCGTATCAGGTAACCCCCGACCGCGATGATTGGGTCGCGCCTGAAGAGGCTCTTGTTGATGCGGGAAGCAACCTATCCGCAATCGAAGTGCCGGTTGGCGACGGCGTGTTCCGTACATCGTACATCGCTCTTGCGTTGCTGGTATGCGTGCTCGTCGGTGGCGTGTTCAGGCTGACGGTACTGCGGCATGACTATTTTGGGCAGTTGAGTTTAAGGAACGAGACCATCAATGTATCGGTGCCGCCGCCCCGGGGTGTCATCATGGACCGCAACGGCACACCGTTGGTTCAGAATGTGCCGAGCTTTGATTTGTTGGTTATTGCGCGACAAGTTGGCCGTGACGAGAACGGAGCTCTTCTTGGCATAGCTGCGCTGGCGCGTATCATCGAGAGAAATCCAGAAGAACTCGCGCTAGAACTGGAAGATGGCATTCGCAAAAACGCCGTTTTTTTTGCGGCGACCGATTTGACCCGCGCACAAGTACTGGCGTTCAAAGACATAGTGCCGCCCGGCTTCTCTATCAGTACCAGCACAAAGCGACTCTACGCGGATGCGATGCAATTTGCGCCGATTATCGGCTATGTCGGAAAGGTGAGCAAAGCTGATATTGCGCGCGATCCGTATTATCTCCCTTCCGACACAATCGGGCGACTCGGCGTAGAAGCGCAGTACGAGGCCGTGCTTCGCGGAGATCATGGACAATTGCGTTTCAGCAATTCGCAAACAACGGTCAGTCGCATGGCGACGGCGGGCGCTCATGTTGTACTTTCCGTTGACGCATCAGTTCAGAAAGAATTGTACAACGCGATTGATTCGATATTGCGCGAGGCCGGTCTGAACGAGGCGTCTGCGGTCGTTCAAGACCCCCGGGACGGATCGGTGCTGGGTATGGTCAGCTTTCCCTCATACGACAATAATATATTCAACGGTTCTCGCCTTTCACAGGCGGATTACGATACGCTTTTCAATGTGAAAGCCCGCCCGTTGTTCAATCGCAGTATCAGTGGTAGATACAATCCCGGCTCAACCATCAAGCCGTTTATCGGGATGACCGCGCTTCAGGAACACATCATCCGTCCTGAACAGGTAGTCACAAATGATTGCATCAGCATCAGTGTTCCCAATCCAAGCGATCCGGAGAATCCATATGTATTCAAGAACTGGCGACCGGATACCGGGCCATTTAATCTGTACCGCGCGATTGCCGATTCGTGCAATGTTTATTTCTTTACGGTGGGTGGCGGATACGGAACGATTCCAGGGCTGGGAATCGAGCGCATCGACAAGTACCTGCAGTCCGCATATGCCGATGCGTTGTTAGGTATCGATTTACCCGGCGAGGAGCGCGGGTTTGTTCCAACGCCCGACTGGAAATACATCACAAAAAAGGAGCCGTGGTATCAGGGAGACACCTATAACACCTCCATCGGCCAAGGCGATTTGTTGGTGACGCCTTTATGGATAAACAGCTACATTTCCGCCATAGCAAATGGCGGCACTCTCTGGAAGCCGCGCGTTGCCGGCCGCATCGTTGATGAAAAACGGGAAACAGTCGGTGTTATTGAGGCCCGACAACTTGGAAGTTTACCGTTTTCTTCCGATGTCATCCGTCAGATGCAGGTTGCGATGTATCGAACTGTTACGGACGGCACGGGGAAACTATTCAAGGATTTGCCGGTGACGGCGGCGGCGAAAACCGGCACTGCCGAGGTTATCAAGGGACAGCGGATAAATTCGCTGGTTACCGTATATGCTCCAGTTGAAAACCCGCAGGTCGCGCTCACCGTGCTCATCGAGGGCTCGGCCGCAAACCAGGGATACGCATTGCGCGCCGCACGCCGGTTCCTTGGGTGGTACTTCGATCCCGCCCGTCGTGCAGGCGCTTCTGTTGCGCCCACACTGTGATTGCACTATTGATGTCTCTGTGATATGCTTTGCCGCATTGTTTATCTAAAACAACCATGACAAGTCAATATTTCAGCCCGGAAGGGCTCGAAAAACTGAAAGAAGAATACACCCGTCGCACTGAACAACTGCGCGGGGAAATTGCCGCACGCATCAAGGAAGCGAAAGAACAGGGCGATTTGTCAGAGAACGCTGAATATGCGGAAGCGAAAGAAGCGCAATCGCTCAATGAGGGTCGCATCGAAGATTTACGCGTCATTCTTGGCAATGCGGTTGTGTTCGGCTCGCCCGCCGCGGGCGGCGTGGTGCATATCGGTTCTCGGCTTACCGTGCAAACCGGCAAAGAAACACGGGAATTCATCGTAGTCGGTGCCGCGGAGGCCGATCCTGCAAACGGGAAAATAAGCAACGAATCGCCGCTCGGTGCCGCGTTTTTGGGTCATAAGAAAGGAGATAAAGTCTCGGTGCTTGCTCCGAAAGGTTCCGTCGAATACAAAATCCTCGAAGTGAAATAGTGGAGCATTCGCCCCGTTATCCACACCCCATCCTAGCGGGGGGGGGTGCTTTCATGGGATACTGGCGAGGTATGGCATTGCTCAAAGCCCCG
>JBBTQV010000062.1:0-5395 GCA_038065515.1 Patescibacteria group bacterium | reverse complement strand
TATGCACATTCCCCCAGTCTAGGGGAACCCGCCATATGTGTGTACATATTACCCCCGGCACCCGTTCAGCCATGAGAACAGACAATCAACTCCTTCACCCATGAAGTAGACCTGCACCTGACGGCTACTTACAACAGACAGAGCCCATCCGACCGACTCCAAGGCCATCACCATTATCCCGAGAGCCGCCACATCCTGCGGCAGGCTCCTGCGAGGAACCCGTTGTAGCGCACTCATCACGCCCAGACGGTACAGGCGGGTCCAGTCAGCTTCTTGCGGATTTTGAACGGCCTGCTCAAGCGCCGCCTCGTACAGCACTTCTGACGCGCATTGCCGGTCAGACACAGCGCACCTCCTTGCCACGAAGTTCCGCGACTATACCATGTTTCAATGGCAACGCAACAACAGACCAACTCCTACACTCGGGCCGGTCTTTACATGCTAGCGAGCGGCATGTCCAAATTCCTCATCCGCGGTATCCGCATCGGCATCCGCTTTCGTCACATGCACGCGTCCGTCGATATGATTGGGCGGCGTATAGATAGTATAGACCTTCAGCGGTTCTGAACCGTCATTGATGAAGTTGTGTTCGGTACCCGGAGTGACCACAACCGCATCACCCGCCATGACGACCGATTCAACACCGTCAAGGATTGCCTTGCCCGAACCCGATAGAAAGAAAAGCGTTTGCTCCACATGATCGTGCGTTTCTTTTCCTATCTCGCCTCCCGGCGGAATATGCATCACGACCAGCTGACTCTTGGGCCCGGTAAATACTACCCTACGGAAATTCGTGTTCTCCTGCGTGTCACGGATGATATTCGATTGATATGACATGGCGGTTTCTATTTCAAAAAAATAGGGTAATCTCGCGTCGTGCTCGGGCAAGCCGGAGGTTACTCAACTTCACCGCCGGCATTCTCCCAGTCTTCAAGGCCGCCGATATTGGTCACATCGTTCCAGTCATTCTGTATGAGTATCTCTTTTGCCACTTGCGCCCGACCGCCCACAGCACAGTACACATATACGCGCGCGTCTTTCGGAATATCGGGCAACTCGCCAGCCTCAAGCCGCGCCAGTTCCCAATGGGTTGCGCCTTTTGCATGGCCGACAACCCATTCTTCGTCACTGCGAACATCCAGAAGCACCGCCGCATCAGCGGCCACATCCTCCACTGCCTGACCGGCTTTATCATGCTCCGGTCCCGTCGGCTTTACACGCATTTCGTCCATAGGAGAAGATAAGGTTACACAAATTACTTTCCGTGGAATATACTACCCGGCCGCCACGGCGTGCCCAGCAGCGGCAATAACCACCGGTCAACACCGATGTAACCGGCAACTTTCCAAGCCATCATCAGGCCAAGCGCCATCACGCCAAGTATGGGATTTACGCTTACCGAACCCGCCATGAGAAAGTTTAGATTCATAAACGCACCAAAAAAAGCAGCGACGCCGGTTAGTGCGCCGAGAATAAGTCCGATGCCGACGGCTAGCTCACCCCACGCAACAACCTGACCCCACACAGGCGCATTCGGCAATACTGCATGCGAGAGGAACCACGCATACCATCCCTGCACATCGGGGTGCGGTCCGGCAGTCTTCGCGAGAGCTCCCTGCACAAAACCGGTGATTGCAACTCCGGCTTTGTCCCCTACCCATGCAGCATTATTGACCTTATCCCACCCCGTTTCCAGCCACGCCCACCCCACATACAACCTCACCGCCAACCAGAGCCATGCGGCCTTTGTACTGCCGAACACAAACTGCGCTACCGGCGAATCCTGAAAGGTCATGAGTTGTTTTGGCATAGTCTTTCTATGATATCACGAGGACTCGCACATGTCCTCCCGGTAAACACACCCTAGCGTCGCTTGCGGCGTAACAGTCCTCCGTGCTCACCGGCCAAGCGTGCTCGCGCTGATGCCTCCGCCATCTTTTTCGTCACACTGGAGCCGACCATTTCATTGCGGTCCAAGTTAATGATTTTCCACGGTCTGACTCCGGTTCGTTTTACTATCTTATATGGCATGCTCCCTCCAAGAATACACCGATACCCTAGAGAATAAAACGGCCCCGTGCGCGGGGCCGTCAGAGCGGTCTGTCATTCCGATCTCATAGTCTGGATTTTTTGAGTATCGCTTCGACACGAAGGAGAAAAAGCACATCCGCCTTTTCCAGCACATCAAGGCCGAACAGGGTTTCATCAGTCCGCTTCCGCCACTGATCTTCGCTCCGGAGCCAAAAAGACTGCCGTTGCACGATGTTGTTGGCACCAGCCCAGTACCCCAGACACTCAACGAGTTTCCCCGACTCGTTGCGCACGACGATGCGCACCACACGCTCATAGGTACGCGTCTCTTCTTCGTTCCGGCCAGAGGAATCCGCATACATTCTGAACCCACACGCACCCTCGTTATGAGGACAGATTCCCTGGGCAGTCATCCACACGGCAACAGGATCCTCTTTCCGCCTTTCACCGACGGGATTGGCAATATTTAGGTTCGTGATCATGACATGCCCCGGCCATTCGGTCGAGTCCGGGACACCCTCCGGAAGCTCTGCGGTAAACTTCAAGTCAACTTCCCGCTCGATCTGCGCGTACAACGACAACGGACACACCATGAAAAGAACTGCAGTGCCAACACAAAGAACGCGCATATTCGCCTCCTAGGCGCAATAGTACATGACCGTCCCTCCTACGCAAGTATCCTTTCGTTCGACGGGTGGTAGTGCCGCAACGCTGCACGACAGACGCGCCAGTCGGGCATCAGGATTTCCACGAGAGTCCAGAATCTGCGTGAATGATTGTGTTCAATGGTGTGACACAATTCATGCACAACGACATAGTCAGCCAGTTCGGGCGGCAGATGTACCAGGCGCCAGTTAAAATTCAGATTGCCGAGACTTGAACAGCTACCCCAGATACGGCTGTGGTTTTTGATACTCACGCGCCCCACCACGAACGATTGTACGCTCTGCCAATATGCAACACGCTCTCCGATAAATGCGCGGGCGACTTCGCGGTGCTGCAGGTATTGGGCGCGAGCCATGGGCGGCCGCGGCCGGGTAACTGCACGGATAATCCAGCCAATAGACATCTGCGTATTGTATCACGACGCGCTGTGCGCAAAAAAAGAGCTCCGCCGTGGCGGGGCTCCGTGGTGCGGCTACTGCTTACTGCCAGCCAGCGTTGCCGGAGGCTCTGCGCCCTTGGGCCACTCGCCAGTGTAAGCGGCGCGGCGTTTGTTGTACTCGGCAACCAGATTGTCCAGCGAATTCGCAATCAAGACCCGACTGTTCTGCATCACACGGTATTGTGCGGCACCTTCTTCGCTCCACTTTTCCTGTGGGACGGCCTTGCCGCCCTTGCGGATTGGCTTGCTGTTTGCCGCGGTGACAGCAGAAACCCCGGCATCGGCGTCGTTGAGAGCAACCCGCAACCGGGCGATCTTATCGACGGTCTTCGCAAACCACTTGCGCTCTGCGGCGTTGGCGGCCTCCGCATTCCGGACGGCCTTTTGGTGTTGGGCATATCTGTTGGCACCAAATGCAACAAGGGCCGACAGTACAGCGAGGGCGAGGATGAGGCGAAACAAATGTGAATTCTGTTCTGCACGCAAGAAATGCAGCTCTTCATCGTGCGACATTACACACTCCTCAAAGAACATCCGATTCACCCACGAATCGGATTGAGTACACCATACTCCGCAACCGAATGATGTGCAATGTGCAGGATGCCCCTGCACATCTTATTTCCTGATACCAATCCAGAGAGGTTTTCCGGGGGCGAGGTCGAAGTTTTTTTCGATGGTAAGCGTCTTATCGTCCGCCTGATGCACAAACGCCGACAATCCCGTCTCGCGGGCAATCATATCGCTATGCTCCAAGAGCGCCGCGCTGACTTCCGCATCCTCGCTGAACCACTGGCAATACACACGGTCAGACACCTGACAGCCTGCTTCTTTGCGCATGTCCTGCACCGTACGCATCACCTCGCGGGCGAATCCTTCAGCACGCAGATGTGTTCCGATATGCACATCGAGCATCACCGCAGCACCCGGTTCGTATTTCACTTCTTTCACATTCAGTTCATCGCGAATCAGGTCTTCAAGATCGTTGTGTAGTTGTTTTCCGGGAACGGTCACCGATTGAAGCGGTTGGCGAACTTTTATTTGCTGTTCTTTGCGCACCGCAAGACCGGCACTGATGTATTCGCGAACCTGTTCCATCTGCCGGTGAAGCTGAAAATCGACAGCGGCATCATCTGCCACGGCCCAATCAGCCAAGTGCACCGAGAGCGGGTCACCTTCCGACTTCAGCTTCTGCCACAATTCTTCCGCCATATACGGAATGAACGGCGCCAAGAGCAGTGCCAGCGAACGCAGAATGTGCCGCAGCAAAGGCAACGCATCGCTGCGTTTGCGGCTGCGGCGAAGCCACCACTGGCTGAAGTCGTCCACCACAAACCGTTCCAACTCGCGCGCGGCAATGGTGATATCGTATATGTCCAGCCGCGTAGTCGCCAGAGCGGTGACTTCACTAAGTCGCGACAAGATCCATGTATCCAGCAAGTTTCCTGTTGTCAGCTGTAAGTTGTCAGCTATTGATTTGTCTGCCTTATACAGTTCATAGAAACGCCGACAATTGTTGAGCGTCATCATGAACCCGGTCAGCCGTTCGCGCACTTCTTTCATCGAGAAGTTCTTGGTATCGCCCGGCGAATTAACCGTATAGAAATACCAGCGAGTTGCGTCAATGCCAACCGCGTTGAATACCTCGTCAGGCAAAACAATGTTACCCTTTGATTTTGACATCTTCTGACCTTTCTCATCCAGAATGTGCCCCAGAGACATCACATTCTTGTACGGTGCGCCATCGCCCAGCAATGTGGAAACCGCCAATAGCGTATAAAACCAACCGCGGGTCTGATCGATAGCTTCACAAATAAAATCCGCCGGGAATTGTTGCCGGAACTCATGTTCGTTCTCGAATGGCCAGTGCCATTGCGCATACGGCATCGCCCCCGAATCGAACCAAACATCGGCGATTTCCGGAACGCGGTACAGCTTGGCGGAACTGTTAGGGCGCTTCAGGACGATGTCGTCGATGAACGGGCGATGCAGGTCGAGCGTGCCTGCGGTGTCGCGCGGCAGATTGCGCACGACCAACGACTCAATAGACGCAAATCCGATAAAATCATCGCCCCGCTTTGTTTTTTCTGCGATGGACTGTTCCATGTTCCACGCCTGCGCGGCATCCGTCATCATCCAGATGGGATATTCGTGACTGACGAGCAGAATATCTTTGCCGGCATACTTTGTATTTAAATCAGAAAGCATCAACCACATACGGGTCTTTAGATCGGTGAGTGATTCGCCGTCAGGCGGCCGTTG
>JBBTQV010000061.1:0-5042 GCA_038065515.1 Patescibacteria group bacterium | reverse complement strand
ATATGCACATTCCCCCAGTCTAGGGGAACCCGCCATATGTGTGTACATATTACCAGGGACAATTGACATCCTAGTTCGTTTCTTGTAATGAAGGGTCAGTGGTCAGGCACTGGGAGAGGGGCTTGACGGAATTTATATTAATTGCTACTGTATATGGGTTGCGTGCCCCATATCCGGCGGCACGGTCTAATCCAAAGAAAACCTCGTATGGCGAACATCGATATCAAAAATCTGACCAAGACAGTCGTAGGGCTCGTCAAAACGCTCAACCCGCGTAACCGGGATATTGTGTCGCGCCGGTTCGGCCTTAAGAGCGGCTCGAAGGAAACTCTGGAGTCCATCGGAAAGAGCTATGGCATCACCCGTGAACGGGTGCGTCAAATCGAGGAATTTGCCCTTGCCCAGCTGACAAAAGCCGCCGCAGAAAGCCGTGAACTGGCCCGTTTTGCCGCGTCCGCAAAGGAACTCATATCGAAAGAGGGTGGCGTCATCAAAGAGCGCGCACTGTTTAAGATGATTTCCGGTTCCGACAAGGATTCAGTTGCCAACGCCTCGCTGGTGTTTGCGCTGACCCTCGAGAAAGAATTGGCCCGCCTGGCTGACAACGATCATTTTCATGCATTTTGGGCCCGCGACGGCCGTACGCTTGAGGCTTTCCGTGGGCAGGTCGGAGCTCTCGTTTCCGCTCTTCAGTCGCACTCGGCGGTGCTCCCATCAGCAAAGCTGGTTTCTCTGGCACAGGACAAATCGGTTGCCGCGCTGGACGGTTCCCCGTTCAACGAAAAGCATCTGGCGACCGTCTCCGCTATCTGCAAGGATCTCGGCTGCAACATCTTCGGCCAGATGGGACTGACCCACTGGAGCCAAATCCGTCCCAAGGGTGTCCGCGATAAGGCCTATTTGGTCATCCGCCAAGCCGGTGTACCTCAACATTTCAGCCAGATTGCCAAACTCATCAATGTTGCGAGGTTCGACACAAAGAAGGTGAATGTGCAGACCGTGCACAACGAGCTCATCAAAGACAAGCGATTTGTGCTCGTCGGCCGCGGTATGTACGCACTTGCCGAGTGGGGCTACAAAGCAGGCACCGTTAAAGATGTGCTTGTGGATATCCTCAAGACCAATGGCAAAGCTCTCCCGCGTGCGGACTTGATCGCCAAAGTGGGTGCCGTGCGCATGGTCAAAGAGAACACCATCCTTCTGAACTTGCAGGATTCTGGAACCTTCATTAAAGACGACAACGGTCACTACCATCTGCGCAAGAAATAATCTATCTGTACACAAAAGGCCCCGTCCACGGGGCCTTTTGTGTACATGTGATATAATGAGACTAAAGAACCATGGTGGATATATCTGTCATCGTAGCATCGCTGGGGCGGGGATTCTCGCTTGCTTTTGAGTATTGGTGGGCATGGCTTCCGCTGATTCTGGCCGCGACGGCGCATTCCGCATGGATGGACTACCAGAAAGAGAAATATCTCGCCGGCATGAAGTGGATATTACTGGAGGTCATCCCACCGCCGGAGATTCTCTACAGCAGTCCGAAGGCGGCCGAGAACTTTTTTGCGAGCCTGCACTCCAGCTACGGCGGCGGCGTCAAATGGAGGGAACAGATGTTCGGCGGCAAAATTCCGGACTGGTTTACGCTGGAAATCGTCTCCAACGGCGGACCGACCCATTTCTTTATTCGGTGCACCGAGGGCTCCCGCAATGTGGTTGAGGCGCTCATCTTCGCGCAGTATCCGCAGGCGGAAATAAAAATCGCGGAAGACTATACGAAACTGCTGCCCGCAGAATTTGATCCATCACAGTACGATGTATCCGGCACGGAGTTCGTGTTTACACAACCTCCCGCATATCCCATTAAGAGCTGGACGGAGTTCGAAGAGGCGGGCGGAAAAGATGAATATGCGCGGCTGGATCCGTTAGCACCACTGTTGGAAATCATGAGCGCACTCCAGCCAAGCGAATATCTGTGGCTACAATATGTCATCCGGCCCACGGGAGGTGATTGGGTCAAAGAAGGGAAAAAGGTCGTTGATAAGCTCGTCGGCCGCGAAGAGAAGGCACCTGAAGACCCGTTCTTGGTGAAGGTGATTTCTCTGCCGTTTAAACTTATTGGGGCGATTCTGACCGAAATCGGAGCATTGCCAGCGGTGGAAGAAAAGAAGAAAGAAGAGAAACCGTTCAGCTTGCAGAGTCTCACGCCGGCGGAAAAACAGACGCTCGAACAAATACAGATAAAACTTTCCAAACTCGCGTTCAAGGCGTGCGTCCGGGTGCTGTATACTGCCCGCAAGGAATCGTTCAATGGTGCACGGGCATCGAGTGTGGGCGCAATGTTCAAACAATTGTTCTACAATAATATGAACTCGTTCAAACCCGGACCCGGGACAAAGGATAAAGGGGTATTGCCTTGGATGTTCCCCAATGACAAGGGATTCTTTTTCGAGGAGCGCACGCTCAAAAAGAAAAAGGGGATGTACGGCGCATACCGAAAGCGCGCATTTTCTGCCCCTCCGAAAGACCCAAAGAATCACGCCATCATTCTGAACACCGAGGAGTTGGCAACATTGTGGCATTTGCCAGGCTTGAATGTGAAAGCACCGATGATGCCGCGCGTACAATCAAAGAAAGGCCAGCCGCCCGCGATGCTCCCCACAAGATAATGCAAAGAGCAAATTGATTTTTACATTTTGAATTCTTCTTCTGACAACGATGTCGTGCTGTTTGGAAAAACCGAGTTCCGCAACTCGGTGATGAACTTTGGCATCAAGCTCGACGACCGGCGCCGGCACATGTATATCATCGGTAAATCCGGCATGGGCAAATCCGAGCTGCTCAAGATGCTGGCCATCCAGGACATCCAGGACGGGCGCGGCGTGTGTTTCATGGACCCGCACGGAGACCCGGTCTATGATCTGCTGGATTATATTCCGCCCGAGCGCGTCAAAGATGTCATCTTCATCAACCCCGCCGATATGCAGTATCCGGTCGGCTTCAATGTTATGGAGCAGGTAGGCTTTGACCAGCGCCATCTGGTTGCTGACGGCATGATGGCGGTATTCAAGAAGATTTGGGTTGATGCATGGTCGGCGCGTATGGAATACATTCTCAATAACACGATTCTGGCGCTCTTGGAGGCGCCGGACTCGACGCTGCTGGGTATTAACCGCATGCTTGCTGAAAAAGAATACCGCAAGCGGGTGGTTGACCAGATTACCGATCCGGAAGTCAAAGCATTCTGGACGCAGGAGTTCGCAAAATATACCGACAAGTTTGCCAGTGAGGCGACTGCGGCGATTCAGAACAAGGTCGGACAGTTTGTGTCCAATTCTCTCATACGCAATCTTGTCGGACAGGCAAAATCAACATTCAACATGCGTGAAGCGATGGACGAGGGGAAAATTATTCTGGTGGATATTTCCAAAGGACGCATCGGGGAAGATGCTAGCCGCTTGCTGGGTGCAATGATTATCACGAAGATTCAGCTTGCGGCCATGAGTCGCGTCGACATCCCGAAGCATGAGCGCACCGATTTCACGCTCATCGTGGATGAATTTCAGAACTTTGCGACCGCATCATTTGCGAACATCCTTTCGGAAGCGCGCAAATTCAATCTGTCGCTGGTGGTGGCTCATCAATATGTAAAACAACTGGACGAAGCGGTTGCCGATGCCGTATTCGGAAATGTGGGGACTATTGTATCGTTCCGTGTCGGCGCCGAAGACGCAGAGCTGCTGGAAAAGGAATTTGCCCCGGAGTTCATGGCAACGGACATCGTGAACCTCGGATTTCGTCAGATCTATCTAAAACTTATGATTGACGGCGTTACCAGTCACGCATTTTCGGCAATGACCATGGATACGCCACCGAAGTTGGAGCAGAGCACCCGCAACGAAGTCATCGAGTATTCCCGCACGATGTACTCACACCCCAGAGCCGAAGTGGAGGCTGCAATCGCAGCATGGCGCGCACCCATTATTGACGAATCACGGGGGACGAATAACGAATTCCGGGCCGAGCGGCCGCTGCACAAACCGGCACCATTCCCGTCGCAATCTGTGGGCAGACCGCCACAACGCCAGGAGGCTTCTGCGGCGCGTCCCGCTTCTCAACCGTCCCGACCTGCCTCACCGGCAGACAGGCGCGACACTAGGCTACCTCGCAGAGATGACAGGCCGAGACCGCAACAACCGCCCGCAGCCCCCTTGGATGCGTTAAAAAGCGGAGCCGTTGATTTCAGAGGCAGAGCTATTGAGTCTGAAAAAACTCCACATGCAACTGGCGCCAGTTATTCGGCAATCTCGGATCAAGATCTCAAATCCATCATCGCAAAAGCGCTAGGAAAAAATGAATAGAAAAACCCCGGCCGGTGATGGTCGGGGCGGTCATGCTGTCGTTACCGCCTTTACCTCAACAAGGTCATCGTCGGCGATGAACATCTTGAGAGCGGTAATAATGTGCGGTAGGACCCTGTCCCATGGATACAGCGGTGCCTTCGCAATCCGGAGTTCGTTGCGATAGATCCAGATTCCCTGCGCTACTCCGTCCAGATCAAGTACCGCATTGAGGAAGGTTTCCAGTTTCTCGCTCAAACACTCCTGCCGGACTTTTGAGGCGGTTTGCGTGTATTTCACGGACTGGCCCTCGATGAGTTGGCAGTCGACATGGATGCGGACGATATCGGGGTGTATGGGAACGAACTCGAGCCGATAGCGCATCGGCGGCCTCCTTTGCAGGAGTAATACGCTTCGCTCTATCAGATGTCAAGATTCTTGAATTTGTCCGCCCTGCTGGATTCACCTTCCGGTCATCGGCTCACCCGTGAGCCGATGCCTGCAGGCTCCGGCCCTCGCGGTATCGGCCGCTGCCGATACATCGCTCCGGGCTTCGAATTCAGCAGGCATGAACTACATGCAAATAGTTGGTCCCAGAAGTGGAGCCAACTATTTGATACTGTCCGCCCTGCTGGATTCGAACCAGCGACCTTCTCCTTAAAAGGGAGCAGCTCTACCAACTGAGCTAAGGGCGGTTTTGCT
>JBBTQV010000060.1:0-8886 GCA_038065515.1 Patescibacteria group bacterium | reverse complement strand
CCCCAGTTGCGCATCGCAACATGCACCGCAAGACGGATGGCCCATACCGCCACCAAGACTGTCGCAAACACCGGCAAAAGGCCGGGTGGTCTCTGCCACCATAGCGTAGCCAGCGCCGCCAGTAAGAAGCCGGGACCCCATGCGATATCGGCGACGCTGTTGTCGCGACGGATGAGCGCCGTGACAAACAGCACAAGCATGTACCAAAATATTACCAGCGAGACGAGTAGAATCGTCTGAGTAAACATGCCGTAATTATATCACACCAAGACCTAGGAAACCTCGTGAAACATCGGGCGACGGCCGTACGGACGGAAACGGACGAACACTCCCCACGCACAGAATATAAAGACAGCGGCAAATATCATGGGCATCGATACATGAACGCCGATGGCCCACCCCGAAAGGATTGGCGGCAAGCCGAAAGCCAACGCCGACATCGCACGATCGATACCCAATGCCTCACCTTGGGAATCGCGACCCGCCAAATCAGAAATGAGTGCCGTCACATTCGGTCCGTTGACCCCGTACGCAATCGCAATCAGTGGCAACAGAAGAAACACCGTCGGCACCGTCTGTACCCGTGCCAAAACCACAAGCAGTGCCACCGCCCCCAGTGGCGCCCAACGCACCACCACCTCTGCCGACGCAATGCGCGCGAGATACCGTGTAAACACACCCTGCGTGAGTGCCATCCAGATACCAACATACGCAAATAGCGCACCGATTTCGGCGGAACTGAATTGAAATCGCGCGATGAGGAACACCGAGAAAAATTGCGCGAAAAAGTTATATCCGAATCCCATCAGAAAACTGACCATATACATGGAGCGCAGGTTCGGCATCGTAAATGCGCGAGCGATATTATGGATACCCGTGAATATACTCATCCGGCCGACAAATCGCTCGCGAAGCGTCTCGCGGAAGAACAGTTTGACAACCAGCGCGTTGAGCACCGAGAGCACGGCGGCGACCCACAACGGAGTTGCAAAATTAAACCAGGAAACCACCGACGGATCAGAGAGTATGCCTCCCAAAAAGGGGCCGAATATAAAGCCGAGACCCAACGCCATTCCGACAAGGCCGAAGTTGCGTACCTTGGTTTCGCGGTCGCTGATGTCGACCACCGCGGAATTCGCCGCCGACAGATTCGCCGACCCGACACCCGCAAGCGCACGGCTGATGAACAGGAGCCACAACTGCTGGGTAAGGATACCGACACCGAACAATGCATGTCCGACCGCATTGACCAGTACCGACAGCAACAGAACGGGTTTGCGCCCGGCACGATCGGCGTACGCACCCAACAACGGCGCAACAAAAAACTGTATGATCGGCCCTGCGCCCAACAGTAATCCGAGGATCAGGGTCTTGTATTGGAGCGTCGTGGCCGATGCGAAAAATGTCGCGTCCGAACCTAAAAAGAGAGGGGCCGCAACCGGAATCACCAGGCTGATGCCTAATAAATCAAGGAAAACGGTGAGGACGACGATGTATAACTGCCTGGTATTTTCTCGTTGCATGCAATAGAAGCCAGCATAGCATATTTACGGCGCCCCTCAATCACAGTACAATAACGGAATGAGTAACCGCATCGACCCAAAAACTCCTTCGGGCTTCCGTGATTCTCTTCCGGCCGATACCGCCATGCGTCAGGCCATGATGACCCGTATCGCCGGTGTTTTTGAGCGGTTTGGATTTGCCCCCATCGACACGCCCTCACTGGAACGCCCCGATGTGCTCACCGGCGGCGATGAGCATTTCAATAAGAACATCTACCGCGCCCGCATCACCGAAGACGATGAGCCGCTGGCGTTGCGATTCGATCTTACCGTACCATTGGCCCGCTATGTCGCCGCTCATGCCGATGACCTGCAATTCCCGTTTTTGCGCTATCACATCGGCAAAGTGTGGCGCGGCGAACACCCGCAGGCGGGCCGCTACCGCGAATTCGTGCAGTGTGATGTCGATATCGTAGGAGCCAAGAGTATGTTAGCCGATGCGCAAATTGTCGCGGTCATGTACGCGGTCTTCTCCGAGCTGGGGCTATCCGACCGCGTGCGTATTCGCATTTCCAATCGCAAAGTGCTTAACGGTCTCGCCGATTTCCTGCAATTCGACGCACAGCGTACCCCCATGGTGCTCCGCGCCATCGACAAGCTCGACAAACAAAACTGGGAAGCTGTCGCCAAAGAATTGTCTGACAAAGTCGGCCTAGATACACAGCAAATCGATGCGATTCAGGAATTTCTCGTGCTCAAGGCCGATACTCCCGAAGACTTACTGAACCAGGCAAGCGCATTGCTGAAATTCGGCGCGCAGTCCGAGCAGGGCATCAACGAGCTGCGCGAGCTCATCGTCTGCCTCGACTCCCTGCGCATCCCCCGCTCCGCGTGGGAACTCGATCTCGCCGTCGCCCGCGGACTTGGTTACTACACCGGGACGGTGTTCGAGACCACGCTCTTGGCATTGCCGCAGTACGGCTCGGTGTGCTCCGGCGGCCGCTACGATGATTTGGTGTCGCGCTTTTCCCCCATGCAGCTCTCGGGCGTTGGCACATCCATCGGCATCGACCGGCTCATCGCGGCACTGGATGAACTGGGCCTTTCACGACGCACCGTCGCCCCGGCGCGTGCCGCCGTGCTGAATTTCGACGCTTCCTGCCGCGACTCGGTGCTCGCGCTCACCACGACCCTGCGCGACAGCGGCATCGCAACCGCACTCTATCTGGGCAACGATGACAATCTCAAAGCCCAGCTGGCATGGGCGGTGAAAGGCGAATTCCCATTCGTCATCATCATGGGCGCCAATGAACAGGCCCACGGCGTTGTTCAGCTCAAAGACATGTCCGCCCGCACCCAATCCGAAGTTCCTCTCGCCGAGCTCCCCGGCCGCCTGAAATAGCAGAGATTGACTTTTTGCTAGTTTAGGTGTATAATCAACAACAAGGGGTGAGTTATGCACAAGAGTTTGATGGTCGTCTTGGCCGTTTTCGTCGGTCTCATCATCGTCGCTTGCGCTGGTGGCGACAAAAACACCACCGTCCAGATTGCTGCCACCCGCACCATCACGGTCAGTGGAAGCGGGAATCTGCAGGAGGTCGGCGGAAAGTTCAGGGTGACGGCACTTTGTCAGCCACTGATCGAGTTAGGTGTCGTCGATGACGACACCTTGGTCGACACATATGATACGCACCTTACACCCCGCGGATGGGGGCAGGATGACCTCATCCGGAGCCACTACCTCGGCCACCTCGTCGGCGTCATCGCGAGAGTGGAGGTCGAGGTGGATAGTGAACAGGTATTCCGAGCAGTGCGCACTCGGAGACTGATCATCTTCCGCCACTCCGACGGCCTGCCTGCCGAGGCAGGTAGGCCCGAGCAATAGACTCCCGCGAGGGAGCGCAAGAGGAAGCATCACTGCTCCCTCTTTTCTTTTTCACTCCGCCTTTCTCTCCGCCGCTCCCTCCGCTCCCCGACGCCATACCCCGACTCACCACTCGCTACACAGGTGATACCATCCTGGCATTCCTGACGACGCACCAATATGGATGGTGCGTCTTTGGGAATTCCGACGGATGGCATCTGTATGCGCGAGCCGCGTACTAAGGTTCGCTGGGGTATGGCGTCGGATGAGCTATATAAAATCAAAGCAACACCAAGTCCGGCACGGAGCCGGCCTGTCCCTGCCGAAGGGAGCTGGGCGGATGTGATGAATGTGAGCCGATAACAGACCGCAGAATGTTGCATCCCCAAACCTTGCAACAGGTTCTACGGTTTGTGAGGCGAACACACCAATCGACCCAGGCCCGAGCAGGGGTTGGCTGGCGGAGGGCAATCTAATTTATCTTTGAGCCCGCGGGGACGGCGCGTTGAGGACGCAGGAGTACGGGCACTGCTTCGCCGTCGCGCGCCGCGAGGAGCATGCCGTTTGATTCGTGACCCATGAGCGCACGGGGCTCTAGGTTCGCGACAATGATGATTTGTGTGCCGACCAGCTCTTCAGGCGTGTATGCTTTGCCGACTCCCGCAACAATCTGGCGTGCACCGAGCTCGCCCACATCCAACTGCAATCTTAATAATTTTTCACTCCCCTCGACGCGTTCGGCTGCCGTCACCGTGGCAACACGCAAATCTATCGCCGAAAAATGTTCGTAGGTAATCATTATTCCAGTGTAATCGAAAGAATTTCAAGATCATCAATATCGACGGTCGGCGTACATTGCCCGCTAAAAACGGTTTGCTGGTACGCACAGCTGATACCCGTCCAGCGGCCGGTAATACGCACAGGAGCATATGATACCGACGCAATTATCCCATTGAAATTATACGCCTGGAACATCTCACCGGAGTCGGCCCGCCTGACGGCAAGTCCCCTGCCTCCTGCCAGAACGCCGAACACCGCCCCCTCCCAATCGATCGCGCGCGGTTGCGGGAAAACCGTTTCTGCCGGTGCGGTGACAGTGGCAGACGGAGAAGTAACCGCATCGCGAATAGCTGCCATCAGCGGCTCTCGAACTGAACGACCCGCCAGCGCACCACCGGCGACAATGGCGCACACTCCCACAAGAACGGCGAGGTTCCGGAAATGCCGCGTTTTTGTGTGCGTCGCAAATACACTACCCATGCGCCCATCATATACGGGCCGCAGAAAAAGTGTGTGTTGATAAACTAGCGGCGTGGCTTTTGGTGAACCATCAGTTTCCCTGCCGCAATTTCCACGGGGTCTGCGCGTCGCAGAGCGCGCATCTGTGGCGCGTTTAAAACAGGCCGGTGCCTGCTCGTATCAAGCGTTTCGGCAATATGCCACAAATCGTCTTCGGTCGTCAGCCATGCATGACCGAATCTCCGTCCGACATCGAACGGGTCGGAATAGTCACGCATTGTTTTGCATCCATCGTCCAAAAAATACTCATGGAAGTACGACATCGCGAGCTCCCGCACCGTGCGGTACACCGGTTCGCGAAATCGTAGAACCGCATGATTGGTTTTCGAGAGCGCACCCCAGCACCCATGAGCGCGAAACAGGGTGACGACATGATCTAAATCATCAGGCGTTGAGCGCACATCTAACAACAGCGGGCGCGAGCCGTTCATCCACAGTGCGGCTGCGGCCAGCAATGCGCCCTCGATGCAGTGCGCGGTGCACTCACGCAAAACGCGCCGCGGCGAACGCAACATGTCGTTACCGTGGTCGAAACTGTACGGCAATGTCTCCAAGAAATCCTGAATCTTCACCGGCGTGTTCATCCGCCGAAGTGCCCGCATCTCATCGGTATTCAAATCAAACATAAAAGCATCATAGCGTCCGCAATGAAAAAAAGAAACGGCCCCCGCCAAGACGGGAGCCGGCATTAGGGATTGGCATCGGCAAGGATATAGCGACGATCGAACACCGCAACGGCCTCGATGCCCACCAGAAGCTCTGCAATGTGGTCAGCAAACTCCTGTTGTCCGAACCAGTACACACTCTTAAAGCTCCGATGTCCGATGCGTTCGGTCTGATCATCAATAGCATGGCCCAGCTCATGCGCCAAGAGCACCTGGAGTTCGGTATCGGTCATCCGGTCCGTCCACTCCTTCGTCACCAGAATGCGGTTGGGGCCCACAAAGTGGCGGCCGTAGACCCGTATCGGGGGAAGAGGCAGGAGCAGTTGCACGATGTCCTTCGTCTGATACAGCGCCGGGGGCCGAAACTTAAACTGCCGCGCACGAGCCCTGCGCACGATGACACCGTAGACGCTCTGCAGTCGCGGTGAGGCCGGTTCGGTCAGCTCGGAGCGCACTTCTCCGCGGCCATCTCCCCAAAGCGCCAACCACAGATGCGTACTTGCAGGAATGGCAGGGAGTATCGGTGCGGGCGCATCATGGTCGAAAAACACCACCGTCTCTGTTGTCACCGGAACTGTAAATCCGTGTCCGCGCATCAGCACGGCCAGAAACAGCACAATGAATCCGCGCTTCATAGGCACCTCCTAAAGAGCGTGCGGAGAGCATATGCCGATGTGTCCCGACTGACAACTACGGGGTCAACGGTTTGACCGTCACTTTCTTCATGGCCACCGGCGTGAGTGGTTTATCATTGCCATCAACTGTCGTCGTCGCAATCTTATCAACGACATCCTGACCGCGCACCACATGGCCGAAAATAGTGTAGCTGTGGGGCAACGGATAATCTTTGTGCATGATGAAGAACTGACTGCCGTTGGTATTCGGACCGGCGTTCGCCATCGCAACCGTTCCGGCCGTGTATCCTTTCTTATACGATTCGGTGTCCGGATTCAGCTCGTCTGCGAACTGGTAGCCCGGGCCGCCCGAACCGGTGCCGGTCGGATCGCCGCCCTGAATCATGAATCCTTCAATGACACGGTGGAAAATCACATCTTTGTAGAATCCTTTGCCGGCAAGCGTGACAAAGTTTTCGACGGTTTTGGGAGTATCGGCGTCATAGGTCTGGAATACGATGTCTCCAAGATTCGTGGTGATGGTAACTTCGTGCATATTATTTTTGATTTCGTTTGATACCGGTGAGACCGATGCGGAGGCGACCGGCGAAACAGATTCGGAGACAGAGGGTTCAGGAGACGCAGAGGGAGCCGGACGGTTCTTTGCCCATACCGCAACGCCGATAATAACTGCCAGCAGAACAACACCGATAATAATACTCTTCACGACGCTCATATGAGTAATGAATTATTATTTTGTACTGAACCGCGTTGCAATATAGGAATTCGCCTCCGACATGCGCAGAGAGGTGGTTCCGTTGCCGGTGCGTATAAAAAACTCTTCGTGGTCCTGGTCGCGCAAGTATGCGGGACGATCGGATGGCGTTACCGCCACAAGCATACACTCCTTGCCTTCGTGGGTAAACGGCTTGAGCCGCACATACTGCCGCAGTGACGGCCCCAGCATCGCCGATAATACATTCGAAAAATGATTTTGCAAACCGTCACCGTCGCGTCGCGGGAGGGTTGCGTAGTCATGCTCCAATCCTACAGCTTCACCGCCATCCCCTACTCCCAGCAGCAGATGCCCACCTTTGGAATTCATGAATGCGGCAATCGTTTTCATGGCAGCTTTTTCAAGTGATTTATTGACGGCACCCGTTTTCAAATCCCACCGCAGGGTGCTCTTGCGTTCTAGCTGTTCATGTTCGCTGGAACGCACCAGCTCTGACGGTTCCGCATCGGCATCGGTCCGGAACTGTCCCTTTCGCTCCATCATCGCATCGACAAATTCCTTGGGATCCGACATGCCGACCAGATGCAACAGTAAAGCACCGTGGCTGTCACGCACATCGAGTGTTCCGTAGTGGGTCAGCCGTCCGAGCACATTCTGTCTGAATGTCGTTGTTGCGATGCGGTTGAGCGGAACGACCGTATGCGACCTCATCAGAAGACCTTCATCGAACACCAGTTGGTCGTTCGTCAAGCGAACCGTTTGCCGATACCACGAGAGAAAGATGAACAGTGTCAGCACGGCTTCCGTCAGAAACACGAAGAGCATCTGCGCTATCGCAAACGGAACAACATGCACAACGGGAAGCGTCTCCCAGATTGCTCCATAGTCTTCCAGCGTGGCAGCAAGGACATATAAACCGACCGAAGCGAACTGAAGCGCGATGAAATTACGGATGATGACGATGGGGCTTTTCTTTACCACCAGCGGTGTAGGCATATACGGTCAATCGTAGCGTAGCTGTGGCGCATGGGCAACTGGACAACAATGTGGTATATCGTTGGCAGTAAAGAGAGGAAATATGGGACTGATAGACCTAAAACCGGTCATCGCGAAGCTGGACGAAACCAACGCCCAGCTTGCGCAGACAAATGAGAAGCTCGATCTCGTCATCGCACTGCTCACACGGCAGAACGAAGAAATCATCAAACGCAACGCGGCAGTACTGACCCGCTCAAAGTGAGCGGGCTTTTTATTGCCGTTCCAAAAGTCGAAGCACTTCCGCTTTCATAAGAGGAATATCTTTCAGCACCGTCTGCCATACGATGCGGCGGTCAACCCGAAAATATTCATGCGAGAGAAAGTTGCGCATATCCGTTGCGTCCTGCCAACGGATTTCTCTGCTTTGAGATTTTGCCTCGTCCGACAAGCTCCCCGCCGCTTCACCGATGACCTCGAGCTGCCGGATGACCCCATCGCTTATTAAATCATCATTCTGGAATGAATCCTCGGTATATCCCGCGACATACTGTTCAATCTTCAGAATCGCTTCCAAGATGTGCCGGAGGTAGGCATTATCGATGACCATACAAATCAGTCAAATCTTCCATGACATTTTTCCGGGTATAAGGGCTCAAAGCGCCTTCGGTCACCAAATCAATCTTTCGGCCGACTTTCTCGGAAAGGAGCCGTTGAATGCGTATCATATCCATCAGACTTTTAGGCTTACTGAACCGAACCAGTATGTCGATGTCGCTTTTCTCATTCTCCTGCCCACGCGCAAACGAACCGAAAAGACCGGCGTATGCAACATCGTTGAGCGCCAGTATGCTGTTGATTTGTTGAATATCCTTGACCACGCGGCCATTTTACCACAACGGAACATGCGCAACAAGAAGCGCTTGTTATGGGGTTGCGGTGGGAGGCGGTTCTTCGGGAGTCGGAGATGGCGTGTCTGTCGGGGTCGGGGTCGGATCGGGAGTCGGAGTTTCTGCCGGAATTGATGTTGGAATCGGAGTTGGCTCTACGGTGCGACTTTGAATCAACTGGCGGATCTGCTGGAGCTCCTGCTCATCGATACATTCTGCGCCGACACACAATTTCTTTGTTTCAATCCTCCCCTCCTCCACTCTGAATCCGAAGGCATCCGCAATGTACGCCAAGATATTCTTCACCAGCCGTGCCAGCGGTCCGTCGTCTGTTGTGAGTG
>JBBTQV010000059.1:0-1817 GCA_038065515.1 Patescibacteria group bacterium | reverse complement strand
CAAACGCCGACCGAAATTATCCAGCAGTGTTGCGAAGCTATTGAACTCTAAGCGGGAGTAGTCATGCTGAAAGAGTGAGAATAACGCAAAGCGGCAACATCGGCATCGGTGCCACAAGTCCCACCTCTGCGCTCCACATCGTCGGCGACACTGCCACGCTTCTCAATGTCGCCTCCGGTTCCAGCTCGCGCTTCGCGGTCCTTGAAAACGGCGACATCGGCATCGGCTCCACCACCCCCGAGCAGAAGCTAGCAGTTGCGGGGAATATCCTCGCCTCCGCTTCGGGGAATGTGGATTTGATACTGAACTCAACAACCTCTGACGATACCAAATTCACCCTCCGCTCAACCGGCGCATCCGATCGGTTTGAGATTCTTGGTTCTGCGTCGCAGAACTACCTCACCATTCTCAAGGGAGGCAACATCGGCATTGGGACGACGGGACCTCTGGCTGGTTTGCAGATTACGAGAGACTATGTTGACAGTTTGAATATGAACCTTCGGATGGCTGGGAATATACCAGGACTTTCATTTGATAACATACAAGGAACTAGTCGGAATTTCGCGATACTAAATCAATACTTTGGCCCCGCCCAATTAAATTTTAATTATTCTTCTGCCTTTGGCGGCAACCCTACCCTTGTTGCCATGACGATTGATGGCACCAACGGTAATGTTTTAATGAACGGCAATGTCGGCATCGGCGATACCACCCCCGACGCCAAGCTGGATGTGGCAGGCTCCGGCATCTTTGACAATGAGCTGATCGTCACCGATGCCCTGCAGGTGGGGGGAGCGGCATCGGCGGCATACTCACGATTCGGGACTTCCGCAACCACCCATTCATCAGCGATTACCGCGTCCAATGACCTTCTCATCTCCGGCGACCTTGAAGTAGACGGCTCCGCCTACTTTGACGGTACGGTGAACTTCGGAACCATTGCATCTGCCGCAAGCTTCTATGCCCAAGACGGCACCGCGGCTCTCCCAAGCTACACCTTCAGCCAAGATACGAATACGGGACTCTATCGTGTCACTACTGATACCCTCGGATTCACCACTGCCGGTACTGAACGTCTTCGTTTTGATGCTTCGGGTAACGCTACCTTCTCCGGCACCGGCTCCCACTCCGCCGCAGGCGAATGGAACTTTGACTCCAATACCTTGGTGATTGATGCGGGGACGAACAACGTGGGGATCGGCACCACCAGTCCTCTCGCAAAACTTAGCATATCCGGAGGAAATATTTTTCTGGATCACACCCAGTCCATCCGAGGGGGTATAGGCGCAGCTACCTACGGAGATATTGAGTTTTATAGCGGTTCGACTGGCGATATGACGCTGACCCCTTACATTAACTACGATTTGCGCATCGTGACTGGCGGAATCGAGAGATTCAGAGTCGATAATGGCGGCAACGTGGGTATCGGCACCGCCGCTCCCGTTCAGAAACTAGATGTGGCGGGAAGCGTGAACATATCAAAAGGGAGCTATTACCGTTACAACGATGTTCTCTTCGCCATGGCATCCACCTCCCTGTACAACTACTTCACCGGCGGAGCCGGCAATCTCACGATGACCGGCGGCTACAACACCGCCAACGGGTACCAGGCCCTCTATTCCAACACCACCGGCTACAAAAACACCGCCAACGGGTTCCAAGCCCTCAACGCCAACACCGTCGGCATCTACAACACCGCCAACGGCGCGTACGCCCTCTACGCCAACACCACCGGCACCCAAAACACCGCCAACGGGTATGCGGCCCTCTACTCCAACACCACCGGCTACTACAACACCGCCAACGGGTATGCGGCC
>JBBTQV010000058.1:0-4493 GCA_038065515.1 Patescibacteria group bacterium | reverse complement strand
GAGCCTCTCATCGGCTCCTTTTTTCTTAAAGGTAATCGGAAGGATTCACCGACCCCTCAAAATAGTTGAAGTAAAGTTGCCCGTCCTTTTCCTTGATGTAGGTGAAAAACTCGCGGTACAGCGACAAGTGGATGTGCGAACCCGTTGAGTTGCCGGTACTGCCTTCATAGCCGATAACTTGGCCGGTAGCGACCTGTGTTCCGACCTTCAGCGGTGACAACGAACTCATGTGTCCGTACACCGAGACCATATTGTTCGGGTGCTGAATGGCGACCCAGTTTCCCCATCCCGAGTTCGTACCGTTGGCGATAATCTGTCCGTCACCGATCGTCTTAATGGGGGAGCCGAATCCGGCCGAGAAATCTATCCCGTTGTGCGGTGCTCCGCCGTACGCTCCCCTTTTTGCATATTTTGTCATGCCGTACCCCTGCGTGATATGCGTATTATCCTCGGGCGCGATGAATATCTTTGTGCCGCGAGGTGGGACGGAGTCAGCCTTGACATGCACGACATAGAGGCCACCCGAGATGACTTTAAGCTCTAACTCGCGTAACTCCTTGAAGAGCGAAGCTTTTTGCTGTTCTATCGTCGTGAGTTGTTTCTGGTATACCGCTTCCTGGCCTTTCGTTACCGTCAATACTCTCGCCCTCTCCCCTTTCACGCCGGCCAATTGCTGCTGCCGTTGAGCCGCCTGCTGGTTCAGTTGTTCAAGCTCCTGTTGCTTCCCTTCCAACTCGGCCTTGTCCTGTTCCAATGCAACTTTTACCTCTTTGATATCAGAAATCATTCCCATGATGCGGTCCTGCACATTCAGCACATCGTGCAGTTGGGCGACGAACTCTGATAGTTGCGTGTATTTGAACAGATTCGCAAGCATGCTTTCATGATCACGCTGGTCCATAAAAAACACCAAGCGTCCGATTGTCTCCCGTTTACGGCTCATGTCCTCGCGTTTTTCTCCGATCTGCTCTTGCACGCCGTTGATTTCGAGTTTTGTCTTATCGATTTTCGCCTGTGTCGCGGAAATCTGAGCCTGTACGATTCCGATCTGGTTCTTCAAAATCGTTATCGCTTTCTTCAGCGAATCGGCTTCAGCCTGCGTGGTTGCGATGATGGCGCGCTTCGCTGCGGCTTCCTGTTCCAGGACATCATATCGCGCCTGCAGTTCCCGGATACGGGCCTCGTCGGCCGTTTCCGCGCGCACAAAATGCGGTGTCAGCAGTGTCGCCGCAACAAGCACAGAAAGAATGGATCGTTGTACCCCTCTGGTCATGGTTACGATTGTAATTTACTGATGGCTTTCGCGATACGCGCACGAACCGAATCCGCGCCAATGACATTCGCAATATCCAGGGGTCCGGCACTGTTGCGCTCCCCCGACAGCGCTACGCGAAGCGGCCAATAGACGCTCCCCTTCTTTCCATCGAACTGTTCCACCGAGATCCTGTCGAGCGCGTCTTTCGTAAGATCACCGCTTTTTGCCAATTCATCGCAGGCCTGTAGCGCCCTGATTGTTATTGCCGCATCGTTATCTTTCCAGAACAAGATCTCCGATTCGTACTCCGACTCTTTCCACAGATACACAAATTGCGCCACATCACCCAACCGCTCAAGTCGCTCGGTCATCAGCGGTACGGCGGCGTCCGGCAACTCCGGCTTTCCGATGAGCGCTTTGAACGCTGCCGGTTTCATGCGTTTTATGTATTGCGCATTCATCCAGTTCAGTTTTGCCTGATCGAATACTGCGCCGCTCTTATGTACGCGCTCCAAATCAAACTGCCGTGCCATCTCCTGACGATTCATGATTTCCGGCTCATAGGTATATCCCAACTGTGCCATAAAATTCACCAGTGCGTCCGGCAGATAGTCGGTCTGGTAATCAGCGATGTTTGTCGCACCGTGCCGTTTTGACATTTTGCTCCGGTCGACACCGAGGATCAGCGGTAAATGCGCAAACTTCGGTGGCATCGCTTTCAGCGCATTATAGATGAGCAACTGCTTCGCGGTGTTGCTGATGTGGTCTTCACCGCGGATGACATGTGTGATGGCCATGTCGAGGTCATCGATGACAACGGCAAAATTATAGAGCGGTGTATCAAGGTCTTTTGCCAACACCACCTGACCGATATGTTTTGCCTGCACCGACACAGTGCCGCGTATGATGTCGTCGAATGCCACCGCCCGTTCGGGGTCACCGTCGTCTTTAAGAACAATAACCCTGTCCCGCGCAGGTCTGCCCTCCCGTTTCATCTCATCCTGTTCTTCTGCCGTATACTCGCGCCAGAATGCTTTGCCATCGTCGAGTAGTTGCTGCAGATACTTACGATAGATATCGAGGCGTTCGGTCTGACGGTAGAGCTGTTCGTTGTCCCAGTCCAGTCCGAGCCATTTCAATCCATCGATTATATTGGTCTCGTATTCCTTTTTTGACCGTTCCAAGTCGGTATCTTCAATCCGCACAATGAACTGCCCCCCGTGATGCCGCGCGAAAAGCCAGTTAAACAGCGCCGTGCGTGCGGTTCCGATGTGGAGATTGCCGGTCGGAGACGGTGCGATGCGTACTTTGACATCCATACATCTATGGTATCCGAAATCCAGGTCATTCGCAACGAATCCTCAATGTGGTTCAATACGGGTATGGACATCGTTCGGGTCATCCCTTTGGCCGCCATGCCGGCAAATGCTCCGGCAGTGCTGGATTACTTCTGGGCAACTCCCCTGCCGCAGGGTTGTTTAGTGCGCATCACAATGGGCCGTCGCCCGCTGATTGCGTTGGTTGTTGAATCGCTCGATGTGCGCACCGCCAAGCTCGCCCTGAAAAAATCGGCATTCGCCCTCAAGAAGCTCGACTCGGTAGTTACCGAGACTCCTCAAATCAGCACTACGCAACTTTCTCTGGCACGGTGGATGTCGACGCACTACGGCGCCTCACTGGCGACCTGCATGAAAACTGTTGCCCCGTCTTTTTTGGGAAAGCGCGGAATACTTTTACAACTACCGACCGCAGATGCGCCGGTAAAAACTGTGCCGCCCGCGGGACGGCTCGTGCTAACGCAACCTGACACTACCGTCGCTGAAATCAAACGCATTGCATCACAGACAAAGGGACAGCTGTGTATCATCGTTCCCGAAGTTTCGCTGGCACTTTGCCTCTGTGAGAAACTGTCCGTTCTGAAACCGCAACCCGTACACAGCGGAATGTCGGCGCGACAATACGAAACGATATATCGTGCGGTGACCGACGGTTCAGCGCGCGTCATCATCGGGACGCGGTTGGCGCTATTCTTGCCGTGGTCCGCTGTAGAGCACATCATCGTCGAAGACCCGCTCAACGAGGCGTACAAGAGTGAGATGACACCGCGGTACAATGCGCCGGATGCCGCGCGTCAGCTTGCCGGACTCGTAGGCGCATCGCTCACCTGGCTCACGCCCGCTATCAGCGCGGTACATCATCATTTGATTTCCACCGGCACGATGACACGGGAAGATAAAAAACCGTATTGGCCCCGCGTCGTACAGATTTCGATGGAGCAGGAGCAACTCGATGGTAGCCGTTCGCTTTTTTCGCGCCACGCGACGGAGGCGATACTCGACTGTCATGATTCAGGCAAGCCGCTGTTGGTACTGTCAGCCCGTCGGGGATATACGACCGTTGCGAGGTGCGGGCACTGCAAAAAAACGCTTCCGTGTGCGACCTGCTCAATTCCGATGCGCTGGCACCGCACGACGGAAGAGATGCTCGTGTGCTACCACTGCGCTGCGTTCATGCAGATTCCCAAACAATGCCCGTCGTGTCACGGCGGCGCACTGCGGCCTGCGGGATTGCCCGGCAGTCAGAAACTCGCCGAAGCAATCAATGCGGTGCTGGACCGTTACGGCCACCGAAAGCTGAACATTCCGGTATTGGATTCCGATTTAGTGCGGAGCGAATCTGGTGAGAAAGAGATGTTGGAAAAGCTGGATGGCATGGAGCATCCGATACTTGTCGCATCCCAGATGATTTTCAGTCACCGATACGGCCGGACATTCGATACCGTCATCGTGCCGCAGCTTGATGCGCTGGCATACAATCCCGATTACCGCACGCAGGAGCGGCTCATTATGCAGCTGGAAAAAATCGCCGATATGCGCCCGCGCCATCTGGTCGTGCAGAGTTGGCAGGATACTGATTCGCTGGGAGATATCGCCTCGCGGCAGTGGGATGCGTTTTATCGTTCCGAGCTGGCGCAACGCAAGGCGCTGGTGTGGCCGCCATTCGCACGCATCGTGAAATTAAGCTTTCGTCACCGCGACCGCGCAACCGCAACGCGTCAGGCGGCCGTGGCCGTTGACCGCATGCGACGCGCCATTGAGCATCTGGGTGCGCGCGGTACGAGGCTGTTGGGTCCCGGTCCGGCGCTGGTTGAACGCGCCGGAGGACAATGGACGCAGAATATCATCATAAAAAGCACTCTTTCAGGCTTGAAGCTCTCTGAACTCCTCTCCTATGTCCC
>JBBTQV010000057.1:0-1222 GCA_038065515.1 Patescibacteria group bacterium | reverse complement strand
CAACAGACGACGGACCGCTGGCACGGCTGGTGAAGAATATCTTGGCGTATATTGCGGATGCCTTCGGATTCGTGGTGGAGGAGGGGAGGATACGGAGTGATAAACTCTGCGCAGGAACAACCTGTGTAGACGAACAACAACTGAAACGGATACTACAAGCAACGAATCCACAACAAACAACCGACGACCAACAAACAGCGACCCCGACCCCGCTTCCCAGTTCTTCAGTTGAGCCGGTTATCGCTTCTGATTCTGCTACCACCCCAACGCCATCTCCGATTGAAGAACTACCCCCAAGTATCGAGGTGTCTCCTAGTGCAGCCCCTGCGCTCTGATTTTTCGCTTCAATAATAGAGACGCGACACGCGAAAATGCTTCCGGTGAATCGTTCGTGAAATATACAGAATGACCGACGCCCCGCGTGCGAAGGAGGCCGGCATCGGCGAGCACTGAACGAGTGCGCCGTGCAATAGCGCGGCCGGAATCAATTGTCTGTGCTCCGGAAAGTCGCCGGATAGTGCGAACGAGAAACGGATAGTGTGTACAACCAAGCACGATGACATCGGCCCTTGCGGTGATAAGCGGCTGTAGGTGACGGCGAATAGCCTCGGTGACGATCGGACCGCTTACGGTTCCGGATTCCACCAAATCCTCAAGCCCCGGGCACCCGACACGAATGACACGCATTCCGTTTGTATGTGTCCGCACCAAGAGGCGCAACGCCGGACTTACCGCGGTTGCAGGAGTCGACATGATACCCACAACACCAGTCTTAGACATCAGTGCGGCAGGCTTAATTGCCGGCACGGTTCCGATGAATGGAACAGGAAACGAACGGCGCAGATGTCCGATGGCATACACAGTGCCCGTGTTGCATGCGACCACAATAATTTTACACCGGCGTGCCAGTAGAAAGCGAGCGATATTGCCGGTGTACCGTTTCAACTGTGCGGCAGTCTTTGCGCCATAAGGAACATGCTTCTGGTCGGCGAAGAACACGAACCGTTCACGGGGCATGAGGCGTTGAAGTTCGCGGAGCACCGAGAGGCCCCCGATTCCCGAATCGAACACGCCAATCGGATCGGACGATTTCGAATGTAGTTCAGAATCGCCAAAGCCCTTGCGGGCTGCGATTCTGTCCAAGACGGCCCCGTCTCTACGGGCCCGTCTGCAGAAGATGAGATACATCGGTAACACTTCTGATGTCTCACTCTGATGCATT
>JBBTQV010000056.1:31368-38146 GCA_038065515.1 Patescibacteria group bacterium | reverse complement strand
ATGGCATATACATATCCTAGGCCATTGGGTGTTGCGAAGCTATTGAACCATTACGACTCCCTCCTAAACCATCACCGGTAAAGAACGCCACATACCCTGAGGTTCCAGAAGTTAAGGCTAGTTTAGCTCCTGCGACACCGCCGTTTAAACTACCTCCATTCTGAAAACTAATATTTCGCGCTCCACCTGTTACTACTTGAAAATGATCCCCTGTCGTTAAGACCTCAAAACCATTATTCCCTGTCCATGTATCCGAAATGCCAAAACCTGCTACGGACCCAGGCTTAAAATGAACTGTTCCCGATACTTGTAGTTTGCTGTCCGGACTTGTCGTCCCCACCCCCACATTCCCGCTGTATCCTGATGGCGAAACCCAGAGGGTGTTGGAGAGGGAGGCGTAGCCGGTGCGGACTTCGAAATTCGTGGAGATAGATGCCGCGCCGATGACATCGAGCTTGGTGGTGGGGGTGGCGGTGCCGATGCCCACATTGTCGCCTGCGGTGGACAGGCGCACCACGGAGCCGTCATCGGTCCAGCCGCCGGCGGCAGTGGGACTGAACGCGGTGCCGGCGATGAAGAGCTGAGACACGGACGCGATGCCGGAGACTTCAAGATCGTTGGAGATGCTGGCGTTGGTGGTCAGCAGAGACGCAAGCGAAGTCGCTCCGCTGACCGTGAGCGATGCGGCGGACGCACCGCCGGTCACATTTAGACTCGCAAGCGTGGTCGCTCCGGTTGCGGTCAGCGTTCCGGTGGTAATTTCCTTCGCGCCGAAATAGGTAATACCACCGATAGTTCCCGCGTTTTGGTTCGTCGTGACGGGATAGACCGAACCGATACTGTAGCCCACCGGCGCTAAAGCTATGGCGGGCGAGCCCGAGGGACCCGGATCGCCCTTGGGGCCCCGCAGTTGCGCCGCAACATCGGCAGGGAGTTCCCCGCTCAACAATAAGCGAAGCGCAGAGAGTAATTGCGACTGGGTGAGCGCAGGGGCCTGCACCACGCGCGGCGCTATCGCAGTCGGGATGGCGGCCGGAGCAACCGCTGGCGAGGATGCCGGTGACGACATCGGCACAGGAGCCGGAGTAAAGAAACGGTAGATTGCATCCGCAGCCGAGGTGATACCGCCGACGATCTGATCGGCAATCGTCGCCGTCGATCGCGTCGCCACTGTGTGCGCCACGCGTGCGGTGTCATCAAGACCGACAGAGAATGAGCGAACTGATAGCGCAATATCGCCGGTCATGCGCCCGACCCCATCGACCGATGCGGCGGCGTATGCGGTTATGGCTCGGTCGACATGAGATGCGACGGCGAAGTAATTGCCGGCGATGGATGCATACATCGCGCGATTCGCGATAGCGCCCAGCTCGGTTCCCGCAACGATCTGCTTTGAGACGACCGCGGTCGCGGATTGCATGGCATCAAACGACGCCGACCACTGCCGAACAACCTGCGCAGACTGCTGATGCAACACAAACGCGGAAAGCGACATCCACACAACGGCGAGCATATATGCGATGGTTCGATGTGTCATATGGATATCAAATGCGGAGCCATGCCGTTATCCACGCGCGCGTCACCAGGCGCTTGAGTCCGCGGACGCGCAGACGAATACTGCGTTGCGGTATCGTGTTGGCGGGCGTATACGCGAGAATCTCATAATCCTTGCCTTGCTCACCGGACAAGATAAATCTGCCATGCTCGTCTGACACCGAAAAGTTGACGCGATTGCCCTGCAAGTCATTGAGCGTGACCAGCGTGAACGGCAGTCGCTTTCCGGTGAGCGCATCAAGCGTGACTCCGTACGGACGATGCAGAACGAGCAGCTGGATTGCATTTACGAGGAAGAACACAGTGAAGATGGCGATGTTCGTAGCATTCGGCAGGAAGTACAGGTTCAGCGGAACCGCAACCAGACCGATGTAAAATCCGAACGACAACAAACGGTTGCCGATTGAACCCAGCAAGCTCCATCCGACTTTCTTCAGAGCGACGGAACCGGCAACGGCGGGATCGAGCGGGATATTGTAATGCACGAGCGCATCTCCTTGCAGAACAAGTTCGCCCCCGCGATAGATGTTGTCGTACACCACAAAATCCGTTCCGGAGATATTTTGCATCGAGGGAAACGCATATCCCGGTTTCTGAACGCGAATACGCACGCGCAGCTCCGGCGCGTGCAACGACGCCGGTGATGTGAGAAATCCGTATCTGCCGTCGCGATCACCATAACGGGTCTCCAATATGCGACCCGAGGAATCAAGCAGTTCAATTTTTGCCAACGGAATCGGGCGCTTTGTTGTGGAATCATAGATAACACCCCACACTTTCGTGCGTTTACGGATACCGATTACTTGTAACAATTGGAATGTCGATGCCGCAACTTCTTTTTGTGCCATAGCTCCTGCGGCGGCAGCCGCAACGGGTATTATTGCCACGGCCGTAACTGCCGTGGCAGCTGTCGTCGCAACTACAGGAGAAGTCGCCTCTCCAAGAACCCTATTGACGACGGAGTCGATCGCCTGCGCGGCCGTGGTAATAACCTGCACAACTCCGCCACCGATGCCGCCGGAAGACGGAGGAGGCGCAGTCGGTGCCACGCTCGGCGGCGGCACTGTCGGTGTCGGCGGTATCACGCTTACCGACGGTGTCGGCGACGCGGTTGGAGACACGGTCGGCGACGCGGTCGGAGATGCGGTTGGCGAACTGGTCGGTGTCGGACTCGGAGCCGATGGCGGCGTGCCAAGAATTATTACGCCACCGCCACCGGGAGTCGGAGTCGGAAAAACAAAGTTCGTGTTCAGTTTGTAGCTGACGGTACCGCACGAACTCGTGGTCGAACAGTTGAACACGATCCACCCGACATTTTCACCCCAGGCATAGCCGGAAAAATCTCCCGTGGCGGTATCGAGCGACACGCCATAATTGACAGTCCCGCAACTGGAAGTATTTGAGCAATTGAAACTAATCCATCCGACATTTTCACCCCATGCGTAACCAGTCACTGTAGAGCCGGAAATTTCAACGCCATAATTCACCGTCGCACAGCTGGAAGTGTTTGAACAGGTGAGTGATATCCATCCGACATTTTCACCCCATGCGTAACCGTCAATCGTCGTAGCAGTGACATCCACATCTCCCTCGGTACTGCCGAAATTAATCCACCCGACATTTTCGCCCCAGGCATATTTATTCGTAGCATCAATATTCAGGGCCATCGCGGGAACCGCGTAGCCAACAACTGACAACTGACAACTGACAACCAGCACAGCGACCACCCACCAGCTTCTCGTGGAAGTTGTGGGTTGTAGGTCGTTTGTTGTCAGTTGTAAGTTCTTCATTCGGGACAGGGTGTACCGCCGGTCATTTTCGCGATAATGCATTTTGCAACTTGCAACGCGCTTCCGTTCTTCGATGCGGCAAGCGCGGATGAATCAAATCCCGCGGATGCTATCGCCGAGTACAGATTCTCAAACGACTCCGATGACGACGCGGGGGATGCTATCGGCGCGAGTGTTCCGGCCTCGGTGAGACTAAAAAGCATTGCGATTATGGCAATGCTGAACACAATAATAAACACGCTCCGTCCAACATGCCGCTTCCCCGTATGTTCTGCGGTGTTCACAGTTCTCATTATACCATATGAAACTGAACAATCCTCAAATTTTTTGGCGTTATGTGCTAATTTCAAAACGAACAATCAATATCCGTATCCACGCCACGCGATGAATTTTATTTTTGTCAGTTGTTCCTCGTATATTGTCCGTTTCTTCATCAACATACATAAACATACCTTCATATTCCTATATTATTCCAGAAGAGATCCCCCGGCAAAAATAAAAAACCGCTTATGCGGCTTTTTCTGCTTTCCTGACCCATCGCGCCTCCGGCGCGATGATATCCACAGCCACCATTTACGGTGTCGCGGACGATGACGAGGTCGGGGAAATTCCGCCCCGGCAAAACAGTATTGAGATACGCGTAGAATGATTTAACAGCATCAGCGCCCATCAGGACGCCGTCAGTTGTCTGACTTGCAATAGCGGTGCCGGCATACTCAAACACCGAAATTTCATTCACCAATAAGCCGGCTAATTTCTCACTCGGCGAATCAGGAATCAGGTACGCATAGAAAATCTCCAAAGCCCGCTCTGCCGATGCGTTTGCATTGACCATCTGCTGTGCCAGAGCGGCAGTGGATTCGGAAATAATTCCGGCAGATACGGAAAGTGAGTCAGCAACCCCGTTGCCTGCGGAAACCATTCCGGTCATCGTAGAAGAAAGCATCACCGGTGCCGTAAACCCGGCACGCGCGAGCATCGGCGGAATCAAAAGCGCAACAAGAGCAACCGCCGATAATTGAATACATTTCCGGATCATATAAGCCGCAATGGTAATGAATCAAGAAACGAACGCATAACAATACATTCTACCACGGAGACACGCCGAAACCTACGAGTAAAAGTGCGTATTACCTCAATTATTTTGCCGATTACATCATCGAACGCTTTTCACTTCAAACGCCCAAATATCCGCTGATAGATCGGAAAATCGCCTACCTATAGACATCTACCTACGCCTTCATAATCCTCTATATGCGAAAATCCACATTATTCCACAGTAATCAATCTTGAGCCGGTCATCTCGACCGGTTTGTCGATTCCGAGAAAATAGAGAGCCGTGGGAGAAATATCGACAAGGGTTCCGATGGGCGCTTCCTGCGCCAATGATTCCAGGCTCTTCCCTGAATCTTGCGCACCTTCGAGACCTTGCGCAACAAAGAGCGCCGGTACATTGCGCGTTGAATGCTGCGTGTCTTCCCCTTTTGTCAGCGGATCGAGCAGTTCCTCCGCATTCCCATGATCGGCAGTGATTATGATCGCACTATCAGTCCGCGCTCGAAGCGGTTCAATCATCTGTTTGAGACAGTCATCCGTGACTCGCATCGCCTTCACCGTGGCACCGAGATCACCCGTGTGCCCTATCATGTCCGGATTCGCGAGGTTCACGATGTACAGTCGCGTCTCGTCAGCCGCGCTTTGGAGCACCGCATCGACAACCTGCTGCGCCGACATTTCGGGATGCGCAATATATTCGGGTCCTTTCATCTTCCGCGACGACACGATCTCCCGCTGTTCACCCGTGAACGGCTTGATACGGCCGCCGTTGAAGAAATTTGTCACATGGGCCTCTTTCTCCTTTTCAGCGATTCGCCATTGCTTCCATCCCGCGCGGCTGACAACCTCACCGATGGTGTTGGGTAAGTCCAGGGCGGGATACGCAATCGGAACGGTGAACTCCTCTGCGTACTTGGTCATGGTAACGACTTTCACATTTTTCGGACGGCGCACGGGATTAAACTCTTTGAACGAGTCGGCATAGATAAGCGTTGATGCCATTTGCCTTACGCGGTCGTTACGGAAATCGAAAAAAATAAATGCGTCATTGTCCTGCACCGGCCCGACGGGCATTCCCTCTTCTACGACTGTTGCGGGTTTGAGCGCGTAATCGGTGACATCATCCGCGTATGCGGCTTTGAGATATTCTGCCGGATCAGTAGTTGCCGTTCCATCTCCCAGTATCGCCGAGTGCCACACTTTTTCGGTCACCGCCCAGTTGAGAACGCGGTCCATTGCATATGAGCGTCCCTGGATTGATGCGATACGCGCGCCCGCCTTCTTCAGATATGGCTCCAGCGTGTGCAGCACATTGATGGCATCCTGCGGCGGCGCGTCCTGACCGTCCGCGATGAAATGCAGGAATATCTTTTTCAGTCCCTTCCTACTGGCCAGCTCCAGCAGAGCGATGAGGTGGTCGATGTGCGAATGAATCCCTCCGGGACTGGTACAGCCCATTAAGTGAAGCGCTGAATCAAATTTTTTCGCGTGCTCAACCGCCTCCAATAATGCAGGGTTCTTGTAAAAGTCGCCCGAGCGGATTTCTCCGTTGATGTGCGCGAGATCCTGAATGACAATACGGCCCGTTCCGATAGCGGAATGCCCTACCTCGCTATTGCCCGGCTGGCCCCAGGGGAGGCCGACCACCAGCCCCGCCGCCGCTACCGATAGCGATGGATATGCGGCGATGAGCGAGTCCAAATATGGCATCCCCGCCTGCAATATCGCATTTCCGGGCTCTTTGCCGGCCAACCCGAACCCGTCCAAGATAACAAGAAATACCTTCTGATATGGTATTGGCATCAGCGTATGGGCGAATACGCCGGTTGAGGCGGAGTCGTGTTCACATAGAAGCGGGCGTAAACATTCTTCTGCCCGAGATTGCACGGTGTACCGGCAGGAAGACCGAAGCACAAATCCCACGGCACAATCTTGGGCCATATGTCGGGATGCGGATATCCCACAACATATCGGAACGGAATAGTTGCGGCGAAGTCGGGGGTATTGGAGAGCAGAATATCAATGGTACCGGTGAAATTGTTACTGTGTTGAGCATAGATACTCACTATCACATTCTTTGAGTCTGTGGATGATTCATTGCTGTTGACGACAATGCGTTCGGGATAAAATTCCACTTCGGGGGGTCTATGACCGCCGACAGGGGTGGGTGTCGCAGTGCCGCCGAAAATCATGACGCGGTAATTGCTGGAATCTGCAACATAAAGCTGCGAACTCGCCCATACTACGCTTTGCGGGCCATTCAATGTGCTCTGCGTCGTGCCGGGCGTACCTGTCGTGAAGTTGGTTTGTCCGTACACATCGGCCGCATCCTCCCCGTTCGTGATGGCTGCCACATCGAACACCATGATGCGGTTGTT
>JBBTQV010000056.1:0-31268 GCA_038065515.1 Patescibacteria group bacterium | reverse complement strand
CGCATCCTCCCCGTTCGTGATGGCCGCTACATCGAACACCATGATGCGGTTGTTGTTATTGTCGGCAACGAACAACCGTGTCCCGGATGAATCGTATGCTAAGCCCCACGGAGCAAAGAGCTTGCCCTGCGTCGTGCCGGAGGTACCCGTCACGAAATCCGTCTGCCCAAGCACCTTGACCGCATCCTCCCCGTTCGTGATGGCTGCCACATCGAACACCATGATGCGGTTGTTGCCATTGTCGACGACGAACAACTGGTTTCCGGAAGCATCGTATGCAAGACCATACGGAAAAGACACCTTGCCCTGCGTCGTGCCGGAGGTACCCGTCACGAAATCCGTCTGCCCAAGCACCTTGACCGCATCCTCCCCGTTCGTGATGGCCGCTACATCGAACACCATGATGCGGTTGTTGGTATAGTCAGAAACAAACAATCGGTTCCCGGATGCATCGTATGCAAGACCGGATGGATAGGAGAGTCCGCCCTGCGATGTGTTAATTGCGTTTGCTGTGAAATTGGTCTGACCAAGAACAAAGTCGGCGGTGCGATCAATGAGCGCATTTGATGTGTCTAAATTGAACACCAGCACGCGATTATTGTACCAATCAGTAACGAACAGGCGATGATTTGCGGTATCAACAACCATATCGGAGGGATAATTAAATCCCCGCGAGTTCGTAGTGGAGCCATTGTTGGGAGCATTTGTCGTATACACAGGATTACCTCCCCCATCCAATTGACCAAGCAGGTCAGATGCGCTGTACCCGCCAACCGCGGAGACTCCCTCGGGTATGAGAAGCCCGCGCAACGCAGGGTCGAACACGACAGCCGCCAATACCAACAGCGTTCCGGCTATCAGCAACGGCCTGAATGGATCATTTCTGCGCACGGTCGTCTGTTGTTTGTTGTTAGTTGTCATATCTTTATCTCTCGCGTTATCCATCCTTTTCTCGCTTCGATAATTTGCTTTGATTGCCGGATCGGGACTATCGTCGCGGGCGTGAAAATCGTCATCTCATAGGTTCCCTTGTCGGCAACCAGGAAATAGCGGCCGCGTTCATCGGAAACGGTAAAGCCAACATGCTTACCGGAGAGATCATTGAGCGTGATGAGGGCAAACGGCATGGGACGGCCGGTTGCGCTATCGGTAATGGTGCCGAACGGATGCTCACTGATGCCCCAGATGCGCAGCGACGCCGTTCCCAAGAACAAGAATAACACGCCCAGCGTGAACGGGCTGGGCGCGATGATGGCGTTGAGCGGTATCATGATGAGACCGAGCCAGAATCCGGCATCGGCGATGGCGGCCACCGAAGCGCCAAGAACAATCGAAGGAGACTTGACCACCAGCGGCGCCGCCGACGGGCGCACTGGGTCCATCGGAATGTCAAAATTGATGAGCGTCTTGTCGTTCACCGTGATGAGGTCACCGTAGTAGAGGTTGTTGTAGACGAGCGTATCAACGGATGCGGCGGTATGCGCCGGGAACAGGTAATCCCTGGCACTGGGCAGAATCGATATCTGCACATTTTGCGCCAAGAGCGACTCGGGCGTGGTGAGGAATCCGTAGCGGCCATCTTTATCGGCGATGTGCGTTTCCAACACGCGCTTGTTGCGGTCCATCAGTTGCACCTTTGCAAACGGAATCGGCCGCTTGGTATTGGAATCGTACACCGTCCCCCACACTTTCTTGCGCTTGGGCAGCAGACCGAGCATACCCATCAATCCCTGCCACAGAAATGCCCCCGCGCCGGAACTACCCAAAATAGGCATCAATGCTACGACCGCCGATGCTCCCACCGCGACCGCTGATGCGATTGAAATTGGCTCAATGACATCGGAAGCTCCCGATAGCGTTTGGATGAACACAGACGGCGGCGGACTGCCGAATGGAGGACCGATGCTCGGCGTTACCGATGGGCTGACTCTCCCGCTGGGAGTAGGCGTAACGCTTCCCGATGGCGTAGGAGTCGGCGAAGCCACAGGGCACCATCCCTCCTGCGGTTCCGGCGGCTTGCACGCAAAGCGCGGTAAATCCAGACACGCCGGTCGCGGTTTGCATGTGGGAGTTGGCTTTGGAGTCGGCGTGGGTGAGGGCGCCTGGCACCATCCGCCTTGCGGTTCGGGCGGCTTGCACGCAGGTGTTGCATCCAAACATGCCGGCCGTGGCGAGCACGCCACCGCGCCGAGTACGATGTCGTCCTGATAATCCGGCGATTGGATCCCGGGCCACAGCGTCGACTTGTCATAATTCACATAACGCACATACACGGTGCGGTTCGTCAGCGGGCAGCTCGCAAGCCCCGCACACAAGTCCCACGGCACGAGTTCTTTAAAAGCAGATGACGACAGAACCGAGAAATCGGCGAGATTACTGAAAAATACTTCGGTCCCCGGCTTGTTGAACCACGGATTCAAACGCAGTTGCACGGCGGCAGTTGTTGTGGATGCCGCATTGTCATTAATGACAATGCCCCAATCGGGCCATGGCGACTCCAGAAGAATATTGTCCAAGACTACAACAGTGCAGGTATTTCCAGCGCAATATTTCGCGTACACGATCTTTGCGCCGTTCGTACAGGTGGAGCCGAGGCCGGCGCATAGATCCCAACCGGCGAGCGTCGGGCTGTAGAGTTGCGGCATCGCGGTGCCCACGAGTTCTTTTGCATTTGCGATCTGCATCGTCACTTCATCAGCGGGAATCCCCTTCAATCCGTTGGTCAGCACCAATGTCACCTGCCGTTCCGTTGTCGAAAGAGCATCGTTGTTGATGGCCACTGCCGGTGTCGATCTCTGCACATCGCTTAGATATACGATATTATCGAGCACCACCGGCGACGATACGCCGACGGGCGTGCGATAGATTGCGTACACGCTGTACATGCCATCGCCGCATAATGCCAACCCGGTGCACAGATTCCATGGAAGGTACTTTTGGAACGGCTGCTCGATAGCCGCAGAAGCGGATGCCAGTGAATTGCCAAGCTTCATCGTCATGCTCACCGTCGCTTCATTTGCGAATCCATGCCCCAGTATAAGCATGACATCGGAGCTGCTGGCGACCGGCGCATCATTATTGATGAGTACGAACCGTGGACCGGTGCCGGTCAGAAGAATATCGTCACGAAGTGTTTCAACGCCGTCCACCTGAACGGTCGCCATGGCTGTTTGAGCACCGGACTGTACCGTGACGGTTTTATACGCCGGAGTTACGAGTCCGTTCGTATACAGCACAGAAACCACTGAACCCGTTCCGCTGATGATGCCCGTCGGTGCGGTCCAGACATACGAACCGTCGCCTCCCGTTGCCGACAGGACGGTAGTGACATTCGGAGGAGCGGTCTGAAAATTCGGACTCAATGACAACGGTAGCGGCGTGGGAGTCGGTGTTAGCCATGGCGTCGGAGACGGGCCGGCCCCGCAGTTGGTCTGATTGATGATCACCGAATACACATTGCCGCTAGATGTCTCCGGACGGTATTTCGTTTTGTAGGTGTAAGTCGCATTCGCAACAACCGAATCGTCGCGCAAATCGTACACCGTATAATTCGGATTCGGGTAACCGCCGGTGCCATAGGGTGCCGCGACAGACCCGTTGATGCGCGTTGCATACACGCCGGGAGTGCCCCCGCCGAAGAACCACTGATTGCCCGTGGCATTCACATCACGCAAAACAGAATTTGAATTCGGCGGCAAAGAGCCAGGTGGTGGATTAGCAGACCAGCGAATCTCCACATGAGGCGTCGGCCAGCCAATGCATACGCCCACAATCTGACCGTCAGTAGGTGGTGCGGCTTCAGCATATTGCGCATTAATTATCCCGACACTAAAAACCACAAAAAACACTAAGAGAATCCTCCATGCAATACGCGGACATTTCATATGCATTGTGCATACCCATTATAGCATCGCTAACCCCTGTACGGGCTTCCGCTACCCGCTTAATTTACGAGTTTCTAGTCAAATCAGAGTATTGAAGCCAAGTTTCCGAAATTACCCTATAGCAGAGTGCGTCAGTAAATTACCATGCCGCTTCCATGATGCCTCTACATACAGGTACCTATATATACCTTAATGTGCTTTTCTATCACCAAGCTATGCTGACCGATAACTGCCAATCAATTCGTCAATAGGAAATAATGCCCATTTCGTGGACATTATTTCCTATCCGCAGATCATATTTAGCTTAATCTGAAATTGCGGCGTAAATCCTCGTCGTAATCAATATCGTAGGTAGTGATCGCACGGATGTACTTTCGCATTTGTGGGTCAGCTAATAGGCGCTTCAGGAATGGGGGCAATTTGTGAGGCCACACCCACATGCTTCGTTGGAACTCCCGGAAGCCGAGGCGCTTGAGCACTCCTCGCAAATAATCCCGTATCGGTCGTTTTGATTCGGGCACATCAAAAAGTACGATGCGCCACTTGCCGTCCCAGTTCTTAGCTTGTAGGTTGTAGCTTGTAGGTTGTAGCTGCTTATTTTTTGTTTCCCCTTTTTCATTTTCCGATAGCTCTTTCCGGACATGAGCCTTGAGCGCAGCGTATTCGCCTGCCTGTGTCAGTTCATACTGATGATTTGCCGTCCGTGAAATCATCCGCCGCCGCTTTAACCTTGCTAAGGCTGTATAGAAACTATTTTCACTGCGGACCGCACCCAACAATTTCACTTGCGGGTGTTTTTGAATGTCTCGAAACGAGGCCTGGCCTGACTGCGCAAGTATCAGTAGTATGATTTGTGCAACGGAAACCTCCGGCCGCTCTATTCGCACACCCATCGGTTTATCTTCTTTCTTCACGATCGGTTTCATGAGTCAATGGTATCTCAACCCTTCCTCCCCCGCCAGCGGTCCCTGTGGACAATCTGTCATTCACTCACGAATCGCATATTCCGAAATAGCGTTTTACTTGGCTTTATTGCGACTCTACTCTTCCAAAGATGTTAATACCGCTCCGCGGTCCGCGCTGCTGGCTGGAGTCCGTCCGGGAGCACGGGTCGTCCGGTGCGGTATCACGATTCCCAAACTCGGCACAAGGTCTGTATCTAGTATTGTGCCTTCAGACAGGTGGGAATCGTGATGCACCGTCCTCTCCGTTACTCCGCTCCCGGCGGCTCCGTCTCTCGCAGCATCGGACCGCCTGCGCTGACGGGCATGGTGTTGCTGTATTTCCCCGCCGCATCCGCCACGGTATCCCAGAGAGCCCAGCCCGTCGTTGAGCGGAAAGACGGATGGCGAATGTCGCCGGCGCAAAACGCCATCCGCATGACCGGAGCATAAAGAACAGCTCCAACAGTGTTGGAGCTTGTTCGACTGCGGAGATTCGGATGCGTGACAGCGCCGGCAGAGAGCCGTTCCTTACGCGATGGGCGAATCGGGATACTGTGGCGGGGCGGTGGGAAGTATAATCTTTTCCTATGGCATCACAACGGGAGCCGGAATTTCAGTTATAGGGGTTGACGCCTCTACTGTGGGCGCGGGGGTATCTGATGGAACTGGCATCATATCTGTGGTTGCTTTGCCCACCGAAGCCTCTGGCGTAGGTGTGGGCGAGGGTGTTTTGTAGAGTCCACGGATGGCGTAGAAACCGGCGTATCGCTACCCGCAAAGTAAGCGAGCCATCAAAAACCCCATAATCTCATCAATAAATAATTCAACTAAATTAGGCGTAATGTGGCGGTCCAGCATGACTTTAGACGAATGAACCGTGTATGACTCGATTTTTTCGTCAAAAAAAGACAGGGAATCACCCCGCTATATTCCATATTTTTGAATACAATCATTGTTAGCCGTGCATCATGTATGACATACCTTTCCTTCATGTACTGGCATAGTCCTTCCTACATATACCTTGCTACTGCTATATATTGAATAGGTGCTCTGCGTTTTTCATCGTTGCTTCAAATACGACTGCCGGCTCTATACCGAAAATAGTGGCTATGCTCCTCCCAACGATATCCACATATGAAGGTTCGTTCCTTTTCCCCCGATATGGTGCAGGTGCGAGATAGGGTGCATCTGTTTCCAGAAGCAGCCGATCCAACGGTATCGAGCGTACCATTTCTTCGTACTCTTTTGCGAATGTCACGATGCCGTTCAACCCGATGAAATATCCTCTCCTCATATACCTACGCGCCTGTTCTGCGGTTCCGGTAAACGAATGCATCACGCCTCTGTATTCAGGCAGTATGTTCATCATATCCTCATGAGCATCGCGGCAATGAATAATAACCGGCTTGCCACATTGAGCGGCAAGATGAATGAACTGTTCAAGCGATTCTCGTTGGAGCTTCCGTTTTTCCAAATCTGTTGTTCGGTGGTAATCCAAGCCCACCTCTCCAATCGCCACGGCTTTAGAGTGCTTGAGTAGCTCCTCGTAACTTGTCAGTTGAAAGTTGTCCGTTACTTCATTCGGATGCAAACCAACTGACGCATATAAACCTTCATAGCGTTCGGCGAGCTTGATTGCCTGCCTGCTTGTCGCTAAATCGGTACCAACGCAGACGATTCCGATACCGGAATCCAGTGCCCTTCGGATAACTTCATCCCGGTCGGAGTCGTATTGAGGAAACTGCGGATGGCAGTGTGTGTCGATGATTTTCATATTTCTTTCTGCTTCTTCATATTCTGTCATAATTTCACGAAGAGCGTGAAATGAAACAATGCTATAGTGACGCAACTACAATGCTATTAATCACCTGTTCTTATGTCTCTCTCCTTGGAAAAAGCGGCTCCGGAACGGTGACAGAAATCTGCTGGCCATCGGCGAGCGAGGCGCCCGGAGAGACGCCAAAAATTGAAAAAATCTTCTGCGCAGTGGCGGGCATGAACGGCTGCAGCAGCCATGCGATATGCGCAATCATCGCGACGGATACTATCAATGTTTTATATCCTTCCTGCCTGTCCTCCGAAGCTTCGGCGAAGGAGGATTTCCACGGCTCTCGCTCATTGAGGTACGCATTGGCCAAAGCAATCTTCTCCCATACGCATGATATCGCATCATGCAGACGGAACTGCGCAAAAGCATTCTGATAATCAGTATCGTCTGCTATCTGCTTCATGGCGGGCTCTGTGGCTTCTAAATCTGCGGTATAGACCCCTTTTCCTGACAATTTGGTAGCCACGAGTGTTGCAACGCGCTGAATGAGATTCCCCAAACCGTTGGCGAGGTCTGTATTGTATCGATTGTCGAGGTTTTTCAAGGAAAAATCGCTGTCATCAGTACTCCGTAGTTCGCGCAACATGAAGTAGCGCACGACATCGGCTGGATAGCGATCCAGAAGTTCGGACGGATTAATCACATTCCCCAACGATTTCGACATCTTCTCCCCGTTCACCGTAATAAAGCCATGAACATAGATGCTCTTGGGAAGTTCCAGACCGGCAGATAGCAACATCGCAGGCCAGAATATGGCATGAAACCGCACGATGTCTTTGCCGATAAGATGCACATCGGCAGGCCAAAATGCCATCCCCGCTTCATCGGTACCATAGCCCAATGCAGAGATGTAATTGGTAAGAGCATCAGCCCATACATACATCGTCTGATCAGCATCGTCGGGTACGGGAATCCCCCATGGTAATTGTCCGGAAGGCCTGGAAAAGCTGACATCCTCGGCATCATCGAGCAGGTTCAGAAGCTCTGATTTGCGGGTTGCCGGAACGATGCGCAGTCGGTCGGACTCAATCATTTTACGGATTTTACCCGTGTAATTCGTTACCTTGAAGAACCAATTTTCTTCTCTAACGAGCTCCGGTTTGCTTTTGTGCAGCGGGCACAGGCCGTCTATCAGTTCGCTCTGCTTGACGAATGCCTCGTGGCCGACACAGTAGAATCCTTCGTATGATTTCTTATAGATATCGCCCTTTTCTGCCATTGCCCGCCATAGCTTCTGCGCCGCCGGCCAGTGCCGGACACGGTCGGAAGTGCGCATAAAATCGGTATTTGAGACATTCAGGCGAGTCGCTAAATCTCCCACCTGTCCGGCGATACGGTTGACGAATTCCTGGGTCGGTACACCGGCTTCCAGTGCGGAACGCATGATTTTCGTGCCATGCTCATCGGTACCGGTGAGAAAGCGGACCTCATCCCCTAACATGCGGCGGTAACGGGCAACAGCGTCAGCCTGCACCAGCTCCAGCGCAAAGCCGATGTGTGGCGGTGCATTGGTGTAGACGATTGCCGTTGTGATATAAAAACGGGCCATAATAGTAGCTTATTAGCTGGTAGCTTGTAGTCGTGCGGTCATTGTATTAAGCATGCGCATCACCTCGTCTATAGGTGCATCAATTCTAGCATAATCCATCTTGATGTCTGGATAAAGACGGTGCATTAATTCTAGTTGAGTCTCAAGTTCCGCTCCGGAAGCATAGGCGATGAGCAAGAAATGACGGAAATCGGCCCTTGAGCCTCTTCTGCGGCCTTCGGCAATATTTGATGGAATAGATACTGCCGCACGCCGAATTTGCGATGTTAATCCGTACAGCTCATGCTTGGGCAATTCGATACTGACGCTATAGACGGCCTGCACTAAGTCCATGGCTTTCTGCTATACGATAAGCTCCTTGTATGAATGAATACGCTCGGACATTTGCCGACGCATCCTACCAGCTAAGAAGCTAAAAAGCTACTTCCTAGCGCCAGCTTCTCGGTGCGACAACGACGACAAACTCGCCCAGTCCGTTGTCGCCGGTCAACTGCGCCGCGATGTCCGCAGCGGTACCGCGATACAGTGTTTCAAATTTCTTTGTCAGCTCGCGTGCCACCACCATAGGCCGGCCAAGTGTTTCTGCCCTCTCCAGCGCCTCCTGTAATTGTTGCATCGCCTTGAGGACGCGGTGCTTTGATTCGTAGAAAACCACGGTATCTTCGGTTGCGGCGAGGTCCGTAAAGAAAGTCTGCCTCCCCTTCTTGTGCGGCACAAACCCCCAGCACTGGTAGCGGTCTGCCGGAAATCCGCTGGCCGACAGCGCAACGACTGCCGCATTGGCTCCGGGAATCGGCACAATCTGCGTATCCGAGAGCAGTGCGAGAACCTGCTGAATCAACCGGCCGCCCGGATCATTGATGCCCGGAGTTCCCGCGTCGCTGACCAGTGCAAGCGTATTTCCTTCACCGAGCATGCTGGCAACCTGCGCCACCACCCGTTCGTCGCTATGCTGATGGTAGGCGTACAAGGGCTTTTTGATGTCAAAATGAGCCAGCAATTTGGCGGTTACGCGAGTGTCCTCGCAGAAAATGGCGTCAACGGATTTCAGCACTTCAAGCGCCCGCAGGGTGATGTCCTGAAGATTTCCGATAGGCGTTGCGACGATATAAAAAATAGCCATGAGAGATTAGTCTTTAGCCATTAGTCCCCGATTCCTAATGGCTAAGTTTTAATGGCTAGTAGCTTGGCTAAGTGCTTCGGCGTGATGTTTTCAGCCGGGCCATGTCGTCGAGGAGTTCCACAATAATGGTCGCGACCGGCACGCCCAATAACGCGCCGACGATGCCGGCGAGCTGCGCGCCGATGAGAATTGCGAGAATGACCACAATGGGATGCAGCCCGGTTGTCTTCCCCAGGACGATCGGCACTAAAAGGTGGTTTTCTGCCTGCTGAATAATAACCCACATAATAAGTACCCATAATCCCAATGTTGGCGATTGGATAAATGCCATCAGAATGGCTGGGATAGCAGCCAATACCGGCCCTGCGACCGGCACAATCTCGAGAAACATCGCCATAATCGCAAATACCAGCGCAAACCTGACCTCCAACAGCGTCAGCCCCACGAACACTAAGAGGCCGACGATAAGCGCCAGCAACATCTGCCCCTGCAACCACAGACCGACCTTGATTTCCACGCGCCGCCAGAGGTCGGCGATGTACTCCTCGTATCGTTCCGGCACGATTGCGGCAAGAAAATTCTGGATGCCGTTCTTCATGACGGACAGGTAGAATGAGATGACGATAATCGCAACAAATGAGAACAGACCGCCAAACGCACCGATGGCGAGGTTGAACGCCGACTGTGAGAACTGCTGGAGGTACCCCGCGAGCATCTCGACGATGTTCTGCACCTCCGACACGAAATCAAAGTATTTCGGAGCTCCCTGCTGTACGGTGTCCAAAGAAGTGGTGAGTTGATTCGTGATCTTCGGAATATACGCCGACATACTGGACAATTCATCGAGCACAGAAGGTAAAACCAACGATGACAGCGCAGCGATAGCTCCGAGGACCATCAGATAGAGCGCGAGAACGCTGATAATGCGCGGAACGCCAAACTTCTGAAACCATGCCACAAATGGCGAGACGGCCGAAGCAATAACAATGGAAAAAAGTAAAATAACCACCACATCCGACAATAGATACAACAACACAAACCCAAGCACCACTAAAATGGCGCGAAATATACTGGAAGTTGAGACATCTAATTTCTGATTCTCTGCCATAGAAGCTATCTAAATGTTAGCACTTTCTGAAAAATGCTGCTATCCACCGCCGGACCGATAACCGCCATGTTCAGGCGCTCGTCCGTGAATATGTCGGATGCAACCGCCTGTATATCATTCTGTGTAACGGCCTGAATCTTCGCCAATTCCTCTTCCGGCGTGATAACTTTGTCGTAAAACAGCACCGAACCGCCGTAGTCGTCGGTAACTCCGCTGGTGCTCTCCAGCGTAAACGCCATGCGTCCTTCCGCCTGATCTTTGACCCGTTTCAATTCTTCCTGCGTTACGCCTTCCGCAGCCACCTTGGCCATCTCCGCCAAAATCACCTTGATGCCCTCCGTCGCTTTGGCCTGATTCAGCCCCGCTCCGACCTCAAAATATCCTGAATCGGTGTAGTTGGTGTTGCCCGCCCACACATAGTAGGCCAATCCGCGCTTCTGACGCACCTCATCAAAAAGGCGCGAGCTCATTCCCCCGCCCAATATTTGCGCCATCAGACCGGCTGGGTACCGGCGATCATCGAACATGTTGTATCCACGCACACCCAGGCTCACATACAGCTGTTCCACATCTTTTGATGCGGTTTTGATTCCCGGAGCATTTTGCATCTCAACAACGGCGAGCTTACTTGCCTTTTCGGCCTGACGGATGTTTTCGAACAACTGCTCCACTTTGGCTTTCACTTGTTCGGGGTCAATACCGCCGGCCACCGCAATAATGGTGTTCTCGGCGACATAATGCGTATCGAACCACTGGCGCAGGTCCGGTGCCTGCATCGCGTTAATGGTCGCCTCGGTACCGCCAATTTCCCACCCTGCAGGCTGGTCGCCATAAAGCAACTCTTCGAATAATCGGCCGATATGCTGCTGCGGATCATCGCGGCGCATGCGCAGCTCTTCGTTGATGGGTCCGCGCTCGATTTCCATCGCCCCCGCCTCCAGCTTAGAGTTGAGAAAGATATCAAACACCACATCCATAATGGTATCGAGTTTCGTAGCGGCGGCTTTTGCGTAGTAGCCGGTCACCTCCTTGCTGGTAAAGGCATTGTAGCTGGCGCCGATACCGTCGAGCTCGCGGCTGATGTCCAAATACCCCGGCCTGCGCTGGGTTCCTTTGAACATCATATGCTCCAAGAAATGCGAAATGCCGCCTAGGTCTTTGGCCTCGTATTTCGAGCCGCATTTAACGAGCATCAGCACCGTGGCTGTTTTCGCCGCGGGCATCGGAACCGTCACCAGGCGCAAACCCGATGGCAGTGTGTGCAGTTGATACTCGAATCCTTTTTCCATTTGTGTGCTATGTGCCGGCGGAAAGAGTCGAACTTTCTTCTAGGCGTTATGAATGCCTCGTTCTGACCGTTGAACTACGCCGGCAAGCATCGTCACATCATATCGCATTTTCGCACTTTTATCAACTACGACCCTTGCATAATCGGCAATTTCAACCTATAGTGCGTCCGCGGGGTGGAGCAGCGGCAGCTCGTCAGGCTCATAAGAAATTGTGACTTTACACAGTAATGTGTATCGAAAACTTCCGAAACTGTCCCGACACGGCATGTTTGCCGGTCGAGATCCCGACAATAATTGCCGGGACGGGAAACCCGACCGGTCTTACCGAGGGCAATCCGCAACCAAATCCATTCCTCATGCTGGAATGGAGAGGCTCAGAGACTATAATGGGAGCATCCTCACCCATACGGGACGGATGATGGGATAGTCCGACACTCCGAGTAATCGGAGGAAACAGAAAGAACCTGAAGGTCGCGGGTTCGAATCCCGCCCCCGCAACTACATACGAAAAGTCCCCCACTTCGGGGGATTTTTCGTATGCCGGTTTGTAGGAGGGGCGGGATTCGAAGTCCGGAGCGGTTATGCCGTCAGCAGACGGCATCGCGAGGACCGGAGCCGTGAGGCAAAACGGAGCGACGGCGATGTTTTGACCGACGGTGAATCCCGCCCCCGCAACAAAAAACAGCCCCGCTAAGGCGGGGCTGTGCGAAGCCTGTACAGCTGACGGCGCCACCGCCGCATCCACCGTGCATTGCGCTTCGCCCCAATAAGCCGCTCCAACCGGAGAATGTTCCTCCTCCGAAAGACCGACAGCGATTGCTCGGCAAATATGGACGATCCGAGGTTGTCCTGGAGAATCGCTGGGTACCCTTTTGCCGGAATGCGAGAAACAATCTTCGCCCACTCTCTTTTGATGCGTCGGGTGTCGGGCGCTTTCGGATGGAATGTGATATCCGTATAGTTCCTCCCGAAGAACTTCTCGGTTACTACTCTGACGCCCAACTCTTCCAGTCGGGCGGCTACTGTTGCAGTCAGCGTGAACGGCCCATCAATTCCCTGGATATCGGAATTCTTGCCGTAAAATCCCGAGCTCCAAGTACAATAGCCCTTCCGGTTCATCTCAAAAACTGCGTCGGCAACCTGCGGTTCAAGGTATTCGATGAATGACCCGAGTGCGATATCCCGCATCGTCGCGCGAAGCGGGCCTCTCTTCATCCGTCGCGCGATACTTGCAAGACACTGTGCGTGCACAAGCCGTCGTAACACACCGAATGTTTTTGCCCGCATGCCATCCCCTCTCTCAAAGAACACGGCATACTTTTATAACTAAATATTCGCTCAAAGTAAAGGCTTTGACAATACGGCATCTCTGCGGTATGGTCATTGCCGGAGGCTGTAATGGCTACTATCAGTCGGGAAATTGCCGAACAACAGATAGCGCGCTGTAAGAAGCAAAAACGGCCACGGATGTACTGCATCGCCAAGTACTGGAATCTGGAGTTCCAGAAATACGGCTACTCCCTCTGCTATACGGCGAGGGAGTATGAAGCGCTCCTGAACAGCTCGGTGGTTGAGGGTGTCACCATTCTTTGGTCAAGCCGCTCCCGCAAGGAACGGTGACCAACAGCCCGCATCGCGCAAGCGACTGCGGGCTTTTTCTTACTGAACCAGTACCGTGCCAACATTGCGGGCGGAGCCGCAGTCAACATACAGAGTAGTCGGCACCGACTTCACGGATGGGGTGAAGATCTTCCAACCATAACCCGAGAGCGTGAAGAATACTCCTCCGACCGCAAATGTCCGCGAATCACCCGAGCGATTGTCCAGCATGATCGATTGCCCGCGCGCAATAGCAAGACGCGACGGCTGGGCTTGGCAGTACTGGTCGAATTGCATGCGACGGCTAGCGTATGTCGTTAAAGCGTCTTGGTAACTTTTTGGCATCGGAGCGCCCGCCGGGGTAGCGCTCGGTTTTGCGGTTAATTTCGGTACCGGAGAACCGCTCGCCGACGGGCTCGCCGATGGCGTCACGCTCGACTCCGGTTCTACGCCACGGTTGGCGAGCCATACGATGACCATGACCATCATCACTCCGACGACAACTGCCACTTTCGTCCGTGTGTCCCTCCTCATAGAGTTTTAGTAGATGGTGAGTCCGCCAATACTTTGGTCGGACCGTCACCCGTTTGATTTGAATACATTATATCATGAGCACCGGCCCCGTTCGTTTGAAAAGTGGATATGCATGGGAACGACAACGGTCATGATATACTGAATAGATTATGTTGCGACATCTGCGCACCTTCACGCCCCTTATCGCGGGGCTCATCGTTCTGTCCGTTGGAATCTTTTTTGGCGTCTGGTGGAATCTATATGATTATATTCCACACCTCGACAAGATTTTGCATATTCTCGGCGGCGTCACTGCCGCATGGTTCGTCCTCGCTCTCATGCAGCGAGAGATTACCCACATGGGCGCATGGAAGCAGACGCTTATCCTTGTAAGCATTTCGGCGCTTATCGGTGTTGTGTGGGAGTGGGCGGAATTCGCCAGCAACTACGCGCAATACAGCCACCCCATTTGGTATTTCTACTTCCACGGCGGAGATTTGGCCGACACGATGATCGATCTCGCCGCCGACACCGTTGGCGCGCTTCTGCTGACCGCTTGGGCACTGTATAAAGAGCGCTAATCCTCTGAGACATGCACTTCACTACCAGCGAAAATCCCAATAGTCCTATCGTCTGCAATGTACCGCACGCTGGAACAATGATTCCCGAAGAGTTCAGACAGGATTACATTGTCGATGAACGGACACTTACGCATGAAGTAGCGTACCTCGCAGATAACGATACTGACACACTCTATGAAGAACTGCTTCGCTTCTCAAGTTTTATCATGTCAACAATCGGCCGCGTGGTAGTAGATATTGAACGCTTCGAGCGCGATGCTGACGAGCCTATGTCAGCGGTTGGCATGTCAGCATTCTACACATACACCAGCACGGGAGCCGTACTACGCACCATTGGTCCCGAGAACCGCAGTCGGTTAGAAGTTCTCTATTGGCAGTACCATCACGCACTTACCGATCTGACCCGCAACGCACTCACGCGGCACAGTACAGCACTCCTCGTTGATTGCCACTCGTTTCCCTCAACGCCGCGGCCATACGAGCCGGATCAACAAACCCCCCGCCCGGATATCTGCATCGGATGCGATGACTACCACACACCCGATGCTCTGCGAGACATCCTGCAAGATAATTTTCGCGCGCTCGGGTATGCCGTCGGCATCAACACTCCCTTTTCCGGCACCATTGTCCCTCTGGAGTATCACCGGAAAGACAAACGGGTCATGTCGGTGATGATCGAAGTGAACCGCAAGCTCTACATGGATGAGGCGACATTCCGGAAATCGGAACACTTCTTCCGAATCGGCAAAGACATATCCCGTTGCATCATCCAAAGCCTGAATCAATTTCTCCCCCTATGAATCAAGAAATTCCACCGCGCCAAGAATAGGGCACGGAGCGATGAAACTGCGATGAACGATCTGGGAATCGGAATTCATACTAAATGCGCTCCAAGGTCTGGATGCCCAGCAGGTCCAGTCCTCGTTTGAGCGTGTCCATGACTGCGGTGACGAGATGCAACCGCGCCGCCTTGCGTGCGGCGTTATCATCATCGTTGATGTGCACGAGTTCATAGAAGCGGTTTGATTTCTCCGCCAGTTCGTACAGATATAGCGCTAGGCCATTGAGCGTGTGCAGGCGGGCACATCCCGCGACAGCGTCCCCGAAATCAAGCAGGTGACGCATCAGGGCTCGTTCGCTGGGATGATTCAGTGGTGAAGGGACCCCCTCCGCGCGATGTGAAAGGGGCCCTTTCACATCGGCTTTTGTTATGATGCCGGAGAGTCGCGCATACGCATACTGCAGATACGGACCCGAGTTGCCGCCCAAATCAAGCATCGCATCCCAGTCGAACACGATGTCGGAATACGGGTGCTGGCGTAAATCGTTGTACTTCAACGCGCCGATACCCACAGTCTGCGCAATCTGCGTGATTTGTTCTTCGGAAAGCGAGTCGTTCTTTGCGCGCACAACTGCGGATGCCCGATTCACGATTTCATCAATGACATCCTGAAGTGCAACCGTTTTGCCCTCGCGGGTCGCAAGTTTTTTTCCGTCGTCCCCCAGTACCATGCCGAATTTCACATGCGACAGCTGCGTCGGTCCCAGTTTCAGTAACTGTGCGACTGCAAAGAGCTGCTCGAAGTGCAGCGCCTGCTGATTCGCCACGACATACAGAATCTTGTCCGGCTTGTGCGATGCGATGCGGTCCTCCAGCGAGGCGATATCACGCGTCAAATACAGCGTCGCCCCATCGGTCTTGCGCACCATCGCAACGGGCAATCCGAATTGCTCCAGATCAACGATGAGCGCTCCCTGACTCTCTTTGGCCAGTCCTTTCTCTTGCAATTGCGCAATGACACCCGCCAGCGCCGCTTCATAGTCGCTCTCCCCCTTGAATACATCAAATGTAACGCCAAGCATCGCATACATGCGGTTGAATTCGGTGAGCGAATGATCGCGGAACGACTTCCAGAGTGCGCGGTTCTCCGCATCTCCCGCTTCCAGCTTCCGAAACTCCTCCTGCCCCACCGTTTCCAGCGACGGGTCGGATTTGAGTTCGTCGTGAAATCGCACATATAATTTCAACATCGTGCCGATGGGGTCGCGGTCAAGTTCTTCCTGATTACCCCACTTCCGGTATGCGGCGATAAGTTTTCCGAACTGTGTGCCCCAATCTCCGAGATAATTCCACCGCACGACATCATATCCCAACGCACGGTACACGCGAGCAAGCGCATCACCGATGATGGTACTGCGCAGATGTCCCACATGCATCGGTTTGGCGATGTTGGGCGCCGAATATTCCACGATGACTTTCTTCCCCTGTCCGTCGTTCGGAATGTGAAAGGGCCCCTTTAACAGTTGGGTCTCCAGATAGGCATCTTTCAGGAAGATATTTACGAATCCAGGCCCGGCGACCTCGCACCGTTCAATCATTTCGCCCCCCTCGGCGAACAGTGAGTCGCACAACGCCTGCGCAACTTCGCGCGGTCCGCCGGCTGGCGGACTTTTTGTTGATTTTGCCAGCACGAACGCAAGATTGACGCTGTAATCCCCCATTGCGGCATCGGGCGGCACCAACACATCAAACAGATGCCCGGGATGCATATGCGTCAGCGTTTCATGTAGCCAGCGTCGGAACATAGAGTGAATATACGCGAAAAATGACAGAAAGAAAACTTCCCGCCGAAGCGGGAAGCGTGATATCAGTATTATTAGCCTTGCTCCTGGAGAAGCTTGAAGACGCGGGTGCTTGCGAAGGTGTGCACGCGGCAGTACATGACCCGCACCCCGAACCGTCGGGCCATCTTCCTCGCTGTTGCCGTAAATGTGGCATTGAGCCCACACTCCTCAAGGTCTTTCGCAAGCTCATCGAGCAACTCTTGTAGCGTGTTGGATGCGACGATGGGCGAAAGGACGGATTCGCCCAGCTCGCCAATGGTTTGTTCGTAGTTGTCACACGACGAATCGGCCTTCACGGGATTTGATACCCGGTAAACCATCGTGTATGCGAGCGCAACTGATTTTGCATCCTTCGTGGTGTACACGCGCGACTTGAACTCCTCCGCGCGCAGGGTGATATTGATGACCTTCACCATGGTTGTCAGAGGCCAATACCACCGCACGCCGGGCATGACAAGCACTGGCTTGCGCCCACGACGGTATCGCACGGCCCGATGTGTTGAGATGATGAGATACGGTCGCGGAACGAATATCCAGAGGTATTCAAAGATCTTATTGAGCCACTCAAACGCTCCGCCCATATCAACCTCCACAGAACTGCCCGCATCATACGCATCGCAAACAAAAGAGCAAGCAGAGCAGTTGAAAAACTTCTAAACAACACGCATACTACCAGGTATGGACGCAAAAACATTCGATACGCTCGCTATCTCGGCGGTCAAGAAAGCGGCACCTGCGGTCGTCAGTATCGTCATATCAAAGTATCTGCCCCGCATGCGCGACATCAACCCGTCGCAGTTGTTCAATCCGTTCATGATGGGTGATGTGGAAGACGGCGCCGGCCAGCGCGTGAAAATCGGCGGCGGTTCCGGTTTCATCGTACATCCCGACGGTCTCATCCTCACCAACAAACATGTCGTGTTCGACGCCGAAGCAGAATACGCCGTGGTGATGAATGACGGTACCGAACACACCGCGAAAGTGTTGAGCCGCGACCCCATCAACGACATCGCGGTACTGCGCATCGCCATGCCGGACGGAAAAAAGAAACTGCCCTATGTGGATCTCGCAAAATCCAACAACATCGAGTTGGGGCAGACGGTCATCGCCATCGGTAATGCGCTCGGGCTGTTCAGTAACTCGGTATCCAAGGGCATTGTGTCGGGCCTCGCGCGCAGTATCTCGGCATCGCTGGGCGGAGCACCGGGCGGGCATATGGAACAACTCCGCGGCGTCATCCAAACCGATGTAGCCATCAACCAAGGCAACTCGGGCGGTCCACTCATCAATCTCGATGGCGAAGTCGTCGGCATCAACACAGCTGTCATCTTTGGTGCACAAAACATCGGCTTCGCTATCCCCGTCGATTGGGTCAAAGGCGACTTGCGTGACATTATCGAGCACGGCCGCATCATCAAACCGTTTCTGGGGCTCATGTATGTGATGCTCACCCCCGAACTTGCCCGGCGCTACGCGCTGTCACGCGACCACGGTGCCATGGTTATCCGCGACCACCGGCCCGACGCACAGGCGGTGTTGGTGAAATCTCCGGCCGATAAAGCAGGCCTCAAGGAGCACGACATCGTCATCCGTCTCGATGGTACCGAACTCCTGGCGGACATGGACCTCTCCGACCTGCTCCAGAAACACAAAGTCGGCGACACGCTCAAAGTTGCATTTCTGCGTGACGGCAAGGAACAGGAGTGCAGTGTAACGCTGGAAGAACGGAAATGATATGGATGTTGTGGTTTTTCGCTTTCTGAACGGATTCGCGGGGCAGAGCGCTTTTTGGGACGGCGTTATCGTGTTCATCGCGTCGTATCTGCAATATGCGCTCGGCGCCCTGCTTATCGCGTGCTCTCTGTGGCCGGTGCGTCGTTTCCCTATGTTTGCGGCGTCATTTAGCGCCGCGATTATCGCACGCCTTGGGGTTAAACCGCTCATGTTGCTGTTCGTGCACCGCGCGCGCCCGTTTGTCTCGCTCGACAGCGTTCATGATATCGTCGGAACCGATGCGGGCGAACAACTTCAGTCGTTTCCATCAGGTCACGCAATCTTCTTTTTCGCACTCGCTATGGCGGCATACCGCTACGATAAACGCTGGGGTGCCGTGTTTTTTGCGGGAGCACTGCTCATGGGCATCGCCCGCGTCATCGGAGGCGTCCATTGGCCCAGCGATATCCTGGGCGGTGCGCTCATCGGTACGCTTGTCGGCTGGCTCACCGTACAACTCGTCCTGCAGTTCCGCCGCGCCCTACCCGTGCAGAAATAAAAAAGAGTCCCGTCACGGCGGGGCTCTTTCGTCTGCTACTTCCGTAACACGCCTATGTAACTGATCCAGAACGAACACCAGCTGGAAATCAGGAACAGTGGAATCCCGACAGCGAAGAACACAAGCGGGTAACTATCCTTCCTGCTCAACCCCGCAACACCCCAAATGATGAGCGTCGCCACGATAAGCACGACGCTGTACACGAGGATAAATCCCCAGGCACAGTATACGCCCGCAACTCCTCCGAGCGCCATCGCACAGAGCACCCCGAGTACGAACAGTACATCTTGAGCATTTTGAACATACCATCCGGTTCCCATCGCATCCTCCATTGGCAAGAGCAGGTCTGTACTGTACAATTAATAGGTTAATTTGTAAAGAATGTCTGATTTCGCCACTAACCCCCGCGCACGGTTCGATTACGAAATCCTCGAGACCCTCGAGGCAGGCTTGGTGTTGCGCGGATACGAAGTCAAAAGCATCAAGACCGGACGCGTCAGCATCAAAGGCGCGTATGTGCGCATCATCAACGGCGGGCCGTGGCTCGTCGGCGCGAGTATTGCGTCCTATCAGCCCGGCAATGTGCCGCCCGACTACAAAGAGCAGGCCGACCGCAAACTGCTCTTGAGCAAAAGTCAGGTTGCGACGCTCGTGGGTCTCGCGCAGGCGCACGGCATCTCGCTCGTTCCCCTGCGGCTGTACGCCAAGAAGGGTTTGATTAAGTTGGAAATCGGCATCGCGCGCGGCAAAAAGAAATACGACAAACGGGAAAGCATCAAGAAAAAAGATATTGCGCGTTCCCGCCAGCGTGGTATGAACGAGGAGTAGTTCTTTTCAGAGGAGGCTCGAATGTTGATAGCATTGGCGTTGATGGCACAGGTTGCACTACCGCCGGAAGCGATGACGAGCGCGTGGCAGGATCGTATCACACTCCTACGGGACATGCAGGCCGCTGCCGCACGCCGGTTCGGGCTCGACCCCAAACAACCGCATTTGGGTCTTGTGCTTTCCACACAAGAATTCGCGGGCACAACCCGGCGCCTGACCGTTGTCGATGTTGTGCTCGCCGGCTCCGCTGCGCAGAAGGCCGGCATCAAGCCGGGCGACTTCATCGCCGCCATCGGCAACCGCGAGCTGGACACCGAAACGCTCAAGGCGGTCACGCTCTATCTGTCGGATTGGTCCGATGTCGTGCCGCTGACCATCCGGCATGGCAGTGTCAGCCGGAAAGTAAATTTGCGCCGCGCCCCGGTTCCGTGCTTGCGGGTCGTGTACAACGAATTCCCTGCCACGCTGTGGCAACAACGCATCGGCAAAATCCTCGAGCTCACCGAACTTGCCAAGCGCGAAATGGAACGCAATGCGTCCAACCCATGGGCACTACTGGAATCCAAGCAAACGTACGAAAAACTGAACGAAATCACTCTGCGAACAATCGCGATGATGGATTACCAGCTCAATCCGGTCGCCTGCGTCGCGTGCCGCATCGGTCAGTAAAAAAGCATCCCCGACACCTGTGTCGGGGATTTCTTAACTTCCTGATTCTTAGAGTATGATGCCTACGGATTGCAGCTTCTTCTCGACAAACGCTATCTGCACCGTCACAAACAACTCCTTCAGGCCAAGCGTCGAAAGCGACTCGAGTTCGGCCCATCCCAGACGGTCCTCCAAGAGAATGGCCATCTGTCTGTCGAACGGGATCAGCTTCTTTTGCTTCTTTTGTGCCATGGCCCACCCCAAAACCCCGGATATCGAGGATTTATACACTATACACCGATGCTTGCCCTAACACCAGAACGAACATCTCTTGGTTTCCAGCGGCAAAGCCGCTTGCGTTCGTTTGGTGTGAGGGCTTGTAAAAATGCAATTTCTATGCTATACTGACAGGTAAGGGGATGATCGGTTTCGACACTGCATCATGCCCGCACGATTCCATATGCGGTCGGCCGGTAACCGCACAAAACACCGGTCAAACTCATAACTGGCAATCGAACCGCCAATTACGCCTTCGCCTAACGGCTTGAAGACGCATCGCACCCTGACGCTTGCTACGGGATTCTGCGGTGTCATCTAGCTCGCTTTGGTAGGTCATAGTCGTGTCGTGACCCGCCGAAACTAAGACATGATAGTCCGCGGTTATTTTTCCGGTTCTCTATCCGCGGGCGAACCACCAAACCGGATACTGTGGTATCAGATCGTGTGCGCATCGTAGTGGACGCGAGTTCGATTCTCGCCATCTCCACCACAAAAGAAAAGAGCCCCATGCGGGCTCTTTTCTTTTGTCCATGTCGAAAGACACTTAATTCTGCTCAACAATTAGTGAAGCCGCCCTGATTGCTTCTACGGCTTTCTGTACCGCTTTTTTACCCTCATCTGTATCAAGCGTACTTAACTCTTCTTCGAGTTGATCGGCAAACCCATTCATGACTTCGGGGCTTGAAGTTATGATATTTCTAAGAGCTTCTTTGAATAAAGCCAATCCGGGTGCCCTTTCTTCTTGAGGCCTGTTTCTTGAATCTTGTTCATGCATGGTATTTTGAGATTATGAGCATACGAATTGAGTATATCTATTTATATGAGAATACGCAAGATGTTGTGAAGTATTGTCTCAGCTAGAGTCTCCCAGTTCCCCCGAGGCGCTCCACTGCAACAAAGCAGCCACCCATCAGGGGCGGTTGCTTTGTTGCTGATATATGGTATAATAGCTCTGCACCTTACCAAAGGAGGGAGCATGAAGAAGCTCGCGTGGTCCTTTGTTGCCGTGGCGCTGGTATTGCTCGGCGTCGGAATCTTCGAGAGCCGCCAACCGAAAGCACCGACCGGCCCCGCATCCGAAGCAGTTGTCCAACCCGTCGCCGACGGCAACGGAGTGTACTACTTCCCCGTTACTCGCGACCCGTACCGCCGTTCGCTTGTGCAGTTCTACGCAGACAATCCCGGACTGGTTTGCGAATATCAGGGAGCGACTGACGAGTATATTTACCCCTCGTTTCGTATCAGCGGCCACATCCTCCATTGCCATGACTCGGCTCTCCCCGCTCAAGACCTGACGGTTCCGTAGATTCCCACAGCCCCTCTGTACAGAGGGGCTTCTCTTTGCCATGCTACCCGTCATGAAATCATACATCCGCATCCTCATCATCGCGGGCATTGTCGTGTTGGCTACACTGGCAGTGTGGAAAGGTGTCAGTCGTCCGCAAGTTGCCGCCGTCCCCGGTACATCCGAATCGCCTTCCATATCACCGCAGGCATCAACTTCTCCGTTGGTTTTGGTTTACGATCCTGCACCAAAAGATTGGGCAACATATTCCAGTAAATCGATGGGTTTTTCTGTCGCCTATCCGACCGACTGGCGCGTGGGTGTGTGTGGCCCGCAGTGTGTTGGTTGGTCGCCTTCAACAATCGCATCAGGTCAGTTCATTCTTGGCATCATTAAAAGCGACAACACTATCGAAGGGCTTCTCGAAAAGGCCGCTCCGTACCTCATTGCCAAAGAAGATATCAAGGCGGGCGGACTCTCGTGGCTCAAACTGACCCTGCGGCAGCCGCAGACCGGTGCGATGGTCACTTCCCACTTCGTCGTCCGCGGCGCACAGCTCTTCGAGTTTGGCACCGCGACCTCCGAGGCTGATATCGCGGCCGTCTACGGCCGCATGATCGCGTCGTTCAAATTCCTGAAGTAGAGCGGTATGCAAAAACACTTGACCGTATCGTGATTTTCTGATACAGTACAGACAGAGGTGCCTTGTGAAAAAAGGAGAAATCAGTCCGTTCCACATTGCGGTGGTCGATGCGGTCGTGGCGCTCACACGAAGCCGCATCAACAGGAGTGGTCCCTACTACATCGAGCGCCCGCAAGCCCATCTCTTCGTCCGGCCGATCCATGAGTCGCTCGATCGTAGCAGAACCAAAATAGCACGCGTGGAGGTCACCTGCGAGACATGGGGAAACGCCGTCATCGTGCTTGAACTCTGCAAAGACAACCCGGGCGGCTGGCTCGCTTGGGGAGATGTGGAGATTTACTACGGCCTCCATATGAACCCGGCCCTGGCGAACAGAACTGTCATCCGGCACATCGTCCCATTCGGTTCCCCGATGCGGTATCGCATCCGGTCCCGAACTCGGTAATCCTTCCCCCGCCTCGTTATGGCGGGGGTTCTTTTTGAATGGCCGCTCCTCTTCTGTGGAGATGACTGGCCATTTGTGTATACTTCCCCTATGAGATTTACTGAGCGACCATTGGCCATCACCGATATCGAGACGACCGGCCTTGACGCGACCGTGCATGAAATCATTGAACTGGCCGTGTTGGTTGTGGACCAGAAATCGTTCAAGGTGCGCGACCAGTACACCACGCGCATCCGTCCCGCGCACATCAAAACCGGCGCCAAGCGTGCGCTGGAAGTCGCGGGATACAGCCCCGCCGCATGGCGCAACGCGGTGGACATCGAATCAGCACTGACCGCTTACTCCAAGAAAACCGCCGGGGCTATTTTCACCTCCTATAATATGTATCTGGCATATTCGTTTCTCGATGCCGGATTCAAGGTGACGGGCGTGGAAGATGCGACTGATTATCATCGGCTCGATATTTTTTCGTTGGCATGGTCGCGTCTGGGTCCCGGTCCCGCTAACCTCGACAGCATCTGCCGACGGCTCGGCATCGTGCCCGAACCACTGCCCCGTCGCGCGATGGACGGAGCGCTGAAGCAATTTGAAGTGCTCCGCGCACTGCTCTACCGATGACCAATAAACGCATCATCACCGCCGTCTCTCTTGTCGCTGTTGCGCTATATACGCAGTGGCTGTCCCAACCGGACGCAGTCCACAACACTACGGCACCCACTGCAACGCCGCGCCCCGCACCTGAAGGCTTGGTGCGGATAAGCAGTGTTGTCGACGGTGATACTATCGAAATCGAAGGTGGCTCACGCGTCCGCTACATCGGCATCAACACCCCGGAAACCGTCCACCCAACCAAGGCGGTCGAGTGCTTCGGAAAAGAGGCGTCCGACTACAATAAGAAACTGCTTGAGAGCGGATTCGTGCGCCTAGTGCGCGACATTACCGATACCGACAAATATGGCCGTCTTCTGCGCTACATTTACCTTCCCGACGGCACCTTTGTGAATCTGAAGCTAGTCGCTGATGGGTATGCATACGCGGACACCTATCCGCCCGATGTCTCCCACGCAAAAGAGTTCATCGCCGCACAATCCGCTGCCCGCACCGCCGCGCGAGGCCTCTGGGCATCTTGTCCCGTCAAAAAGTGAGCGACACTTCACAAATCAGAGGGCCTGTGTTATACTCCCCAGGCTTGATTTTTACCTGTCTTGGCTATACGCGATCTTAGAGTCAACCACCAAATACGCATCCCCGAAGTCCAGGTCATCGACCAGGACGGCAAGCAGTTGGGGGTGATGAAGACTTTTGATGCGCAGAAGCTGGCAAAAGAACAGGATCTGGATCTGGTAGAGGTCAGCCCCGCAGCGGTACCGCCCATCGCCAAAATCATGGACTATGGGAAGTACATGTACACCAAGTCCAAGGAAGAAAAGGCGCGGCCGAAAGTGAAGGAACAGCTGACAAAGGCGGTGCGCGTCGGCTTCAAAACCGGCATCCACGACCTGTTGTTCAAAGCAAAAAAGGCCGATGAGTTTCTTAGCGAAGGGCATCTGGTGAAAGTAGAGCTGACTCTGCGCGGAAGGGAAAAAGCATTTCCACAGCGCGGACTCCAGCAGTTGGAAACATTCCTCACCAAAATATCTGTTCCGTTCACCCGTCAGCGAGAGCCGATGCGCGGCCCGTATGGATGGGTGGTCGTCATCCAAAAAGACAAGAAAGCGCAGATGAAACCAAAACCCGAAATCAATGGCAAAAACCCACAAGAGTAACCGATCCCTCGCAAAGCGCGTCAAGATTACCGGCAACGGTAGGATTTTGAAGCGCAAGCCCGGCCAGGGTCATTTCAATGCAAAAGACAGCGGAAGTACCGGCCTGCACAAGCACGGCCAGAAGCTGTCCCCCGTTGCGTTTGCCAAGAGCTTCCAGAACCTCATGCCGTCGCGCAGTATTTCATCCAAACAATAATCTGAACTACCGCCATGACCAGGATTAAACGAGGAGTCACAGCAAATGCCCGCCGCAAACGGCTTCTGAAGCACGCAAAGGGTTTCAAGTGGGGTCGCTCAACAAAGTACCGCGCAGCAAAAGAAGCACTCCTGCACGCGTGGTCGTTCCAGTTTGCCGACCGCAAAAAGAAAAAGCGCACGATGCGCCGTCTGTGGACCGTCCGCGTCAGCGCGGCCGCCAAAGACAACGGCACCTCGTATTCCAAACTCATCGCGCAGCTCAAGGCCGCTCATGTGGAACTGGACCGCAAAATCCTCTCCCGCATCGCCGCCGACCACCCCGAGGTCTTTAAGCAAGTCCTCGCCGCGAAGTAAAAGAACCCCCGCACACGCGGGGGTTTCTGATTTCCAGACTACCCTACCCAGAATCCTTTTTCTTTCGCGAGTTGGAGCCCCTGCGGTGATGCGTGAGACTCCGAGAATCGGACCGAGCCATCCGCGTGAATATACCACCTGTCCACTCCGAATGTGCCGTAGACCGTATGCCAGATATCCTCATCAACAGGCACCCTGTCAAGCCACCGACGCGCCCCTTCAAGGCTCGTCTCACGCTCTCCCTCGCTTACCTCGTCCCAATTTGAGGATATACGCTGCTCCGCACGGAGCCACGCCTCGCCTTCAACAATGGCAATGGCGTTGCGCACGCCTTCAAAATCGTTCCGGAGATTGTACGGTCCGCGCTCCTGATGGCCTGGTTCATGTTCCATGTTATTCATCATATCCCGCACAGAATACAGTGCAATGTTGAAAATTCCAGGAATTATGCTAAAATCAGTAGTTGTCAATGCTTTGCATGTCGGAGCCTTGGCAAAGTCATGGCGCCATCGTCTAACGGTTAGGACACGCCCCTTTCACGGGCGGAATCGGAGTTCGATTCTCCGTGGCGCTGCCTTCGCTTGCTGAAGCAGCTTCGGTAGCCAATGGCTGCTGAAATTGCAAAGGCAAGAATTCGTTCGCCGGAGCGAACTACGGCAGCTGAAAGCTGCTTAGATCGCGAAGGAGAAAATACAACTATGCATTCTGTCTATATTCTCCAATGTGCTGATGGCACGGTTTATACTGGCTGCACTAATAATGTTGAGGACCGGCTAAAGCGCCATGCTTCTGGCCGTGTTTTTGCGACGAAAAATAGACTGCCCGTTTATATTATTTGTTATACGGTTTTTGAAAATAGATACACTGCTTACAACTTTGAGAAATATCTCAAGTCAGGTTCGGGGCGTGCCTTCTTATCAAAACACCTCAAGTGAAAATCCTCGCCATTGAATCGTCATGCGACGAGACGGCGGTTGCCGTCATCGAGGCACCCTCCTTCGCTGAAGCTTCGGAGGGCAAGTACGGCAATACTATCGCCGTGTTAAGCAATGTCGTCTCAAGTCAGATAGCCATGCACGAGCGCTACGGAGGCGTCGTGCCGACGCTTGCCGCGCGCGAACATGCCGCCAACATCGGCCATGTGTACGAAACGGCTCTTGCGCAAGCATCCGAAGTTACAGGCCACAAGCTACAATCTTCTGATATCGACCTGCTCGCGGTCACCCGCGGCCCGGGCCTTGGCCCTGCTCTTCTGGTGGGCCTTACCTTCGCGCGTACGCTGGCGTGGCGGTACGATAAGCCGCTCATCGGCGTTGACCACATGGACGGACACATACACAGCAACTGGCTATCGCCAATTGCTGAAATTAAAACTCAAACATCAAAAATAAAAAAAGTTGAGTTTCCAGCGCTGAACCTTATTGTGTCCGGTGGCCATACCGATTTAGTGCTGATGCGCGACCACGGCGACTATAAAATCATCGGCGAGACGCTCGATGATGCTGTGGGCGAGGCATTCGATAAAGTCGCTCGGCTTCTGGGCCTGTCATATCCGGGCGGTCCGAAAGTTTCCACACTCGCATTGCAAGGAAATCCCACCGCATACAATCTTCCCAAACCGATGTTGAAATCACCGGATTTCAATTTTTCGTACAGCGGGCTGAAGACTGCCGTTCTCTATCTGATACGGGACATCACGAGCGGCGTGCGGGAACTGACGGACACGGAAAAAGCTGACATCGCCGCATCATTTCAGGAAGCGGCAATCGATGTACTTATTCAGAAGACGCGCCGTGCCGCAGAAGCACATGCCGTACCGACAATCATGCTCTCCGGCGGAGTCAGCGCAAATACTCTCCTGCGCGAACGGCTGACGGCCATGTGTGCTGACATTGGAGCCCATTGTATCATCCCCGCACTGGAATACACCGGCGACAACGCCGCCATGATTGCTGTCGCCGCATACTTCGCACACCAGCGCGTCGTGGTATCCGACTGGCAATCGGTTCAGATGGACGCAAATCTCCGCCTCGGCATTTCATCTTCGACTTCTTAGCCCTCCGCCAGTCAATCCCTGCTCGGGCCTGGGTCGATTGGTGCGTTCGCCTCACAGACCGTAGAACGCGGTGCAAGTTCCGGGGATGCACCACTCTGCGGTCTGTCATCGGCTCACATCCATCATATCCGCCCAGCTCCCTTTGGCAGGGACAGGCTGGCTCCGTGACGGACTTTGCGTTGTTCTGTTTCCCGACCGCTGTCGCCACCATGCTCCAGGGAGGCAAGAAACTTCGGCGGGCATATAACAGATGGCGAATGTCGTCCGCACCAAAGTCATCCGCATGACCGGAGCACGAAGCGAGCCGCAGAGGCGAAGCGACTGCGGAGATTCGGATGGCTGGCAGTGCGGACAGAGAGCCGTACCAATGCGCGCTGCCGAATCGGAGTATGGTGGCGAGAGCGGCGGGAAGCGGTTGAAAAAGTCGCGAGAATCGGGCAAAATGAACGGCATCATGTCAATCACCGAACTGCCCAAGAATTATGATGCGGCTTCCGCCGAACCGCGCATCTATCAACGCTGGTTGGACTCGGGATTTTTTAATCCGGACACCTGTATAGAAAAAGGCGTGACCCCTGCGGACGCCAAGCCATTCACCATCATGATGCCGCCGCCGAATGTCACGGGCGTCCTGCATATGGGACACGCGATGATGCTGACGCTGGAAGATATCATGGTGCGGTTCGCGCGCATGCGCGGCCGCCGGACGCTGTGGCTGCCGGGTACCGACCACGCTGCCATCGCGACCCAGTCCGTCGTCGAAAAGAGCATCCACAAAAAAGAAGGCGTCTCGCGGCATGATTTGGGCCGCGAAGAATTGCTTCGTCGTGTGGAAGCATTTGCCAAAGAAAGCCACGCCACCATCACCTCGCAAATCAAAGTGATGGGCGCATCCTGCGACTGGTCCCGCGAAGCGTTCACGCTCGACGAACAACGCTCGCTGGCGGTACGCACCATGTTCAAAAAGATGTACGACGACGGCCTCATTTACCGTGGCAATCGAATCATCAACTGGGACCCCAAGGGCCAGACCACCATTTCTGACGACGAAATCGCATACGAAGAGCGTGCCGCTACGCTCTACACATTCAGATACGCCAAGGACTTTCCCATTCCTATTGCCACAACCCGTCCCGAAACCAAAGTCGGCGACACCGGCGTCGCGGTACATCCCAATGATGAGCGCTACGCCAAATATATCGGGAAAGAATACGATGTGAACTTCTGTGGCGTCTCGTTGCACATCAAGATTGTTGCAGACAAAGAAGTCAATCCCGCATTCGGCACCGGTGCCGTCGGCGTTACTCCCGCCCACAGTATGATCGACTGGGAGATGGCTCAACGCCATGATTTGCCGGTGAAACAAGTCATCAACGAGTATGCCCGCATGACCGTTGAGACCGAACAGCTCAAAGATAAAAAAGTACTGGAAGCGCGCGACACCGTCGTGGCGTGGCTCAAAGAAGAAAACCTGCTGGAAAAAGAAGAAGACACCGTGCAGAATGTGGCTACCGCAGACCGCACCGGCGGTATCATCGAGCCAATGCCGAAACTGCAGTGGTTCATCAGTGTAAATGCAAAATTCAAAATTCAAAATTCAAATAGAGAGACGACACTCAAAGACATTATGCGCGAGCCGGTCGCCGACGGCCGTATCTCCATCATTCCCGACTATTTCGGAAAAACCTACTTCCACTGGATTGATACTCTCCGCGACTGGTGCATCAGCCGTCAGATTTGGTACGGCCACCGCATCCCGGTGTGGTACCGAAAGAAAGTCAAAAGTCAAAAGTCAAAAGTCAAAAGTTTGGGAACAGAAAGCGACAGCACGGAAGTCTATTGTGATGTTAATCCGCCGGAAGGCGACGAGTGGGAGCAGGATTCCGATACGCTCGACACATGGTTCAGTTCCGGTCTGTGGACATTCTCAACGCTCGGCTGGCCCTCCTCCGCCAAGGCTTCGGAGGGCAAGCCCAGTGATTTGGAAATCTATCATCCCACCGATATTCTCGAGACGGGTTACGAAATCTTGTTTTTCTGGGTTGCCCGCATGGTACTCATGACCGGCTACGCGCTCAATGACATCCCCTTCCGCACCGTGTATCTGCACGGCACTGTCCGCGACGCGCAGGGACGCAAGATGTCCAAATCGCTGGGCAACGGCATCGATCCGCTCGATGTCGCACAGAAGTTCGGCGCCGACGCGGGCCGCATGGCGTTGGTCGTCGGCAATACTCCGGGCACCGACAGCCGCATTTCGGAAGACAAAATCCGCGCATACAAATATTTCGCCAACAAACTATGGAACATCACGCGATTCGTTCTGATGAGTGTCGATAGTGAAGATGTCGTCCGCTTTGCCACCGCAAAACCCGAAGTGAGGACGGATGCAGACCGTGATATTCTCACCAAGCTCGATGCCGCAATCGCCGATATCACCGGCAACCTGGACCGCCATATCATCCATGAAGCGGCGAATCAGGCATATCAATTCGCATGGCGTGAATTGGCGGATGTCTACCTGGAAGCATCGAAGGGACAGTTGGCCGACGAATCGCTCAAATCAAATACCGGCCATATTCTTGTTTGGTGTCTGATGAATACCCTGAAACTTGTCCATCCGTTCGCGCCGTTCGTCACCGAAGAGCTCTGGGGCAAGCTGTTCGGTGAATCCGACACATCTCTGCTGATGGTTCAGTGTTGGCCCACCTAGGCCTCCAAATGGTATACTGGTAGATACATGGACTCGCTGGGTATGTATGCACTGCTCGTGTTCTTGGGTACCCTGCCCAGCCTCATTTGGCTTGGTTATTGGTTGCGCAAAGATTCTCATCCGGAACCGAAAGTACTCATCACCAAGGTACTGCTGTTGGGCATCATGCTCTCCCCGCTTGCCATCGTGATGCAGTTGCTGTTCGTACAGCTTGCCGCTCGTCTGTTGAGTATCGCATCCTCCACACTGTCGGACGGTCCCGGGTTTTATCTCTGGGCGGCGCTCGTTGAAGAGGTGGTAAAATATCTCGCGGTATACTTTGTCGTCCTGCGTTCTCCCGAATTCGACGAGCCAGTGGACGCGATGATTTATATGCTCACTGCCGCTCTGGGTTTTGCGGCCATGGAAAACATTCTGGTCATCAACCGCGTGCTAGTCGACGGCTTTTCTGCAACCGTCGGCCTGTGGAGCCTGCGCTTCGCGGGCGCCACGCTTCTGCATACTCTGTCATCGGCGTTGTTGGGTTACTTTATTGCGCTCGCGTGGTTCTACTTTGATCACCGCAAAGCACTCTTCGTCATCGGCTTGGCACTGGCAACGGTATTTCACTGGTCATTTAACTTGTTCATCTCCCAGATGCACCAGTCGGTCAGCTTGCTGTTCTCCACTCTCCTGTTGATGGCTATGGCCTTTCTGGTATCGACCTTATTTGATAAGATAAAGGAACACGACGGTCAG
>JBBTQV010000055.1:0-3425 GCA_038065515.1 Patescibacteria group bacterium | reverse complement strand
GGCATCCAAAACACCGCCAACGGGTATGCGGCCCTCTACTCCAACACCACCGGCGCCTACAACACCGCCAACGGCTTTCAGGCCCTCTACTCCAACACCACCGGCACCGATAACACCGCCAACGGCTTGTACGCCCTCTACTCCAACACCACCGGCGGCAATAACACCGCCAACGGCATGTACGCCCTCTACTCCAACACCACCGGCAACTCCAACACCGCCAACGGGTACCAGGCCGGATACGGCACCACCGCGAATCATCGCTCCGTCATTGACACGCAGATGGTGCTCCTGGGTATGTACGCCTCCCGCCTGGACACCGTCGCCAGCACATCGGCAATCACCAACGGCATCGCCATCGGATACGGCGCAAAGGTCCCCGGCTCCAACACCGCCGTCCTGGGCAACGACAGCATTCTCACCACCCTGCTCAAGGGCAATGTCGGCATCAACACCACAGCCCCCGCCGCCAAACTCGATGTTGCGGGCGATCTGCAGATCAACATCAGTTCATCCTCCGGTGCGGCCAACAGCTTTGCCTTGTGCCACACTTCCAACGGCGCCACCAGTGATCAGTTTGTCATTGATTGCGGTAATGCCCCTTCCGCCGACTACATGGAAATGTACCCCACCACCCCTGACATCGAGGAAGGGGAAATCATGGTCCCCAGTTCCACCAGCTTTGTCCTCGATACCCGCAACAACAAAGTCCCCAAGCTCGTCCGTTCTTCCCGCCCTTATCAGCAGGGCATCATCGGTATCACCTCCATTGCGTCCCAAGCAGGGGACTTCAACTCCATCGGATATAACATCCAATCAACAAATGACAACCCACAACAAACAAGGCCGCTGGCCCTCTCCGGCCGCGTTCTGCTCAAAGTCTCCACCGACAACGGTCCCATCCGCGTCGGCGACCGCATCACCTCATCGAATCTCCCCGGCATCGGCATGAAAGCCACCACCGCAGGCATGACCGTCGGTACTGCACTGGAAGCGACAACGGACAACCTACAACTGACAACGGGGGATTATCAGAAAATCATGGTGTTCGTGGGAGCTCAATACTGGGCGCCTGAGGTGGCTCTTCCAGAAGCCATTAGTACGGAAGCCAGTAGTTCTGCGGGGAATGCGGATTGGATTCACAAGCCATTCCAGAGTTTGTTCGGAATGATTGTTGACGCATTCCGAAGTATGTTCGGCATCGTGTTCGAGCGTGGCAAAGTGCAGGCCGAGCAGTTGTGCGCGGGCACCGTGTGCGTGAATCAACAGCAACTGCAACAACTCCTGGATTCTTCAGGAGTGACGGTCCCGCCTGTCGCTGAAACGCCGACACCCGCGCCTTCGCAAGCCGACGAATCGGCTCCGACGCCATCAGAAACACCTTCAGAATCGTCACCGACTCCGGTGCCTGATACTCCAACTCCGATTCCCGATATTCCGACTCCCACTCCCGACGCCAGCCCGCCGGCGGAGCCGATTCCGACCGGAACGCCATAGGCTTGTTAAGGGGCACCCTTTGCACGCGGGCACTTGTCAACATTGCCAAGAGAAATGGAAGGAGTAGGGTACGAACATGACAGACAGAACCATAGAAAAGGCTGTCGATGAACTGGCAGTGATGGTTGGGCGGGGCTTTCAGTCGGTTACTGAATCCATGGCGACCAAAGAGGATCTCAAGGCTTATGCAACCAAGGAGGATCTCACGAAAGTTGAAAAGCGGCTCCAGCGGCTCCAGCGGCTCCAGGGGGGCCAGGGGGGCCAGGAACGGATTCTGGAAGCAATCCTCGGCGTACCTTCCAAGGAAACTTTGAACGGTTTGAAACACGGGCCTATGATCACGAGAAGCGTATTAATGCACTAGAACGCAAAACAATATGAAAACAACATACAAATTAATTCTCGGCCTGGTTCTCGTAGTGCTCGTCGGAGCGGGAGGATGGTGGGCATTCAATACGCAGTCGAGTGATGACTTGTCGAACTTGAGCGCCAATGCCGGTGAGAAGCTTACCGACTCGCAGGTGCAGACGGTTATCTCCCGCGTGAGCAAGTTCATGGTTGTGCCATCCGATGAGAAACCATCGGTTGTCGTGTTGCGTAATGTTGCGGAGCTTGCGGCGCAGCAACCGTTCTACCGTGACGCTAAAGACGGAGATGTTCTCATCGTCTACTCCAGCCGCGCCATCGTCTACGATGCAAAAGAAAATAAATTGGTTAGCGTGAGTCCTATCCAGCAGAACACTGCGACTCCCGTACCGACAGTCGTCGCATCAGGCAGTGCGCAACTGACTCCGTCACCGTCAGGAACACCGCCCGCACCGGAGAAAGTGACAATCGAAGTGCGCAACGGCACGAGCACGGCGGGACTTGCGGGCAAGATGGCCAGCGACCTTAAGAAAAATACATGGGTAACGAGCACGAAGACGGGGGATGCGAAAGGCTCGTACACCGCAACGGTGCTTGTAGATATTTCCAAGGGAAAGAAGTCGGGAGCAATCGCAGCACTTGAGACATATCTGGGCGTGAAAGCGGTCACCGAACTTCCCAAAGGTGAGGTTGCCAGCACCGCCGATATTCTGATTATTGTTGGGAAGTAGGAAGAATTTTCTGCCCACCGCTCCCGCCACAGTATCCCGATTCGCCCATCGCGTAAGGAACGGCTCTCTGCCGGCGCTGTCACGCATCCGAATCTCCGCAGTCGAACAAGCTCCAACACTGTTGGAGCTGTTCTTTATGCTCCGGTCATGCGGATGGCGTTTTGCGCCGGCGACATTCGCCATCCGTCTTTCCGCTCAACGACGGGCTGGGCTCCCTGGGACACCGTGGCGGGAGCGGAGGAGAGCGGTGTCTCTAAATATTGAAAACGGCTGATTATATAGGCGATTTGGTGTAGGATATTGCCTCAGGGGGCAATACTATATATAGTAGGCCAGTATGGCACGATACTCTCCGGCCAAGATAGAAAAGAAGTGGCAGAAATATTGGGTTGCCAAAAAACTCTCCGTTACCAAAGACCGGGTTGCCGGCCTTGCCGGCGAGGCCGGAAAACGCAACAAAATGATTTTGGTTGAATTCCCGTACCCGTCGGGAAATCTCCACATCGGACACTGGTACGCATTCGCATTGCCCGACATGTACGCTCGCTACTGGCGGATGCGCGGATTCAATGTGATGTATCCCATCGGGTTTGACGCGTTCGGGCTTCCCGCCGAGAACGCGGCTATCGCACGCGACATTCATCCGGAGAAATGGACCAAGGGAAACATCGCGTTCATGACCAAACAGATCGTGAGCATGGGCACGATGTTCGATTTTTCCCGCATCGTGAGCACCATCGACCCCGCGTACTACCGCTGGACGCAGTGGATGTTTTTGCGCATGTTCGAAAAGAAACTGGCGTACCGCGCGAAGACTTCGGTGAACTGGTG
>JBBTQV010000054.1:5012-18054 GCA_038065515.1 Patescibacteria group bacterium | reverse complement strand
GATACGCAAGATTGTATCGCTCGACACTCGCCTGTAAAAAATCGCGGTCAAACGAGGTGTTATGTCCGCCCAGTGTACGGTCAGCTACTGGCCGGCACCACGCGATGAACTCGGCCATCGTCTGCTCCAATGTCTGCTTATGTGTATCAGTCACCTGCTCCAGCGAAAAACCGTTGACCGCAAGCGCGGCCGCCTCCACTTCCGCACCGTCGAAAATACGGCACTCGCGGTAGAACTGCCGGTCGGGCTGTGCAAAATCAACGGCACCGATAGACACGATGCTGTGCACCTTCGGATTCGTCCCCGTTGTCTCTACATCAACCACAATCATATCGAAGTATATTAACGACCCGCGTCACAAAACGCAAACACGAAACGCCGCCCCGATAGCTCCCGCCCGCCCAGGCATACGCCGGGTCCCGGTGCATACGTCGCCATCGCTGCTCGCTCGGCTTTGGTACAGCAAGCGACCCTGCGCATGCCCAGGCGGTCGGGCTCGCGACAGAACCTGCGCTGTTCAGCTCACCGCCGCATCTGCCACCATGCTCCAGGGAGGCAAGAAACTTCGGCGGGCATTAAACAAATGGCGAATGTCGTCCGCACCAAAGACATCCGCATGACCGGAGCACAAACCCAGCCCTCGCAGAGAGGGCTGGGGACTGCGGAGATTCGGATGGCTGACAGTGCGGACAGAGAGCCGCTCCAATGCCCGCTGCCGAATCGGAGTATGGTGGCGGGAGCGGCGGGGAATCCTAATTCCTACATTGGCGGCATCATGCCGTGCTTGTCGTGTTCCACTTCGCACTCTTTACAGTTTTCCATCATGCCATGGTCCGCTTTGCAGTCCTTGCAGCAGTTACCGCCCTTGCAGCACCCTTTTCGCTTCATCCACCACCCGGCGAGTGACCATTTGCCCGAACCGGTGAACGCCAGCGAGAGCGCGGCGATTGCGTAGATGAGGTTCTGACCCCATCCAAAGATGTAGCGCGGCAAGAATGCCTGTCCCGCCGTATTCGGAATGATGACCAGATAGGTGGCGACGGCCATTTCCACGACGACAAGCGTTGCGCCGATCCACACGAACGCGCCAAGTACGAACGAAAGCCCAGCAACCACTTCGACGGTAGCGACCACATACGCCCAGTAAGACGCGAGGCCCCACTGTCCGAACACCGCGATCATATCCGTCATATTGAGAAACTTCGAAACGCCGTGGGCGAGGAAGAATCCACCCAACGCCAGACGAAGCAACAGCTGGCCGACTGATTTATTGTGACACCACTGGTAACACTTACCCATGAATCCGTGCATCATACGCGTAAGAAATAATATTAGTACAGCAAACGACCGCTACCGAGACTTCGGTTTCCGCTGATTGTGACCGCGGAACCGGGCAACTTCCGAACCCAGTCGCGCGGGCTTGCGTTTGGGGGTCGGGTAGGCGCGCGCCGGCCGCACCTCACGGGACATCTGTTTTACCGTTGCCATTGAATACAGTATACACCCGCCCGTGCAGACCTACAACTGACAATCACCACGGCAACACTTCCCTCCAGAACGGTATCGCTTTATTTGCGTTGAGCGCTTTTGTGATACTGCACATGTTGCTGTTCCCATCCGTCACATCGAGTTTCACCGTGTATGCTCCTTGCAGCGCATAGGTGTGCACTGGGTTCTGAACCGTATCGATGCCACCATCTCCGAAATTCCACGCCCACGCTTGGCAACCACCTCCCAAACAAACCGAGCCGTCCGTGAATTGTGTCGGTTGTCCCGCAACCGGCTTGGCTGGAATGTTGGCAAATGCAACAACGGGATACGGGCCACCCGGCGTAGTCCATGCGGTACCGAATACATTGCATCCGGTACCGATGCAGATTGTTTGATTTGTCCACAGAGAAGCAGTATCTGCCCCATCCCAGACCATAACGCGAGCACGATAGGTTGTGTTCCATGTGAGGCCGGCTGCGACAACATATACCGATGTGTTAGAGTTCAATACTGTCCCTGAATCGTAGTTGGGGTTGGAAAATCCGACATCGTCATCGATCTGTATGCGATATGCGGATTGCGGAGTACCGCTGGAATATGTCCAGGAAATATCCGCCCCAGGGCCGGCCCCAGGGCCGTATGTGCAGTAGTCCCGTATATTTGCCGTGACATTGGAAACAACTGGAGGAATAGGGACATTGACCGCGATGCTAACATTCGGCGTGTAATCTCCGAACCACTCCACGGCTTCCCGCAACATGCGCCACTGGAAATTATAATTACCGGCAACCGCAGGAGCGGTGATGGTGAAGGGGAAGGTATACGAGGAGCCGGGAGGAATGCTAGTCCCCGCGGGAAGCAAAACGCGACCAAACCCCCAAGTAAGATTGTCTTGAGGGTTTTGAGAACCAAGCCGGTGATTCGCGGTATCCATCCAAGTCGAGAGACCGGTACAGTCATTGTTGGGCCGGCAATTCTGCATGGTGACAGATACATTCATTGTCTCTCCCGTCGTCAGAACGGTTTTGGGAATTGATTGGGAAACAAATTTCGCATCATTTATGCCGGGGTTTACCGTTACATAATCGACGGCCGTGCTCGCACCGGTACAAGTCAGAGCATATACGCGCAGACCTCCGGGAACGCTAAGAAGTTTAGCGCCCGTCAGGGCGACCGGACCCTCCCAGTTCGTGGCCGGGGGGTTTCGTGATGCAGTACAGGTAGTGGCATTTGCGGATGTCCACTGCAATTCAAAATTTCCCGGCGGCGGTGAGCACGGACCGTCAGTGAACGGAAGACCCGTGCCGTTGTTGCATCTCAAATCAACTGTCGTGGGCGCACCGGGTGACACTGTGACACTGTCGGACACACCATTGCAAGTCAAGGTATAGGTGACCGGTACCGTAATTGGCCCCCGTGATTCAGAGCCTGACAATCCCTTTGCCCCAGTCCATCCGTTGGACGCGGTACATGTGGTCGCATTTGCCGTTGTCCACGACAGCGTCACATTCGTTCCCGAAAGCACGACACACGGCCCGGTACTGCCGTTACACCGCAAATCAACGACAGGTGCCGGCGGTCCACTGGTGGACACCGAGACGCTATCGGACACCGTGTTGGTGGTTCCGTTCGCATAATTCTCGCAATAGAGAGTATAGGTAACGGTCGAGGTCACCGGTCCGAATGCGCCAGAGCCGTTGCGTGGCGCATTATTGTTCCATCCGTTGGCGGTCCAGTCGGGCGTACCGCCTGCAGTCCAGCACACAGACGCGTAGTTAGAAGCCCAACTTAACGCTACCGTATCGCCGTATGCAACTGCGCACGGCCCATTACCACCCTGACACCGCAAATCAACCGTCGGCGTAGGTTCGGGAGGCGGAGGCGCCGCATTATACTCGTCGTTGTCGGCATCACTAGAACAACCGGGGTCAGCGGGATAGTCAGTCAGCCCATCTCCGTCGTCATCTGTGCCATTACTGCATTGGGGATAAGGCGCGCATTGGCATTGTTCATAAAACGCACATGTCGCTCCACATATGTTAGGTGGTGACACAGCAACACTAACACAGGACGGCTCCCCACCGGCGCAGCTACAGCCATAAGGATCGGAAGCGTAGCATGCGCCGCCCTGAACATTCTCATCACAGTATCCTTGAGCAGTACAATATATTGTCGCAGCATACGAAGTCGTTGGCAGTGCAACAAAAATTAATAGAACGAATGCGGATGTCAACAGAAGAGAGCGGAGCCAAGTCATGCCGGTGTTTCTTTTTTAGCGATGGCCTGAATACTCACGAAATTTGCGCTACTGTACCAGCCAGGAGTACGCTGACAAGAGTGAAAAATGCAGACCTTTTCACATCTCTAGTATACCACGGCATACAGTCAATCTTAATTCCCCTTATCCACAAAAAAGGAGCCCCGACGACAATGCGCATTGTCAGGGCTCCTGAACGGCTTTCAGTCTTCATGCATCGGGCGTAAGGCCGATTTCGCCCTTTCCGCTGGCTGGCGGCATGCCGACTTTGAAGATGCGGACAGCATAGGTACCCGGCACGACTCGGTACTGCAGAGACTGCCTCGCCAATGTCGGATCTTCGGCCCTTGCCACTGGCTCGCAGTTTGATGCACGGCACTCGGCAATCGTGCCAGGCATCAAGTACAACCGCACATACGCCTGCGGCGGTCCGGGATTGACCTCGAACCAGACATCGAGGATTCCCGCCACACCGACCACGAATTCCACACCGACCCCACTGGTGCCCGGATCGAATCCGGCTTCCAGCGGGCGAACTACGAACCGCGCCGGAGCCGATGGACTCGGCGACGGACTGGGCGGCCCGCTCGGGCTGGTGATACCTCCGCCACCACCGCACGCCGCCGCAACCACAATCAACGCCAACAGCGCGAACAACTTCAGGTTCTTCACAGCTCCTCCTTTGTCCCGCAAAATGCAGGACTTATGAGTGCGTTTTTGCTTGGTTTTCAGTGAACTACCTGAACCAATTTCTTGCCCTTAAGTATACCGCCAACCGCCATAAAAGTCAATAGCAATGCTCCGTTTGCTCCCCCTCCGAATAAGTCCCGAAAACGGCCTTTTCGGGACTTATCGGCTATTTCGCTATTACCCGAATATCCGCAACGATTGCGGTGGTATACTGGGTAAACTCAATGCGGATTTGGTAACGGGGATTTTCCGCTTCGATAAACGCGAACTGCGAACCTCTGACGCCATTGAGCATTGTCCATCCGCTGTCTTTGATCGTTGCCTGATATAGCTGTTGCAAAGCGAAAAGCTCCATTATGGTCCGAAGCTCAATGCGATAACCCCTGCGGCCACCGTCATACATAATCGAATAGGCCTCCGGTTCCGTTGCGCCAGCCAGGATTAAAGACGATAGCTCGCTAGGCATGTCCGGAGGAGCTATGGGGACGGAAGAAGCCGTCACCGGAAATGATATCTTCGTCTGGAGAAGAAGTGCAGACCTCACTACCGACATAGACACTGGACGATCTGAAGCAGGCGTTGGGCGTGATGCCCGATACCGCCAATACCCCACCGCTCCGGCGGCTACGAGTACAACCGCGAGAATAAAATAGCCAAATCGTGTCACCTCTCCAGTATACCAATTCCCGAGTTGGGATTATCCACTACCGTGAAGAAAGCTGCTTCTGGATGCGGTGCGCTACCACACCGAATACGACGAGCGACGCCGCGATAGAGATAATCCACCCTACAACCGGAATCATCGCAACGATGCGAAGGACGATGAAGCCGCCCAACGCTGAAACCCAGGTCAGATGCATCACCTGACGCTTTTTCATTACCATGATGAGCCATGAGCCGAACAGCATGCCTGCCAGCGCCTTTGTCAGAATGAGCGCGGCAATATAGATCAACAGTAGCAACGCGCCCGGGAACGCGCCAACAAAGCTGATCAGCAACAGAATTGCTGCGATGGGCACCAGAATACCGTATGTGATGCCGCGACCCAACGAAGGCCAGAATTCGTCGCGCGCCTGCGCAATAATTCCAAGCGATTGCCGACGCCAGCGCCACATCAATAATGCGACGAGGCCCAATCCTGCAAGCAATGCCATGCCGGTCATGACACCGACGATTGCCCAGAAAGCGCCTTTGAACGCACCCTCGGACGCTTGCAAGCTTGTCCGGCTGGGACTGACCGCTGTACGGAGCACTTTGCCCCCGATGACGGCGCTCTCGCCTTTTTGGAGTTGATTCTGCGAACGGTACCGCACATCACCGTATACCGCACCATTGATGACTAACTCTTCCCCAGTCATCCGAACCGAACCCTGCACCGTACCGTCCACAATCACCTGCCCTGCGGCAACGATGAGATCGCCTTGCACGATGGCTCCGGGCAATACATGCACCGTACCACCGGCAACCACAAGATCCCCGCCGACGCGGTCGTTAATCGACAGCGTGCCACCGGCCACGCGCACATCACCGCCGACCGGTCCTAGCACCTGGAGCGTGCCGCCGATTGCGAACACATCACCGCCCACCGAACCGGCCAGTGAGATTGTTCCTCCCACCGCCAATACATCGCCTGTCACCCGTCCGCCGATAGTGGATGTGCCGGCTGCCGAGTACAGATTACCCTCTACGATTTTTTGTGCGGGTAGCGAGTATTGCTGACCGGACACGAGCGTTGCGGCCATTGCGGTTAGCGGCATCAGAGCCACCCCCAGCACGGCCAGAGTACTAATAAATCTCTTCATACATTTTGATGAGATTGATACTTATTCATTATACCATACTGACTCCCCGCCGCTGTCACCACCATGCTCCGATTCGGCAGCTCGCATTGGAGTGGCTCTCTGTCCGCACTGTCAGCCATCCGAATCTCCGCCGTCGTCCCGCTCTTTCTGAAGAAAGGGCGGGACTTTGGGCTCTGGTCATGCGGATGTCTTTGGTGCGGACGACATTCGCCATTTGTATATATGCCCGCCGAAGTTTCTTGCCTCCCTGGAGCATGGTGGCGCTAGCGGTGGGGAGCTGAACTACTGATATGCACAACATGCCATCCGTCAGCGCAGTCCCGCCAAGGGTTGCGCTGGCGCAGATTCTGTCGTGAGCCCGACCGCCTAGGCATGCGCAGGGTCGCTTGCTGTGCCAAAGCCGAGCGAACAGCGATGGCGACGCATGCACCGGGACCCGGCGTATGTCTGGGCGGGCGGGGAGTCAGGAGTTCCTTCCATAATTCCGAAATTTATGGTATGATAGTCCACTGAAACATACAGACTATGCTCATCGATGATGTAACAATTCAGGTGATTGCGGGCGACGGCGGAGACGGCTCCGTTGCATTCAACAAGAACCTCAAAGAACTGGGGCCGACGGGCGCGTCCGGCGGCAACGGCGGCAGTGTATATTGTACCGGCGTTGCCGATATCGGAGCACTGACGCACTGGCGCAATACGAAAACGGCCGTCGCCCCCGACGGTGAGGTCGGCGGCATTCAGTACCGCGACGGAAAAGACGGCGTTGATTTTGAATTTTTCGTTCCGGTCGGTACCGTCATCCATAATCTTGATACGAAAGAGTCGCAGGAAATTACCGCTATCGGACAGCGCGTGCTGTTGGCGCACGGCGGCAGAGGTGGACGGGGAAATTTCCATTTCCGCTCATCCACCAACACCAGTCCGACGAGTTCCGGTCGCGGGACGGCGGGACAGCGATGGCACATGCGGTTGGAGCTCAAGCTCATCGCCGATGTCGGCCTTGTCGGCCTTCCCAACGCCGGAAAATCCAGTCTCATCAACGAGCTGACCCGCGCCCAACAGAAAATCGCCAATTACCCGTTTACCACCTTGGAGCCGGGGCTGGGCGTGTATTACGAACTGATTCTCGCGGACATTCCCGGCATCATCGAGGGCGCATCGTCGGGAAAAGGTTTGGGCATCAAATTTTTGCGCCATGTGGAGCGCACGCGCACGCTGTTGCATCTCATCTCTTGTGAAACCGAGGATCCCGTTCGCGACTGGCGCGTTATCCGCGCAGAATTGGGCGCATACAATCCTGCGCTTCTGCAGAAAGAGGAACATGTCCTGCTCACCAAAACTGATCTCGTCGACACCACGACGGTTGCGCGCATGGTCAAGCAGTTCCGCACAGAAGGAATCAAAGCGATCCCGTTTTCTATCCATGATTCCGAAGCAATTGCATCACTGGAGGTGATATTCAGGAAGCTGATTGCGGCGAAGAAAGTCGTACAACCATAGGGTCGGATACGCGCCACGGGCCGACTTGCGTACGCCGCAAGCCCAACACCATTGCTCCTGCCTGTTCGGCAGGCAAGCCGGCACCGAGGCGGCGCCCTAGTTCGTGCGCAAGCGATCGCACATAAGTGCCGCTTCCACAGTGAATATCGAGATCAACGGTTGCCCATTCGCCGCTGGTCTTCAGAACGCGATTCCACGCATCGATCGTTTCCGATTGCCGGAAATCCCCTTCCACCAGCGGGATTCGCTTACGGACGATGTCGCGCAGTACCGATGTGTCAATGGTGCCCATTGACACGATATCGATTTGCGCGACCGACATGCGCCGCACCGGCACAACGGGCGGGCCATCAGTTTCTTCTTTTGCCCATGCAAACAGCGGCTTGCCTTCGTGACGGTAACTTGAATACACGGGAACCGCCAGATATGTTTTCCCCACCAGTCCCCGCACCACGGCCGTGATGCGCTCGGGTGTGGGCACCGGCATTTCCAACCGCTCGGGTATACCAAGTAAATCATATGAATCAGTCCGGATACCGACGAGCACGGTTGCCTCGTAGCGTTTGGGAAGATACCAGTACTCCTCCTGCCGTTGCAGTTGTTCGCCCTGCAGTACCGGCAGCAGTCCCGTCGCCATCGGATCGAGCCTTCCGGCGTACGCCAGTTTTACGGTTGCCGGAATGGCATGCTCGCGCCGCAACAACTCCAACGCTTTCAGCGGCGTCATACCTAACGGCTTATCAATGAGAATAGGAGGCTGCATATCTGAAAAAAGAGGGCCCGCGACGACGGGCCCCGTACTATACCTCGTGTTGGGCAGCTGCCGTGCGGTATGCGCACCAATCACACGAGTCGGCGGCTTCCGGAAGTTCCGGAGACATGAGGCACTTCTTGATATCGGTCAATGCCGGTTCGACCCACGCGTCATCACCCGTGTACTGAATGACTTTCACATCGAACTCGAGTTTGAAATCGAACGCCGGAGCATTCTTGCGCCCGTTGCAGTAGACGAAGTATGCAACTTCGTCGACATCGAATCCGAGACGACGGAACAGCCACTGGTACACTTCCACCTGGCGCTTGTAGCCGATCTGCCACGGAGCATCGAGCGTGACCTCCGTGTCTTTTGCGGTCGCCTTGTAGTCGACGATGTGCAGTTTCTTGCGGGGGTTGATCCAGATATCATCGACACCACCGGTGACCAGTATGTTCGTCGGTTCATGCAGAGAACGCGCTCCCGCCGTGCGGGCTTCCCGCCACTCATCCATCTGCGGATGCGCGAACGGTACCGCGTCGATGCCGTGCGTGAGCATCAGAGCATGCGCAGTGCCTGTGGCGCGGTTGATGTCGAACTCCCTCTTGAGCAGTTCGTCCACGGCGCTGTTGAGGTTGAACGGCATCATCGGCACGCGCGCCGTTCCCAGCCGTTTGTCCAGATAGAAACAGCGCGGGCACTGCAGGAACAGATCGATGCCCGAACGGCTGATCCGGTAGGGTTCTGCCGACTCGGGGTCAAACAGGCCACGCGTCCGTTTTGATCTGTAATACTCTGACATAGTTTGCATCACACCTCCGCTGACCGACTGGTGAGAGCCTAGCACACTATTTCACGCGCTTGAAGCGCACTGCGAAGACGGGTTCGTATTCGGTATGTTCGTCTTTCACCTCCACGCGCTCGCCTTTCATGATGGATGTCAGCGCAACATCGCTTAACATCTGCGTATCCTGCCGGATGGCCAGTGCCAACTCGTCGATGCGAGCAAAACTTGCGCCGGCTTGCTCGCGAATAGATTGCTCGTACGCCTTTTTCTTTGCGCGAAGCTTCTCGATGTCTTCCATAAGTTTCTGATGCTCGCTACTGGAGGCAAGCTCCTGTTTGTATTTCTGGCGGACGACTTTTACCTGCTTCTTCTTGTCCTGCAAACGGTTGAAAATCTCTTGTACGGATTTCATTCGGGTTAATAAAATTAAATAGTGCATGTCATCCTACCACATGCGCAGTCAGAGATGCAAAAATTACTCGTAGCGGAGGGCGTCTATAGGGTTCTTGCGCGCCGCCTGCCGCGCCGGATACACGCCGAACACGAGACCGGTTGCAGCAGAAACGCCGACCGCAAGCGCGACAGCGGAAAGCGGAAATTCAAATGACCAGGCAATGCCAACCCCGTACACCACACCAAAGTATGCAAGCGTGGTGAAGACCGCGCCCGTGAAAATACCGATGGCACCGCCGATTGATGTGAGGATGACCGACTCGACCAGGAACTGCCGTAGGATATCTCCCTCCGTTGCGCCAATCGCCTTGCGAAGCCCTATTTCCCTGGTTCGTTCAGTAACAGATACCAGCATGATGTTCATAATGCCGATGCCGCCGACGATCAGTGAGATTGCCGCGATGGCGGACAGGAACACCGTGAGCGCCGAAGTGATACTGGTGATGATGGTCAGCGCTTCTTCCATCGATGTCACCATAAAATCATCCTTCGAGGGGTCGGTAATGCGGTGATTCTGGCGGAGGATGGTCGTAATGCGTAACTTCACGAAATTCGCATCGTACTTCGGGTCAAATTTCGCGTTGAGTTCGTGGTAGTAGTCGATGCCGAGCATCTGCTTCTGCCCGACCGTCAGCGGCATCACCGCATAATCATCAAAGTTGAATATACCCGCACCTTTGGGCGCGAACACCCCGACGACACGGAAACTGAAATCTTTCAACCGCACCATCTTGCCTACGGGATCGATGTCCCCGAACAGATCCTTCGCAACCTTGGAGCCCAACATAATGACCTTGTTGTACGCTTGGGAGTCCGTCTCCGTGTAGACCGTACCGCTGGAAAGCTCCATATTGAACATTTCAAATCCGATGGGCGGGAAGGCGTGCCAAATCAACGAGCGGCTGTTGCTTCCGTAGATAATACGAGACTGGCCGCTGACGCGCGCGGCAACGGACAGAATTGCCGGCTCGTTCTGAAGCGATTCAACATCGCGTTGGTTCAGCGTCTTTACGACAATACCCTGGACCGCAGCAGGAGGACCCTTGGTAGGCGCACCCGGGTTGATGGAAATCATGTCAGAGCCGAACGACTGCACCTGATCCAAAATGTACGACTGCGCAGAAGCGCCCAACGACATGATGATAATGACCGACGCGATGCCGATGATGATACCGAGCATCGTCAGTGCAGTGCGCATCTTCCCTTGGCGCATACTGCGGAGCGAGCTTTTGATAGCGTCACTATATTGCATTGGCTACTTGATCAATCCGTTACCCCGGTTACGGTTATCGATAGGTTCATCAATGGTCATTTTGCCGTCACCGAGCACAATCCGCCGCTGTGCATAATTCGCCGTGTATGTCTCATGCGTGACCAAAATAATCGTACGCCCCTGCTCATTGAGGTCCTGCAGTATTTCCATCACCTGTCCTCCGGATCTTGAATCCAAATTCCCCGTTGGTTCATCCGCGAAGATGATGCTCGGGTCGTTCACCAGTGCCCGCGCGATAGCCACGCGCTGTTTCTGTCCTCCCGACAGGTTCGCGGTGGGCACATGAATTTTCTCATCGAGCCCTACCGCGCGCACCGCGCGCTGAACGAGCTCCTGCCGCTTGAAAACGGGAACATCCGAGTATAACAGCGGCAGTTCGACATTTTCCGCAACCGTGGAACGGCCGAGTAAGTTGAACGCCTGGAATACAAATCCCATCTCTTTGTTGCGTAGACGGGCCAGCTCGACATCAGTGAGCGTTGATGTGTCGCGGTCATTGAAAAAATACTTCCCGTGCGTCGGACGGTCAAGGAAATCGAGCAGGTGCAGTAATGTCGACTTACCCGATCCCGATGGTCCCATCACGGCGACGAATTCCCCCTTGTGAATCCGAAGCGTGACATCTTCAAGTGCCAGCGTCGCAACTCCGCCATCCGCTTCGTAATAGGTTTTACCGATCTTCTCAAGTCGGATCATGGGGTATGCCGGAATTACTGCGTCTTCATTCCGATGTTTTCAACCCGGTCTCCTTCCTGCAGGCCGGAAAGAATTTCAACGGTGCCATCCTGTCCGCGAATGCCCAGTGTCACCGGCATTTCAGTGCCCGTGCCATCGGAAACCTTTTTCACGAATGTACCCCGGTCATTTTCGATGATGGCGAACTGGGGGAGTATAAGGACATCGTCCTTGCGGACGGTCTCGACATCCAAATTCACCGTCAAACCGCTCTTGAGACGGCTGTCGGGTGTATCGAGGAGCATGAGAACCCTGAAATTGACGACGCCGTCTACGATTGTCTCGGCCGGATCAATGAAGGTAACCTTGGCGGAAAGCTTCTCGCCCGGCAATGCGTCGACCGTCACCCGCACCGCATCTCCGACCAAAACCCTTCCGATGTCCACTTCCGGAATATTCGCTTCAATCTCCAACTCCTGATCAGAAATGACGGCAACGAGTGTCTGATTTGCAGTTGCGGTCTGCCCGACCTTTGCATCCTGTTTCGTAACAATACCGGCAATCGGACTGCGGATAACACCCTTGTTTATTTGCGCCACAATACCGTCCGCCTGTGCCTGTGCGGACATCAGTGCCGCCCGTTGAGCCGCGATTTCCTCCGGAGTCGAGCCTGCCTTTGTGAGTGCAAGTTCATTCCGGATGCGCTCCACGGTCAGTTTATGTGTGGTAATGAGCTGATCTTGCGTATTCACCGCCGTCGATGCCGCAACGACACTCGCCCTTCCGGTGCTGACACTGGTCCGGTATGTTGTCACGGTTGATGACGACTGGTTTATCGTCGAGTCGTCCAGCAGGGTACCGACCGCGGCAATCGTGTCTTTGGCCGACTGCAGATACCCCCGTGCATTGAGAATGGCTTTGGCGTACGCTTCCGGAGAACCGTTTCCGATGAGGCCCGTCAGATCCTGCCTCCACCTGTTTAAACCAATTTCTGCCGCAGCCCGCGCGGTGGTGGTGGCCTTCACCTGCTGATCGCACAAACAAGAAAATGTCAGACCGAACAGCGGAGTCGTTTCGCTTCCGTAGCTGTTGAACATCGCCAACAACTGGATACGCATCGCATTGTCGGTCTTCGTGTAGGCATCGGACAATACATCGTATACATTGGCATACGAATTATCGAGCGTCTGCTGTGCTGAACGGAGCTCTGATTCTTTAATCGCAATCTCTTCAGCCCGTCCCCCGCTCTCGATGTTCTGCAGTTTCGCCTGCTGTCCGAGCACATTAGCCTGTGCGTCACGCAACTGTGCATACAACTCGGCATTGTTCAGGTTTGCCAGCAACTGACCGGCAACGA
>JBBTQV010000054.1:0-4912 GCA_038065515.1 Patescibacteria group bacterium | reverse complement strand
ATGGGACTAATGTTCACCAAGATCAGAGACTATCTGTTCGGTTCGGTGTTCCGTGCCGGCGCATCGGTTCTAACCATGCTCATTCTCGCCAGCAATGCGCTTGGTCTGTTGCGTGACATGCTGTTCTCGCGCATATTCGGAGCATCCCGTCTTCTGGATGTGTATAGTGCGGCATTTGTCGTGCCCGATATCCTGTTGAATGTATTCGTAGCCGGCGCACTGACGGCGGCGTTCGTGCCGGTGTTTTCTCACCTGCGCGCCCACGGCGATGATGAAGAGTCGGAGCGTGTCGCGACTACCATGTTTGCCGCCGCTCCGGCCGCGATGTTCTTTATCGGGGTTGTAGCATTTATTTTTATGCCGCAGGTTGCGCACTTGGTTGCGCCCGGTTTCACGGCCGACGAAACGGCGCTGTTGATACGCATGAGCCGTTTGATGCTGCTTTCTCCTGTGTTGTTTGCGCTGTCGAACACGCTCGGCGGCGTGCTGGTATCGCTGGACCGGTTCGTCGGCTACGGCCTCTCATCCGTTTTGTATAATGTCGGCATTATCGCCGGCATCTTCCTGACGCCGAAATTCGGACCGATTGGTTTGGTTATCGGAACCTTGTTCGGCGCAGTCTTGCATCTTGCTTCCCGCCTCATTGCGCTCGCCCGTACTCGCTTCCGCGTGCGCGGTCCGGTACAGTTGGCAAACCGTAATTTCCTGCAAATCCTGAAGCTGATGATTCCGCGCATGGCCGGACAGCCCATTGAACAGCTTACCTTTTCCATTTTTACAAATCTTGCATCTACTTTGACAATCGGCTCTATTGCCGTGGTGAATTTTGCCCGTAATTTCCAAAGCATGCCTATCAGTGTGTTCGGTATCGCATTTTCCATGGCGGTGTTCGGTTCGCTCTCGCGCAAAGCTGCGCTGAAAGACCGTGCCGGTTTTATATATCACCTGAAAGAAACTGCGAAACCGCTGCTGATTGCATCAGTAATTTCTGCGGTTGTGTATGTCGTATTCGGCTCCTGGATTGTCGGCCTTTTGCTCGGCGGTGGTAAGTTCGGTCCCGATGCGGTGCACAAGACCGCAGTATTACTGGCACTGTTCGCACTTGCGATTCCCGCCGAGAATTCAATCCACCTGCTCGTGCGCGGTTTCTACGCGCTCAAAGATACCTGGACACCGATTCTCATCAGCATCCCTGGACTCGGTCTCATCTGGCTCCTCTCAAAAGCGCTCATCCCCGTACTGGATGTCAATGCGTTGGGGCTTGCGTATGCGATTTCCCTGACGACGCAGGCGCTCATCTTGTTCTTCCTCCTGCGCCGCAAGCTCCGCTCGCTCTAATAGTATTGGAGTGCACTTTTCCGCACACCCCTCCGCTCCCCGCCCCCATACCCCGACTCACCTCTCGCTACACAAGAGCACCATCCTGGCATTGCGTACGACGCACCAATAGGGATGGTGCGTCTGGTGCAACGCCAACGGATGGCATCTATATGCGCGAGCCGATGCCTAAGGTTCGCTGGGGTATGGGGGCGGATGAGCTATGTGGCATAAGAGCGATGCAAAGTCCGTCACGGAGCGACTCGTCCCTTCGCAGCCGGGCCGTACGCCGTTGCAATCGGACGAGTCCCCGAGGAGGCGCAGGGAGTCCCGCATCCATATTGCGGGACGACCATGCAGATTCTGATGGGGACGACGGATACGATTGCAGGCGCACGGAATAGGCAAGAAGGGATGAGAGCGAAGGGGGGCTAGTTCGGATACACCACGATAATCGCGCGCTTGCCGGTTTTGATGTACACCGCGGGATCGACTCCCTCGCCCCAATTTGCTCCGCCTTCAGGAGCATCGTGCATCGCATTGAGAAATACATCGGGTGCATAGATGAGATTACGGCCGTGACGCGTACCGACATCATTCGTGATGATGTTGCCGTCGGCGGTGACACCCTTCACGACGAGCATGTGATACGCCGGTCCGGGTTGTGTGTAGTACGGATTACCGAGCAGTCTGCCCGCCAGCGGCACAATCACCGGCCGTCCCGCGCGCACATGCTCGGCGATGCGCTCGATGCCGATATTGTATTCGACGCGAACATCTTTAAATCCGTACAGCGCTTTTATTATGTCCGCGGTCTGACGCGCCGTCGTGTGTTCATAGTATCCGTAGCGATCTTTCTGCCACTGCACCGCGGCCACAATGCGTTGTTCCATCGTGTCGGTGGTCAGCTGTTCGCCGGTCCAGTACGCTCCGACCAGTATTGCCGATGCCTCTTCGCACGCCTCCTGCCACGGCAGTGACCAGTCACCCCGTGGCGCTTGGCTGAAAAACTGCACGCCCAGATTGATCACACCGTTCACCGGCGTGACCGTCGGGGTCGGCATGGGAATAGGAGTTCCCACGCGTGACGCAATAGGCGTCGGCCGAGGTTGCTCACTGGGGACCGCCGGTTTTGACCACTCGACATAGGAATCACGGATTTGTCCACGGAAAACTACCGCCCAAACGGCGATAAAAATGAGAATGCTGATACCAAGACGCTTCGCCATTATTGTATTATACCAAAAAAAGAAAGCCCTGACAACAACGATTGCCAGGGCGGGAAGTTTCGTCAGTGTATGTTGTCGATCTCGATGGCTACATAGGGCGGAATGCGTTTGAATAAAGTGCTGACGATCGTGCGGCACCGGCCACTGGGTATCGTTTCAACCCTCACCTTGAAATTCATGCTCACGCGGTCGAACAGATCGAACGGCGAAGTCGGTCGCAACATACCGCTTCCTTTCCGCCTTACGACGGAGTCTGCGAGCGGGACGACATCGGCGACACGCCATGTGCGAGAAGAACGCGCGCGGCTTGTGTGCTCTTCGTTCTTTCATACAGCTCGAACATGCGCACAAGTTCACGATTGGTCATCACGCGAGTGATGCACAGTTCGTTGAGCGCATCCACAAGCCACTCGAATTTCTTTGAGAGCTCCTCGAACACAGCCCCGCCAACAGCACGATAGGCCGAGCGGCCAAGGTCGATATGATACTTGGCGTCAAATGGACGCCTCAATCGATACTGCCGCTCCCACCACAGACCGCAAAATACCAAGGCCCTGTCGCCCACAGCGCTCATCTTCAAGGCACCCGTATATCCTCCGGTCCGTTTCGCTTCGAGAAACAGGTAGGCCAATATCTCGTCGGGATGATGCCCCGAGTCAATCTGCCGCAAGAGCAAACGCACGAGGTATGTGTGAACGAATGGGCTGACCGATACCCGCCTCCTTTCCATCGCTTCGCCAAGAGCTTCATTGAAGAACTCCTGGGGCACACACTGAATCATGGGCATAGCTATCTCCCCCTAAAAGAACAGGTAAAGCACAGCGTACTCTGCAGGGGGCAAATAAGCAATCAGAGACCCTTGGACTTGAAACACTCAATGTATTCGCGGTCCATGTGTTTGATGTGATTGACCAGCCAGTCGTACATCGCGTGCGCAAGTTCGACGGTCAGCACTTCTTCATTGTCCAAAAACCGGTAGCGGATATCCGTGATGTGCTCCGTAAATGCGCGATGAGCCGCCTTGTGTGCCTCCGCATTCGGATAGCATCCAAATTCATCGAAATGATGTTCTTCGGTGGTGAAATGATACGCTACATAGTCCCGCAGACCATCGTACACTTCGTTGAGGTGTTCCTTTACCGAGTTTTCAGCAACGGCTGTTTCCAGCTTCGCGATAAGATCGATGAACTTGTGGTGCTGTTCATCGATTTCCTGGATGGTCAGTTCACCCCTGAAAGAGGACACTATGATCAGGAAGCGCGGAGGTCAGCTGGCAAAGCGCGGATCGTACTGGGATACGCGAAGCTGGCAGATTTTCGTCGTGGGAAAGGATGGCGAGGTCCTGCCTGGTGGACCCGACCATCTCTACCTGCGGCTGAACCTCGTGGAGATGATTCTGTTCGCGCTTGCCATCAGCGGGATGTACCTGTTGTTCGTGCCGTTCGTCGGATTCGTGGCATTCGCAATCGCCATCTTCATCGCAATCGGTTCGTTCCTCGTCCAGAAGATCCTCTGTGTCGTTATCCGCCAGATCTGTAAGGCGGAAACCTGGGTCTGCGACATCACCCGCCGCTACTTCTGCAAGCAGTGCGGAAACGATTGCGATGATCATATCACGATGATCGTCAAAGCGCTGTTCTTTTCATTCTTCTTCCTCGCCGGCGCTGTGGCGATGAAGTACCTAGGCCACTAAATGTCCGACACCTCCTCTTCGGAGGTGTTCTTTTTTGGCAAAGAAAAGAGCCTCGCATATACGAGCGCGAGGCTCTCTCGGCAGGACTAGGCAATGCGGTCACGGACGATCCGGACATTTCCGATACTCGCCACTAGCTCCACCTCCGGCAGTTGCGTCAGCACATCTTTCCAGGTGTCTAGCTGTTCGCTGGGAATCCGCATGACATACAGTCGTTCGTTTTCCATGAACACCCGGGTCCACTCGAATGTGCCAAGCTCGCTCAATAACTTCTCGATTGCTGTCGTACCAATGCCTCGATGAAAGAGCAAAAGGAGCACACTCATGACTCGCCTCCCGCTGCGGGCTGACCGGCACTCCCGGGCGAGTAGCCAAGCACACGCACACCCATGTCGTTGTACACCTCTCGGTGTCGCGGCCAGCGGGCTTTGGTTGCGATCTCGAGCGCCAGCGGCAGGTCGTCGAAATCGCCAACGGTGGCGCGAAGATTGCCACCGGACCGATCGAACTCAACGACCCGCCACTTTCCCAACGGCGGCACCAACTGCTTAGGCGTGTCCCAGTCTGCAAACATTCAACACCTCCCAAAATGCAATAATACCACATTTCTGTGGTATTTGCAAGCACCTGTGCTGGATGGGTACATCGGTAACACTTTTGAGTAGGTATGTTG
>JBBTQV010000053.1:0-5104 GCA_038065515.1 Patescibacteria group bacterium | reverse complement strand
GAGAGCTCATGGGTGAAGGCGAACCAACTGGAATCTGCACGCCGCGCAATGTCCCGTTTGTTCGCGCGCGGCGGAAAGATTTGGACTCGCGTGTTCCCGGACAAGCCCCGCACCGCCAAGTCGGCGGAAGTCGGCATGGGAGGCGGACGCGGCGCATTGAGTCACTTCGTGGCGGTAGTGGAATCCGGCCGTATGCTGTTTGAGGTTGACGGGGTTACCGAGCAGGTTGCGCGCGAGGCGCTTCGTTTGGCGGCGCACAAGCTTCCTATCAAGACGCGTTTTGTGAAGCGATAACCCACTACGATGAAAAAGACCGACCTTACAACTCACAACGCCGCCGAACTGCAGACCATGCTGGAAGAGGCGCGCGCCCGTGTTGCGCAGTACCGTTTCGATTTGGCTGATAAAAAACTCAAGCGGACAAGCGATATTGCTGCAACTCGCCGCCTTATCGCACGCATTTTGACTGTGTTGAACCGAGAGAAAATAGAAAATAGAAAATAGAATAATGAACATGACTACCGCAACCGAACAACTGAAGAAGATCCGCACGCTCAAGGGAACCGTTGTGAGCGATAAAATGACCAAGACGGTCGTTGTTGAAGTGCTGCGCCTGAAGAAGAACACGATGTACAAGAAGTACTTCAAGGTCAGCACGCGCTACAAAGCACACGATGAAAACGGCGAGTATCACACGGGCGATGTGGTGGTTATCCGTGAGACGCGCCCGCTTTCCAAGAGCAAGCGATGGGAAGTCGTCGAAAAGCTGAAAACCAACAAATCCTAATCCTATGTTACAGCCCCGCTCAATCGTAAATGTCGCAGACAACACCGGCGCAAAGCGCGTCGGAGTGTTCAAGGTGCTCGGCGGTACGCGCCGTCGCTACGCCCAGATCGGCGACATCGTCGTGGTGTCGGTCAAAGTCGCCGAACCCCGCAAGGCCGTAAAGAAGAAAGATATTCTCAAGGCTCTCGTTGTCCGTCAGCGCGCGCCATGGCATCGCAAAGACGGCACCGTGCTGCGCTTTGACGAGAACGCGGTTGTCATCCTTGACGGCAAGGAACCGAAGGGCGGGCGTATTTTCGGACCGATTCCGCGTGAGATTAAAGAAAAGGGCTATCAGACCATCGCATCGTTGGCGCAGGAACTTGTGTAACACCAGAACTATGAAGATCAAGAAAGGCGACAAAGTAATCATGTTGAGCGGAAAAGACCGGAACAAGACCGGAGCGATTTTGCGCACCGATCCGAAGAATCACAAAGTCATCGTGGAGGGTCTGAACATGGTGAAACGCCACCTGAAAGCCCGCAAGCAGGGGCAGAAAGGCCAGATCGTTTCCGTGGAGCGCTGGGTGGGTGCGGCCGGCGTTGCGGTGGTGAACAAAGACACCGGTAAAGCGGCCCGCATCGGCTGGGAGCTTGGCGCCGACGGCAAGAGTAAGGTCCGTATCGACCGCAAAACGAAGACGCAAATCTAACGAAAGTCTTTACAGAAAGCCAAAATTGAGTATACTATAACACCATGTCACGCCTTACCGACAAATACCAAAAAACCGTCGCTCCCGCCCTGCGGAAGCAGTTTGGTATTGCCAATGTCATGGCGGTGCCACGCATCACCAAGATTACGCTCAATGTCGGCGTCGGGCGCATCCACAAGGATGACAAGGCGCTGGAGCGCATTGCAAAGGACTTGGCGCTGATTTCCGGTCAGAAACCGTCAGCCCGTTTGGCAAAACAGTCCATTGCAAGCTTCAAGGTCCGTGAGGGCGTCACCGTCGGATACGCCGTCACTCTGCGCGGACCGCGTATGTGGGACTTCCTCGACCGTTTTATGTCGTTGGCGCTTCCATTGTCGAGGGACTTCCGCGGTATTGATCCGAAAAACTTTGACCGCGATGGTAATCTGAACATCGGCATCAAAGAACACAGTATTTTCCCCGAGGTGAATCTGGAGAATGTGAAAGATATTTTCGGTCTGCAGGTCACCATTACCACGACAGCCAAGAATCGTGAGCAGGGAATCGCCTTGCTGACGGGTATGGGCTTTCCTCTCAAAAAGTAGACTATGGCAAAAACATCAACAACCGCACGCAGTAACAAAACGCCGAAGTTCAGCTCGCGCAAAGTGAACCGCTGTTTCCGCTGCGGCCGCTCCCGCTTCTATATGGGGAAGGTCCAGCTGTGCCGTATCTGTTTCCGCGAGCTGGCCAACGACGGACTGTTGCCGGGAATTCGTAAATCATCTTGGTAATCAATATTTCTGACTATGGACCCCATTTCTGACATGCTGAACAGGATCAAGAACGCGCAGGCCGTCGGCCGCGAGCGCGTGACGGTCCCGTTCTCAAAAGTGAAACTGCAAATTGCGCAGCTGCTCAACGCCGCCGGTTACATCGGTGAAGTTGAACGCCGCACACGCACAACCAAGAAGTCCGAAGTCGAATACCTCGATATGGCGCTCAAGTACACCGACGGCACCGAAGGCGCAATCGCGGGTATGCGTATCATCAGCCGCCCCAGCCGCCACATCTACATCAAGGCAAGCCAGATCCGCGCCGTCCGCTCCGGATACGGAACCGCAGTGGTTTCCACATCCAAGGGCATCATGACCTCTCAAGATGCGCGCAAGAACGGTTTGGGCGGAGAAGTTATGTTTGAAATTTGGTAAACGAACGCATATGTCTAAAATCGGAAAAAAACCTATTGCCTTGCCCAGCGGTGTGACCATCGATGTCGTTGACTCGGTTGTCACCGTAAAGGGACCCAAGGGAACGCTCGTGAAGCAGATGCCTGCCGGAATTTCGCTTACCGTCGACGGTGCGAATGTTCTGGTGGCACCCACGGCGGAGAATCCCAGTCGCGACCTCGGTGCGCAGTGGGGTCTGTGGCGTGCGCTCATCAGCAACATGATTTTGGGCGTGAGCGAGGGGTGGACCGAAACACTGATTTTCCAGGGCGTCGGCTACAAGGCCGTGCTCAAGGGCAAAGATTTAGAGTTGTCGCTGGGATACAGTCACACGATTCCTGTCATCGCACCGGAAGGCATCGAGTTCGTTGTCGACAAGACCACCATCAAAGTCATCGGCATCGACAAAGAAGTTGTGGGCCATGTTGCGTCGCTCATCCGTTCCAAACGATTGCCGGAGCCGTACAAGGGCAGTGGCATCCGCTATTCCGACGAGGTCATCAAGAAGAAAGCCGGCAAGAAGGCCGCAACTGCCGCATAACCTGACCACACCACCATGACTGATATCAACATCACCAAGAGGGTCAACCGCACACGCCGCCACATCCGCGGTCGGGCGAAGATTGCCGGAACAGCCGAGCGTCCGCGCGTGACCGTGTTTAAGAGCAATGTGCATGTGTATGTGCAGGCCATTGATGATGCGACCGGAAAAACCATTGCCGCAGTCAGCGATGCACAGCTGAAGAAGGCGGGCACCAAGACCGAGCATGCCGCGGAAGCGGGTAAGAAGCTCGCCGGACTTCTTAAAGAGAAGGGCGTGACCGTTGTTATTTTCGACAAGGCCGGTTTCAAATATCATGGACGCATTCAAGCGGTTGCCGAAGCGCTTCGGGCCGGAGGCATCACCGTCTAAACATATGGAAGACAACACAACCAACAATCAAGAGCCGGTAGAAACCCCCGTCGCACCAACGCCTGTGCCCGTGTCTGCGCCGGTTCAGGCCGAACGCCCGCAGGCAATGCGCCCGATGGCCGGAGGCCGCTTTGGCACGCGCGGAGGCCGCAACACGGGACGCCCCGGCGGCCGCGGTCCTCGTCGCGACCGTCCCGTTGAGAAGCCCGAATACGATCAGCGCACGCTCGATATTGCCCGCGTTGCCCGTGTTACCAAGGGAGGCAAACGCTTCTCATTCCGTGCCACCGTCGTTGCCGGCAACGGCAAAGGCCGCGTGGGCGTCGGTCTGGCAAAGGGCCGCGATGTTCAGCAGTCCATTCAGAAGGCGTACCACCAGGCCAAGAAGAATCTGGTGACACTGGTCATCAAAGACGGCACCATCCCTTATCAGGTGGAAGGTAAGTATTCCAGCGCGGCGGTTATCCTGAAGCCCAGTAAGTCCGGTATTAAAGCCGGAGGCGCTGTGCGCGTCGTCGCGCAGATGGCGGGCATCGCGGGGCTGACCGGAAAACTGACCGGCCGCACCAACAACAAAATCAACATCGCACGCGCGACGATGGTTGCGTTGGGCAAAATCCGCGCAGGAAAAGTTAAATTTAAGTAATCAACCGATATGCAGCTCTCAACGCTCAAAGCAAAACATACACGGAAGAGCCAGAAGCGTGTTGGACGCGGAGGCAAACGCGGTACGACATCCGGAGCCGGAACGAAGGGACAGAAGTCCCGCGCCGGCGCGACGGTCCGTGCGGGATTTCGCGGCGGCGACAACCGTATCTGGCAGCTGTTCCCGAAACAGCGCGGCGCAAGCAAGAAGCACGGCAACAAGAGCCCGCATCGCAAGCACCGCTACTTCTCCATCAAGCGCTACAAGCCGTGGGAGGTAAATGTGCGCGCGTTGGATATCTTCAGCGATGGTGATACGGTATCCATCGAGACGCTGAAGACCAAGGGGCTGATTTCTGCGGACGCTCATCTGGTGAAGATTCTGGCGACGGGAAATCTCAAACGAAAACTGAATTTCAAGGGAATCACGATGTCCGCAGCGGCGAAGCAGAAGATTGAGCAGGCAGGGGGAACCATCGAAGAGTAAACACCCAACAGTCCACTTCCTTATGAACATCATCACTCAGATATTCCGACGGAAGGAGCTCCGCAATAAAGTTCTGTTTATTCTCGCCCTGATGGCGGTTGCACAGTTACTGCACAGCGTTCCTATTCCGGCCGTTGATGCTTCGCGTTTGCGCGACTTCATGAGCCAGAACGCGCTGTTCGGCCTGTACGGTACATTCACCGGAGGCTCTTTGGCGACACTGTCGATTGCGATGCTGGGCCTCGGGCCGTACATCACCGGCAGTATCATCATGCAGCTGTTGACGATGATTTTCCCGTCGCTGGAGCAGATGTATAAATACGAAGGGGAACAGGGCCGCTCGCGGTTCAACCAGTACAGCCGCATCCTGAC
>JBBTQV010000052.1:0-12702 GCA_038065515.1 Patescibacteria group bacterium | reverse complement strand
CAAACGCCGACCGAAATTATCCAGCAGTGTTGCGAAGCTATTGAACTCTAAGCGGCACCCGCTCCCGCACCGTTCACTTCGGACTAAATCGAAGCGCGATGGAATTGATGCAGTAGCGCTTGCCAGTCGGCGGCGGGCCATCGGGAAATACATGGCCTAAATGAGAATCACATCGCCCGCACCGAACTTCCGTGCGGTGCATACCGGATGAGTCGTCCGGCCGTTCCTCGATGGCATCGGGCGTTATCGGCTCGTAGTAACTTGGCCAACCGGTACCGGATTCAAACTTCGTCCCCGCCTGAAACAGCGGAAGGTTGCACGCGGCGCAGTGATACGCACCGCCCGTTTTTGGCATATCCGACGGACAGGTAAACGCCGGCTCGGTGTCCTGCTGACGCATGATGCGGTATTGCTCCGGCGTCAGAATCTTCCGCCACTCTTCTTCCGTTTTGTGTATCTTCTCCATACTCCTATCGCATCTTCTTCGCGGTCCGCGAAGCAAGCATGGCTTGCTTCGCCGCCTGCCGCTTCTTTGTCTTGTGAGGATGCTTCATCTTCCTGTTGCCGCTGATTGCTCCGTGTCGTTTTGCCATATGGGTAAATATTATTGTTCTGATTCCTGCTTCTGCTGTTCACGCTGTTGCTCGAGGAGCTTCTTCTCCGCTTCACTGATTTTTTCGGCCTCTTTCTTCACCTGTTCTTCCTCCTGCTTCTGCTCTTCCCGCTGCTGCTCGGCACCCTGTTTTACCTCTTCGAGAGATGCCTTCGCCTCCTTCGCGGCTCTGATAGCACCGCCGTAATCCTCTTTCGAAAGAAGGTCTTTTGCCTGAACAAGGAATTGGTTATAGGCATTGAACGATGCGGGTGCGATCTGCACGCCTTCTTTACTCATTTCGTACTCGACCTCGCGACGCTTCTTTTCCGCTTCGCCAATCTGTTGCTGTGCTTCTTTTTTCAGTTCAGCGGGACTATTATCCTCATCTTCTGCCTCTTCGAGCGTCTCATCGTCATCTTCCAAATCATCATCGATTTGCTTTTCCGTCGCATCAAGCAATTTGATCTGATCTTTGAGTTGCGTCAGCTGGAGGGTCAAGGTTTCGGTCAACGCCGCATCTTTGGAACGGCGGGCCGCTTTCAATTGCTCTTCGATGCTCTCTTTTTTTGCCTCCAAGGCGCGCTTCTGCTCGTCGAATGTCTGCGCTAATGCAATTTGCGAAGCTCCAAACTCATCGCCCAACTCTTTCGCCAACTCGCGAACATCTTCTCCCTTTGTACGCTTGTTGGTCACAATAGCTGCCGCATCGGCAAGATGCGATTTCAGGCGCGCTTGCGCAACGGCAAGCCCCTTTGCCTCAACGCCCTTCGTTTCCAATATCTTCTGGATTTCCGCAACCCGCTCGGCGGCGAACCCAATCTGGAGCCGCGCTTTCGCCGATGTGTTCAAGGTCAGCAACTCCTGAAGCGTTTCCGCCAACGAATCCAGAAAGTAAAACGGACTCTCCGGAGTGAGCCCCGCGCTCGGCATTGATGCCGGTGCCTGCGCAAACGCGACCGCAGGAAACAAGAGTACAGACATGAGCATTGGTACGATTCGTTTCATAGTGTCATGAGATTAATCTGGCCTACTGGCAACAGCATACCGTCCCCTGCGCTCGATGGGAACAGGCATCTGTTGATAACGAAAGAGATTTAATATATAATAGAACAGTTCTCAAGATTGGAGGCGGTGATGGGTAAGGATGCTCTACTAAAGGCGGAGATGTCTACCGTGGCAGATGTGGACGGTGTAGCGTCGCCGCCGACGGACCGTGATCTGCTGATCCAGATCGTGAGGCTCCAGATGCAGCTGAACTCCAAGATGTTCGAGTTCCTGCGCGCGTACCAGGCCAAGCATAACTGGGGCGAACACGGCATGTTCTCTGACGGCAACGGCGAGAAGAACAGGGTTGGCCGGCTGCGCGATGAGGTCAACGAACTCGGTGTCGCATTGGGCCAAGCGGTATCGGTCTTTACCGGCGAGCAAGTGTACGAGAAGCGCGACGAGGCGGGCCGCGTACTGGTGTACTGCAGGGTATGCCGGAAAGAATCCGCGTTCGCACACATCATTGACACACCGTACGGAATCGACGACGCATACATAGACGGCTCGGAGCGTCTAGTCTGCGTCGTCTGCAAGAAGGACAGGATTTTCCCCGGGGACGAGCGCCTTCCGAAGTTCAACTGCGTCTTCGGAATCGAGTAACACAATAGGCCTCCGTAAGGGCCTATTTTCTTTGCTTTTACCTGCTCTTCAACCCCTCAAGCCCCCGAACCTCACCCCTGACCCGCGTATCCGGCGCAGAGATGACCGGAATATTCTTGGTCTTCCCGTAGCCACATTCGGAGACATCCGGCACCACCGAACCGTCCAATGCCCTAGCTGAGCCGCTATTCGCATGCCAATGCTCATCTTTGTCGCACTCGGGTCCGGTGAACCGATGCACATCACTCACCGGAATAAGTTTTCCGCCGACATCAATGACATCAATCATCTTCGGCGCTGCGGTAACGGTAATCACAACATTGAACGGAACGGTATTGATGAGTTCGTTGGCTGCATTGTAGACCGTCATGCTCCCGCCGGCCGTATAGACTCCCGGACCCATGGCCTGCACGGTTCCGCATGAGTAGGTCACATCCACCGTACCCGGCAGCGAACCGCTTGGCGGATCAATGTGAAGCCATCCGGGAATATTGCCGGCGATAGAGAAGCGACTTGATTCGGGAGTCGCTTTTTGCAACTTCAGGACCTGCAAGTTTTGCGAGCAAGAGCCTGTTTCGGGAATCGTACGGCTTATATACACTCCGTCCTGCTGTTGCGCGCCGGTGCTGGGCGCCACACATGCCGCAGGCTTGCCGGCACAAATCTCCGGATCAACACACTCTCTTTTCTCCGATGCACAGACGCCATTATTGCAATACGCACGACCCACTTGCGTCCCACTGCAGCAGACCGGCGTAGGGTCGCCACAATCGGCATCAACGACGCAGGTTCTTTCGGAATCCCGCAGTTCCTGCCGCAAACGATCCAGAGATTCCTGAATATGTTCGACTCCAAAGAGGCCACCGCTTTGCCCTCCGGCTTTTGCCTTCTGGAGCTGGCTCTCCAGACGTGCAATCTGACGCTGAATGTCGGGGTCGTTGCCCGCAAATGCTCCGGTGCAGGCAGAGCCTTGTGACTGGATGCTCGTGCCGCTCCCGGCGGTCGTCAGACCGCCAATGCGCATAGTGACCGTGTCTCCCGGCTCATTGCATTTCTCTTTTATGGCATCAAGGATGGCAGACTTCTGCTGATACGCCTCCTGCGCTCTGGCTATCATCTCGTCATACCGCGCCCGAGCCCGTGCCTCTTTTGTAGTACGGTCTGCTTGATTTGCCTCACGCCCGGCCGCCAGCTCAGCGGCACACGCCGCCTCTGCACTCGTATAGGTCTCCGGCTTACGCGCCTCTTCAACACACGCATTGTATTCTTTCTTCGCCGCCTCGCGCTCGTTGAACTTGGCCTCGTTGAATCCTTTGTCTGCGGCAAAATCAGCCATAATCTCTTCATAGAGACGCTCGCCCCTATCGAATGCCTCCTTGCAGGGATCGGCCGTCAATGCCCGCGAAATGCACTCATGATTCTTTGCCTCTAATTCACGGTTCTTCTCCCAATAGGCCTCGCTGATACCATCACGCTCCTGTTCATGTGTCTGCGCAGCTGTATTTTTGCGCTCTTCCAGTTCATTCAAAATTGCCTGCCGGGCAGAGGCCAGCTCTTCGCATCGTGTGCCCCTGACATCAACTCCACTGTCAGAAAACTGCGGATTAAAAACACCGCTCAAAGCTGCGGCAACACCCAAAACAGCCACACCCCCTACTACTGCCAGCACTTTGCCGAGCGACATATTGGGCATATGAATATGATAGTTATGTTTGTAAGAAGTATACGGGTTTTCCTCAATAAGAAAAGTCCCCCTAATTGATTCGCAAACTCAATAACGATTGAGAGCCACTAGAAACGAGGATTTCTCCGGAATTCCTCCCCCCAACCCCCTCGATACATTGAATTTGAATTGGCGCGAGCGCGATTTGCCGGAACATCAACGGACAAAGCATGTTCACCGTGCAAACAACAAATCGTAGAGTATCCGCGCAAATGGATCGCGTTCCGGTCCATAGACCAGCATACCGCCGAGCGACCCAGTCACGAGGATTCCCGCCATACCCACAAGTGCCGGAAATACCATGAGCATACTCGTGGTCAGCCAGTTAACCAGTCGCTTAAGCGCGTCGTACGGCCATGTATGCGAGAAGCCCAGCGCCAACTCCAAGCGACTCACCCGCTCGAGACGGGTCAGCCACGCAACGAAATACACCGCGGCAATGGCTCCGAAAACCAGAGTCGTACCCTTCGCCCAGCGAGCGTGCAGTTCGACGAGTTCGTACAGGCCACTGCCCTGAAACAGCTCTTCCGCCCGTTCGCCGGTAAGGTACGCCGCCCCGGCCCCCAGGGAACCGGCGATTACCAAGAATGCCTTCATGTAGAACCAGTAGGGGGCGGCCGTCACGAAACGAAACCGGAACAGCTCCATGCCGCTGTACACAGAGAGAAACGCGATCGGAAAATGTACCACCAGCGGGTGCAGATCCATTCCCTGAATTGTACCACAGAATTCACGGCGGAAGTGGGACTCGAACCGCAGAAAACGGCGTGAAATATTGAGAAGTGGAAAATGGAGATTTTTGACAGAAATAGGACTAGAACTTGAGCCACTAAAAAGCGCCAATTTTATTGGCACTTTTTAGTACTGCGGACGGGTCTCTTAGGAACCGTCCTGTCTGCTCCGGAGCCAGGACTCGAACCTGTAACCTTGTCGTTAACAGCGACCTGCTCTACCCGCCTCGACTCGTCGTCTTCGGCGAGGCGGGCCATTGAGTCATTTGATCAAACACCGGGCTCCGGGGACAGGACTCGAACCTGTAACCTTGTCGTTAACAGCGACCTGCTCTACCATTGAGCTACCCCGGAGCCCGGTGTTTGATATTTAAAATACTGTTTTCAAAAATCTCCTCCCCGCAGCACTCTTTAAATATCGTTCGCGTTTTCGCGCCTCTGCTTCTATTGGATAGTCTTCCGTATGTTGTGTTCCGAAATTCTCCGGGCAATATTGTCCGTGCTCCCAACATATGTTTTCGGATAATCTCTGCTTTTTAAGAAATAGACTGTAAACATTTTCGCCGCTCTACCTGCCCCGACTCGCGAAGCTCATCGACGCGAGGCGGGCCATTGAGCTACTCCGGAATATGTACTACGCTGGTGGCTGCGGATTACTGCGAGCTGTAGTATACCGCATTCAAACAGTTCTTTCAAGAGAGAAAAAGAGAGGAGTCGGATATGCCAGCGAGTATCAGGGTTGAAACGGGGCCGATGTTTTCGGCCAAGAGTTGGAGACTCATCGACCACATCATGCGGGCAGAGCACCGCGATGAGAAGGTCATCGCGATCAGACCCATGACCGACCGACATCCCGAACCGTACATCATTGCGCGGCGCATCGTGGGAGGAGTACCGCAGGCGGCCGAAAAATATCCGGCCCGGATTGTCGCTACGCGCAAGGAATTCCGACTCATCTGGAGCGACCCGACCATTTCGCTACTTGCGATTGATGAGGGCCAGTTCCTCCCGGATTGGATCATCTCCGAACTGCAGATGACCCTGGACATGCGGCGACGGGAGAAATTCCTCATCGTCGTAGCCGGCTTGAACATGGACTACAAGAAACAGCCGTTCGGGCCGATGCCTCGCATCATGGCCATGGCCGCCGTAGTCAAAGTGCATGCTGGCGTATGCATGAAGTGCAAGCACCGGAAGGGTTTATACACCCAACGGCTGCACGGTGGCACCGAGCAAAAGCAGCCGGGCGACTTCGGCGACTACGAAGTCCGCTGCGGCATCTGCCACTTCATGTTCACCGGCGACTGAACACTGCGGTCCTCTCTTTGAGGGCCGCTTTTCTTTCGTGGTATACTATTAATATATTATGCCCCGACATCATCACCGTGGTATTCGGTATTTTACTTCCAGCTTCATGATTGTGTTGGGTGTGGTGCTTGTGTGGCGCGGCATCTGGTATGCGCTTGAGTGGCTCGACAAGACATTCCTCGGCGGCACCCACTGGATATCCGTCGTAGGTGGGGTCGTCCTTGGATTCCTCGTCCTCTATATCCCCGACCGCGATCTATCTGAATTGCGCAAGCTCTAGCGTTCCGGAGAAACGACCACGCGGTTCTTACCAGACTTTTTTGCCTCATACATCGCACGATCAGCCCGAGCGATGATGTCGTGCAATGTATCGCCGTTGTGGCACAAAGCGACACCGAAACTACCGGACATTGCGATGTGTACCCCCTCCCATACTAACTGCGCCTTTTCAAGATTTGCCCGCAACTTCTCTGCAATGCGCTCCGCATTGGTAGCGCCGACGCCCGCAAGCGCAATGACAAACTCCTCGCCTCCCCATCGTCCAATCATATCGCCTTGGCGCAAGCTATGAGAGAAAATCTGCGCACATAATTTCAGCGCTTCGTCTCCAACTGCATGCCCATGCGTGTCGTTGAGCTCTTTAAAATTATCCAAATCACAGAACACAATGGCGAACGGTATTTGCACGCCGACCCGTCGCTCAATCGTGCTCGTACCAGATGAGACGAGACGGAACTCCGCATCAGCTCCGTGCAGGAAGCCACGCCGATTCAAAACGCCGGTCAACTCGTCGAAGTAGACGAGATGGCGGAGCCGCTCGATTTCATCCTCCAGCTTTTTTATTTGTCCTTCCGTTTCCAGACGGGGTGCATCGTCATCCATTGTGCTAGTAGTTCTTGAGCTTTTCTACCTTCGTGTGCTGGCGGATTTTGTCCAGAGCTTTCGCTTCAATCTGGCGGATGCGCTCACGGGTCACCGAGAACACGCGGCCCACTTCTTCAAGTGTGTGCGTAACGCCATCGGTGAGACCGAACCGCATATCCAGGATCTTCTGCTCGCGCGGCGTCAGGTCGGCAACGATTTCGTTGATGTACTGCTTCAGGATTTTCCGTTGCGCGCTCACAGCAGGCGAAATGGTGTCTTCATCCGGCACAAAATTCGCCAGCGAGCTGTCGTCGTCATCCTCGCCCACCGGTGCCTCCAGTGAGACGGTGTCCTGACTGATTTTGATAATGTGGCGGATTTTATCCACACCGATGCCCATCTCTGCGGCAGTTTCTTCGGGTAACGGGTCGCGGCCGAGATCCTGGACCAATCGGCGGACCACCTGCTGATACTTGTTGATGGTCTCCACCATGTGCACGGGAATACGGATGGTGCGGCCCTGATCCGCGAGCGCGCGAGTAATGGCCTGACGAATCCACCAAGTCGCGTAGGTGGAAAACTTGTAACCCTTCTTGTAATCGAATTTCTCCACAGCTTTGAACAAGCCGATATTTCCTTCCTGGATAAGGTCCAACAGCGAAAGATTCGCCGAACGGCCGACATACTTTTTGGCGATAGACACCACAAGGCGCAGGTTGGACACCGCGAGCTTGGAGCGGGCCGCCTCGTCGTTATGCTCAATGCGTTTTGCAAGCTCGATTTCCTCTTCGCCGTTGAGCAGCGGGTACCTGCCAATTTCTTTGAGGTACATCTGCACATTGTCACTCGCAGAATCATCGAATTCCGTTTCGATACGCTTTTTCTCCTCGTAGACTTTCGCTTCTTTTTCATCAAATACGCGGCTGGACTCGATGACATTGATGCTCATGCCCTCGAGGCGTTCGTACAGCGTTTCCAGCCCGGTGATGTCTTTTTCGATATTCGGAAATGTCGCAAGCATTTCCGCGTGTGTCACAAAACCGCGCGCACGGCCTTTCTCGATGAGCGCCTGAATCGCCGCTTCCGACATGGGGAGCTGCTTTGCTGCACGCGAAGGCGCCGCAGCTTTCTTTACGGGTTTCTTTTTCTTTACCGACTTGCGCACCGACTTGCGCTTCAACGGTCTTTTCGCCTTCTTGATTCTTTTTGCCTTTTTGACCGGCTTTCTCTTGGCCGCCTTGTGGCGGACCGGTTTCCTGAACTTCTTCTTTGCCGCCGCTTTCTTTCGCTTTATTTTTTTCTTCTTCATGATGGGTTGATTGGTGATTGAATATTCTGCAGTTGATTCAATTGTGTCGTATAGTCTTGAAATTTTGCCACCAGTTCCTGCAACCGGGGAGCGTCTTTGGCCGCATCGGCCTGGCGGATTTCCAGTTCTACGCCCGCCCGTAGCACCCGTACGCGTCGTTCGCGTATGCGGTTCACCAGCGTGGCCATGTGAACTTCGAGCTGTTCGGGGGTGTACTCTTGCCAGAGCTCGTTGGCCCTGATAACGGCTACATCGATGAGATGCCGATGCTCCCCGTCATAGGTCTTCTCCAGCATCGCAGGGTCGACGACGACTGCGGCAACACGGGCATCGAGCTGGTCGGCGTATTCGGTCAGTTGCGCTGCCAACGACGGCTGCCGCACCATCAGTGCCAGCAATTCCTGCGAAGTGGTGTCCAGCGGCTCGGGGCTTGTCGTTTGTTGTTTGTCGTTGGTCGTTTCTTCATCTGCCTGCCTATCGTATCCGGCAATATCATCTTTGACCGTAGCGATATCCGCTTCCACCGCGCGCTGGTCGGCACGCAGAAGCGTTGCCAGTTGCCCGACCCAGTGCCCCTGCTCCACACGACTGGTAAGCCGCCGGATGAGAGGCCCAAGCGAGGCGATGACGAATTTCTTGGCCTGTACAGATGCGGGATTGAACGAGGCGACCGCTTCATCGTAGTAAAACTGCAGTGCCGGTTTTGAAGAGGCGACGACTTCGTTCCACCGCACTCCGTATTTCTGCACATAGTCGGCAGGGTCTTTACACTCGCGGTCTTGAATGGTCAGGATGCGCACATTGAAGCTCTGCGCCAATGCAAGACCGATGCCGCGGCGCGTTGCGGTCTTGCCCGCCTCGTCGGTGTCAAAACAGAAATCGAGATTCGCGCTGTAGCGTCCGAGCATGCGCAACTGATGCGGCGTAAGGGCCGTGCCGGAAGTGGCAACCGCATGCCGCGCTCCCGCCTGCCATGACATCACCGCATCCACATTGCCTTCCACGAGCAGGCATGCATCTTTTGAACGCATTTCTCCCTTTGCTTTGTCGAGTCCGTAGAGAACGCGGCCTTTGTCGTAGATAGCCGTCTGCGGAGTGTTCACATATTTCGCCAGCGGTTCACCGTCTACAGCAACTTCGGCTCCGAATACGCGCCCCGTGAAACCGATGACCTGCCCGTTAGCGTCGCAAATCGGAAACATGATGCGACTGCGGAAACGGTCGTAGATCGAGCTTGTAGCTTGTAGGTTGTAGGTTGTAGGTTTTTTCTGAACAGCCATTCCCGCACCCACGATAGATGCAGGTTGATGGTTTTGTTCGGTGAGAAATCCGGTCAGTGCACGCCAATCGTTCGGCGCCCACCCCAGATGCCATGCGCGAATGGTGTCGTCGGTCATACCGCGCTCCCGCAGATATGCCAGAGCCTTCGCTCCCGCATTGCTGTTCCATAATTGCTTTTCAAAAAACTTTGCAGATAATTCCGCAACCGCAAGCAGAGCCTGCCGTTGACTCGTGATTTTCTCGTCTTCGGGCCTGCGCTGTTGCATCTGTACGCCGGCTTTGCCGGCTAGAATGCGCAGGGCCTCGACGAAATCGATGCCCTCGATTTCCTGCACGAACGAAAACATGTCTCCCCCCTTGTTACAGCCGAAGCAGTGCCAGGATTGGCGTTCCGGCGACAGGTGAAAAGACGGGGTTTTCTCGTTATGGAACGGGCAACGAGCCTTATAGTTCGCGCCCGCTTTCTGAACCTTCACATACCCGGAGACGACATCAACGATATCGAGGCGGGATTTGATTTGTTCGACAGTATCGCTCATGCGCAGAAGCTATCAGCGACTAGCTAGTAGCCATTAGGAAGAAGCGATTAGATTCCGATACTCACCCGAACCGAGAAGACAGAAGCGGCCGTATATCATGCCGCAAAGCCGCCAATAGGCGGTAATATTTGATGTGCCAATAGTACCACGGAGTTATCCACCCTGCAAGGACTACTTCGGCCGCAGTGTAACATCGTCCAATCCGTCAAATGGCACGCTGAAATCAACGCCATTTTCATCCGTCCCGCTTAACGACAAATCCAGCCTGAACTTCAGATTGTGCAGCTTGATTCCGCCGGGAAGCTCGGCGACTACATTTATTAAATCGGGATCGACATCGGCAATCTGTTTTACTATTTCGCGCTTCAAATCGGCGATTTTGAATTTCTGCGTTTTGTACCGCTCAAGCTCCTGCGGGGGAATATACGGATTCGTCTTTTCAGGGTCGAATGGCGGGTTTTCGTTTGTCATTATTCATGTATACCAAAGCGCATCCTCTCTGACAACAAACATATCCACAAAAAAGGAGTGGTCTGTGGGGACCACTCCGTGAGTCATGCGCGGGAGAAACGCCGCACATCCCAAACCAGTCGCACCAACTCCATCACATTGATGAGCCATTTACCGGGGTCCCACTGGTACCACCGGTATCCCAGCTCCGCGGAATTGGGCTTCACATGATGATTGCCGTGCCACCCCTCACCCATACTCAACATGGCGACAAGCAGGTTGTTACGCGACTTGTCGTTCTTCCAGACTACGCCATCGAGTCCCATCGGACGCGCGCCCCACATGTGACAAACCGAGTTGACCATCCAAGTAACATGCAGATGCGCGACGATGCGAATGAATCCCGCCAACAGCAGTCCGGTCCATCCCGCAAGTAATGCAGGGATAAGGAACCCGAGCACAACGATGTACCAGTACCAGCGGGCCTGCCATGCGACAACCGCCTCATCCTGTGCGGGGGTCGAGGGGTGGTAACTATCGGGACGGGCCGTCTCCCAGAAAAGCCACCCCACATGGGCCCACAGAAAACCTAATGGCTGACGGTACGCATACGGTGAGTGCGGATCGTACTCGCCGTCGGTAAACCGGTGATGCTGACGGTGGTCGGAACACCACTTATCCAGCGGCCCTTCAGCGGCCAACGCCCCGGCAAAAGCCAGAACATATTTGACGCCTTCACCGCACTGAAACGCTCCGTGCGTAAAGTAGCGGTGATAACCGACCGTAATGCCCAATGAGCTGATCGCATACAAGATGCCGGCCACCACCAACGCCATTCCGCTGACATCCTGAATGATGAATACGGCAGTGATGGCGATGGCATGCAACAGCACGATCACCAGCCCGATACCGGGCCTGAACCTACCCTTCGCCGGATTATCCATACCCTCTCCTTTGCTCTACCTAAAAATCGAACCGGCCATCACCCCAATTGTGTCCGCGCAAGGAAGTACCACTCCATCCAGTCGGGCCCCTGTTCGTTGAAGCACGAATAATAGGTCACGCATCGGTCTTCGTGGGTAAACACGAACGGTTCCAGTCCGGCCCAGCGGTACAAGTAGTACACGAGGGCGCGACCGCTGCGGCCGTTGCCATCGACAAACGGGTGTACCAATTCATACTGCCAGTGAAACCGAGCGATGAAGCGCACTGCCTCGGTAGCCGAATGGTCGCTGCGGTACCGCTCCTGCCATTGGCACACATCATCGATGAGGTGGCGCATGACCGTTGGGACGAAGCGAGCGGCCTCACCAAATCGGCTACCAACCATCATCTCGCAATCACGCCACTGTCCGCGCAGATGAGCTGGAAGGACTCGCTCTCCCTTCAGATGCTGTTCCTCGGTAATGAGCTGTTGAACCTCTTTGACCATGCGTTCGGTCAGCGCCATACGCGTAACCGTCGCGTAGTCCCACATCCGCAGAAGCGCACCCGCATGACCGATGCGTTGCGGATTATGCTCTTCATCTAATTGCCAAGCGACAGCTCCCGGAGCATTCCTGATGCTTTCGATGGCCTCGGACTCCTCAATAAACCGCATCAAAAAAGCAATCTCTCGACTGTCCATGGTTCCTCCTATTTTGAAGTGCTGAAACTATCCTATCACTTCAGCGTATAAAATGCATCGGCGCCGCGATGTCCTTGCTGTGCGAGCAATCCTTCCTCCACCATTTGATCGAGATACCGCAGCGCGGTCGTACCGCCAATGTCCATCATATGCTCGAGTTGCGTAAGATTGAGCGTCCCGTGCGCACGGAAATGACGGACCACTGCGCGCCGAGTGGGCTCATACTGACCATCTGCATGATACCTGCGAAGCGTGTTTCGGTGCGCCATCGAAAGCAACCACCAGGTCACCAATACTCCTAAAAGAATTCCAAATAGAAATGGCAATACCATCTGCATATATTCATTATACTACCGGGCGACGCAATTGCGAACGCCTTCGCGGATGACATCGTCCATGAGGCGGCGGCCGATGAACACCAGCTCGGTCGCCGGCGGTACGCCGTCGGGCCACGGGCCCGCGTCTTCAAGTTCTTTTATCATGTGCACGCCCTGCAGAATACTACGGTTGGCGATGCCTTCGAACGAAAGAATCCCTTTGTAGCGCAGAAGATCACCGCCCTCCATCGCGACAAGTTCAGTGAGCCATTTGATAAATTTACCGCGATCAAGCGGCCGTTCTTCGCGTA
>JBBTQV010000051.1:0-2915 GCA_038065515.1 Patescibacteria group bacterium | reverse complement strand
TGCGCATGTTCGAAAAGAAACTGGCGTACCGCGCGAAGACTTCGGTGAACTGGTGCCCTAAAGACAAAACAGTGTTGGCCAACGAGCAGGTGATAGACGGTCACTGCGAACGGTGTTCCACGCAGGTGCAGCAGCGTTCATTGGAGCAATGGATGATGCGCACCACCGCATACGCCAATGAACTGGCCAACGACATTGAAGGACTCGACTGGCCGCACGCGACTCGCATAGCGCAGCAAAACTGGATAGGCCGCTCTGAAGGGGCAGTGATCACATGGAGCTTGCGCATGCCAGGCCAAACCGACGGCGCTATTACGATGGAGACATTTACCACACGCGCCGATACGCTTTTTGGCGTGACATTTCTTGTTATCTCTCCGGAACTTGCAAAATCATGGACCGACGCAGGATGGCAGGCATCGGCGGAAATAAAAAATTATGTGTCCCGCGCACTGGGCCGACGGGAGCTTGAGCGCCTGGAAGGGGGACGCGATAAGACTGGTGTAGCCACAGGCGTGCATGCACTGCACCCGCTCACGGGTGAGATGCTTCCCGTGTGGGTTGCCGATTATGTGATGGGCTCATACGGAACGGGAGCAATCATGGCGGTGCCCGCGCACGACGGCCGTGATTTCGCATTTGCAAAAAAATTCGGGCTCGCCATCAAGCAGGTTATCCGGCCGGCCGACGGCAGTTTCCACGATATGGCATCGGCATACGAAGATGCGGGCATTCTGGTCAACTCCGGGCCGTACAACGGCAGAGCGAGCGCAGAAGCGGCTGCAGACATTGCGCGCAAGCTTCACGATATCGGCATGGGCGGACCGAAGCTCACCTTCAAGCTGCGTGATTGGGTATTGTCCCGTCAGCGCTATTGGGGCGTGCCGATTCCCATCATCAACTGTCCCTCATGCGGTCATGTTGCCGTTCCCGATGACCAGTTACCGGTTAAACTTCCTCCTCTGAAAGATTTCAAGCCGGCCGACGACGGCCGCAGTCCGCTGGCAAAAGCCACCAAGTGGCTCAATATGAAATGCCCCGAGTGTGACGGTCCCGCACAGCGCGAGACCGACACGATGGATACCTTCGTGGATTCCAGTTGGTACTACCTGCGCTACACCGATCCTGACAATAAGAAAAAGTTCGCCGACCCGAAAAAAATCGCCGCGTGGCTCCCGGTTTCCATGTATCTGGGCGGTGCCGAACACAACACGATGCATCTGCTCTATTCGCGGTTCTTCGCCCACGCGCTCCACGACTTAGGATATCTTCCGTTCAGTGAACCGTTCACCGCGCGGCGCAACCGTGGCATTATTCTCGGACCCGATGGTCAGAAAATGTCGAAATCCCGCGGCAATGTAGTAGACCCCGACAAAGAAGTGGTGCAGTACGGCACCGATACGGTACGCATGTACCTTGCGTTCATGGCGCCGTATGAGCAGGGCGGCCCGTGGGATTCAAAAGGTATCAACGGCGTGTACCGGTTCCTGTCGCGTGTCTGGAATCTATTTGGGAAGCCGGCTACAAGCTACAAGCTACAAGCTAATTTGGATGTCGAACGGGCACTGCATTTGGCGACCAAAAAAATCGGAGCTGATTTGGAATCATTGGCCTTGAATACCTGTGTGAGCGAACTTATGAAACTACTCAACACCATCGAAGACGCGGACATTGCGCTGACCGCCAAACAGCGCGAGCATTTCTTGCTTCTCCTGGCGCCGCTGGCACCGCACCTTGCGGAAGAGTTGTGGATGACCGTTCTGAAAAAGAAGAAATCGGTACACCTGCAGAGCTGGCCCGACTATGATGCTAAGCTGCTGGTGCAGGATACGGTGCAGATGCCGGTGCAAATCAATGGCAAGGTGCGTGATGTTATCACTGTGCCCACCGATATTCGCGAGGACGATGCGGTATTCGTTGCGCGCAAATCCGAAAATGTCTCACGGTATCTTGAAGGCGCTACAGTCCGCAAAGTCATTTTCATCCCCGGAAAACTACTGAACCTTGTTTTAGAGTAGTCCCATGGTATAGTAGTGCTCGTACCGCCTAACCGCTGAACCACCTATGACAGAAGATCATGACCGGCAGTTCGTAGAGTTCGTCATCAAAAGTATCGTCAATAATCCCGAGGCAGTTGTCGTCACGCGGTCTGTGGACGAGCTGGGAGTGCTCTTGTCGGTAAAAGTCGACCCCAAAGATATGGGCCTGCTTATCGGCCGCTCGGGGAGCACCGCCAAGGCAATCCGTATTTTGGCCCGCATCGTCGGTATGCGCAATAATGCACGCGTGAACCTGCGCATCGAAGAGCCAGAAGGGGGACGGATGGCATCGGGTCTGCTGGGCAGTAAAGAGGGTTCGTCCCGCGATGTGGAAGATATTCTGGGTGACCTCCAATAACCGCTCCACGAAAGCACCGCCCGCCCATCGTTGTCGCTACGCTCCGCGTTCAGCGTACTTCGAGTACGCCTCGGCCTCGACTGAAATCCCACAATCCGGTGTTACGCATCTATGCTCACCCGTTCCGAGGAGGAATTCGGCCGGCCTTGTTTTTTATTTCACTAGGCGGTGACTTTTCGCTCTACTCTGGTGAGGCGCGCCTCAACGGTATTCATGCGGGGCGCAAGGTCATTGTGCAGAGCGTTGTAGTCGCGGCGCATAGGGTTCAGGGTTTCCATGATGAGCGAGAAGCCAGACTGTAATTCCTTTTTGGTTGCCAGTTTGGTTTCCATGTCTGCCATTTCACCGCGCAAAGCGGCGAATTCGGTCGCTGTCATTCGGGCGAGGTCGCTGATGGTCATGTCATCTTTTTTCTTTGGCATAGAGCCAGTGTATCCACGCTTTGGATGAGTGTCAATATAATGTAATGGTTCAATAGCTTCGCAACACCCAATGGCCTAGGATATGTATATGCCATA
>JBBTQV010000050.1:0-10362 GCA_038065515.1 Patescibacteria group bacterium | reverse complement strand
AATTTCTGAAAGAGTACCAACGAACAAACCCGCCAAATGTCCGTACCTAAAACAATTATCGCGCCGTTCCTGCGTCTGCTTTCCGGGGTCGGACAAGCTCGAGGCGGCCGTTCATCGTCGCACCCCGTCGCAAACGACAGTGGGCAACCGCGCCCTGCCACGCATCTTTACCACACAGGTAGACGGCAATTGCGTCCGCAAAATCCTCTACCGAAAGCTTACGGATACGCACAAGGAACGGATGACCCTTCCGGCCTGTCTTGAAGTCAATGAGATGTCCATACTCATGTCCGAGGACGCAGAGCATGTCATTGCGCGTCAATCGCTTGCCGTTGCGCGTCCGGCAATACAGGACAATCAAGCCAACCCGAGAAAAGCATGTAGCCTGACCGTCAACCACTTGGACCCATCTCCGCGTCACAAGTACACGGGCGGGTATCTGCGGCAAATACTGATCGTAGGCCATCTGACGGATGTCGGAAAATGCTTGATTTGCCGCCCTGTCGTTCCGGAAAGTCAGCCTCCGAAGCGTTTTGCTGGTAAGAAACTTTACAGGCTCATCATTCACCAGCTCCGACAAATACCGACGGAGCCAAGGAAACCAGATAACGGCATTTCCGAGCAAACCCAGTATTGCTATCGCAAACAATCCCCACCACTGAACCATGACTCACCTCACCTCTCATCGTCTGCGCAGGGCAATCATCAAAAGAACTGCCGCAACCGACGATACCACGGCTCCGTAGAAGAATGAATAGGCGTTGTTGATATTCCACAACCAGCCCGCCATCAGTCCCGCTGGAATGGCGGCGAGGCCGGTGAGCGTCTCAAATGTTCCCAGTGCAGTTCCGCGCACTTCATCAGGAGACAGATCGGAAACAAACGCCCGTTGTGAAGCATCAATAAACGCCTTGAAGACGCCGTACAGCGCGAAGAGCGCGATGAGCACCACGAAACTCCCCGGCTGTGTTTTGAACACTACCGCCTTCGCCCAAAATCCGAGACACACCACCGAAAACATGAGGTACCCGATCACAATCGTTCTGCGACGGCCGATGTGATCCGAAAGCATTCCTGCGGGTGTCGACAGAACCGCATCGACAAAATTGAAGACGATATACGCGACGAGTGTCATGGCGAGCGCCGTTTGCGCAGAGTACCCGTTCAACGATGCCTGGCCCATCATGATAAAAAACACGACGGAAAAATTCGCCAGAGCAAAGAGCGTCGCAATGGCGATGAATCGCCGCGCCTTCGGAGTGAGCTTGGAAAATGAGACTTCGCGGCGCGCGAGCCGGAGCGTATCGGGCACCCGCACGAACACAAGCGGAACCACCGCGAGCAAACCGGTCAAGGCTGACAAGAGGAAGATCGTACGAAATGGAATGGCCAGCCCCACAAACAATACGAGAATGGCGACCGAGCCCAATAGCGCACCCGCGCTGTCCATGGCGCGTTGCACGCCGAATGCCCTGCCGCGTTGCGAAGCATCTACGGATTCGCTGACAATGGCGTCGCGTGGAGCATCACGGAGTCCCTTGCCGATCCGTTCGGCGGGCCTCACCCAGGCAACCTGCGTCCACGATACGGCGCTCACATACGCGAATTTCACCACCGATGAGAATGCGTAACCGAACAGAACGATGCCCTTGTACCTCTTTGTCCTGTCGGCAAGGTATCCCGAACCGACGCGCAGAAGTGCCGCCACCGCATCCCCGATGCCGAAGATAAGCCCGATGGCAAGTCCCGTTCCTCCGAGTGACTGAATAAAGAACGGCAGAATAGGCAGAACCATCTCGCTGGAGAAGTCGGTCAGAAGACTGGCAATGCCCAGCAGAATGATATTTGTCACGCGGCGTTTTGCGTCAGCTCAAGCACTGCAAGTTCCAATGGGAGAGACGGAATAGGTGAGGTGCGGATCTGTACGCGTGCATGCGTGAACGCCTGAATCATGCGCACCAGGTACGCGCCGTCCATCGTGGTAGCAAACGCGTGCAACTGCTCTGTACCCGTGTCGGCCATCGCAAGTCCTGCCTGATCCAGAATACCGCGGTCGATTTTGGCAATCATCACCTGCCGCAGATATTCCAAAAATCCTTTTGCCAATAAATCCATGTCAGCGCCTTGCGTTTGAACCTGATGCAAAAACCGCATCGCACCGATACGGTCGTTGGCCGTCAGATGTGTCAGGAGCTGCCCGTGCCACGCCAGCGGGACCAGCCCCAGCACGGATTGCACGGCGTTTTCGTCGATGGCGGCGCCTTGGGTATGGCTAGCAAGTTTGGTGAGCATCACTTCGGCATCGCGTAGCGCACCATCGGACGCCGCGGCAAGCGCGGCAAGCGCTCCCGGCGTTGCGGTGAGCTTCTCCTCTCTTGCAATGGACACTAGTTTGGAAACAATTTGTTGTTGGGTGAGCTTCTTGAAATCAAACCGCTGTACGCGCGACAGCACGGTCAGAATGATTTTGGACGCCTCGGTGGTCGCCAAAATGAACACCACATGCGACGGCGGCTCCTCCAGCATTTTCAGAAACGCGTTCGATGCGTCCTTCGTAATCATGTGCGCTTCATCGATAAGGTATACCTTGTACTGCGATGCCGTCGGAGCGGAACCGATAGTTTCCTTGAGCTCACGCATATGTTCAACCTTACCGTATGACGCGGCATCGATTTCGATGAGATCCATTGAGCGACCCTCATCAATCGTCGCGCACGAACCGCACCTTCCGCATGGGCGTGCGGTTTTCGCAGTACAGTTGATGGCTTTAGCAAAGATGCGCGCCAATGTTGTTTTGCCGGTGCCCCGCGGCCCCGCAAACAAATACGCATGGCCGATGCGTCCTGAATCCAGCGCCCCGCGTAGCGTGCGCACAACATGTTCCTGGCCGACAACGGCGTCCCATGTGGCGGGTCGGTAGGTATTACTTAGCATGGCGGCACTATACTACTTCTTCGAGAAGACGAAAACACGGAAGCCGGTGAAGCTGATGATAAGTGCCGCAGCAGCTCCTACGACAGCTCCGATACCCGCCCATGCCTTGATATCGATTTCTGCGGGATGCAGGGCTACGACGAGTGAGGCAACCGAGACATTGACCAGGAGGCCGACAACCGCCACCGCCACAAACGACGCGGCTTCTCGTCCGCCTCCGTGACTGGCACCCGCTTCAAACGCCCAGTTTTTGTTCCAGTAATAACTGTGCACCGTGGCAACGCTGAACGAGAGCGCTTTGAATACGGAATACGCCAGTCCCGCGGCAAGACCCGAATACGCTATCAACAGGTAGAGCACCCCGAAATCCACGGCCGCGTTGGAAAATCCGATTGCGACAAAGCGGCCGAATTGGATGAACGGCCGAAACATCGTTCCCAAAAAATACCCGAACTGCACCCCCGCAATCCACGCAACCGGGACAACAAACACAAGAATCAACGGATTGATTCCCAGCGGGAGCGTACTGCCCAGATACGCAAGTACCCGCCATCCGATAATTCCCGTCGTCAGCCCCGTCACAAGCGCTGAACGGATATCCCGAGCGTTAATAATTCTCATAGGGTAATAGTCGTATTATTTGTTTAAAGTTGTTGTTTCTCATGGGCTTGGTTTCCTTAGTCTGTGGTTATCCACATGCTCTTGACTTATGCCAACCGCTTGGTATATACTTCAGGTAATGGATCGGGGTGTCCCCGGTCGGCAAGGGGTCCCGCAAGGGACTTTTTGCATTTTATGGGAATATTTTTAACCCATACCCCTCAATATTTCCGTTACTTCCTTTCCTTAATTTCCCCTCAATAATCTTGAAAGGGATATATGGCTCCTCGGAATTGAGTACATGCCGAGCAATGGGATAAGCGCACAAGTCGGCAATTTGCAGGCCGATTTTATTTTCCTTTTTTGCCATCATCTTGAAGTCGACTATGCGTTGCCTGAACCGGTCGGCGCTTACATGATATGTGCCTCGATCTACCACGCTGTTATAGTGCGCCAATAACTGCTTATCCTCTTTCTTGCCTCGCTTCTCAATAGTAATTGATGCGGTCGAGATGCTGGAGTTGTGATCCATACAAAAAACTAATCGCTCAAGAATATAAGAAAGACAAATGGCGTAAGGATTGTTTGCAAGCTTTCCATATTTTTCAACATGCTTCTTTTTATCTATTGCCACCGCGATAGCAGTAAAGTTCGCACCGGAGATGATTGCATTTAAGCGTTCGTAAAATTTCTTTTTCAGCTTCAAATCAAAGAGTATTTGAAAAGCGCCATCACATTTACGAATATCTCGGGAATGGAGAATCACCTCTGTCGTGTTAAAAAATTCCTGCTTAAAATCATTTATCTCTTGGGTAATCCTTTCATATTCGGCCAATTCAAAAAGACAACCCGCTAAAAGAAATATGGGAAAGCTTTCGTCGACGAAACTTAGACCGTGATCGCCGGTTTCATCCAAGAAAAAATGTAATTCTTTGTTTTGTATACTGGCCATAGCGCTCATTTTATAGACTCTGCTACGCCTCGACTGATTCCGAGTACCGCTGCTGGATTTCCTGTTCGATTTCCGCCTTCGGACGGCTATTGCGCAGACGACTGATTTGTATCAATGCTTCGCGCATCTTCGGGTCGCCTTTGCCGAACACCACATCAGTCAGCGCCCGCATGTTTGTCGGCCGTCCAACCTGCCCATTGACCAGCATGCTCACATACGCGTTGAGGTTATCGATATTGGACAAATCACCCGGCGTGAAGACCGGTTCAAATTTTGTTTTCATCAACGGATTTTCGGCATCTTCGGGACTGATACGGAATACCGCCATTGTTCCCACATTGCCGAACACGGAATCGCGAATTTTTTCATCGAGTTGTTTGATGAACTGGTGCGCCATGATGAGACAGAGCCGGTATTTGCGCGCCTCTGCCAGAATCACCGAAATACTCTGCGTCGTGAAATTCTGGAACTCGTCCATATACAGAAAGTGATCCGGCAGGTCATTGCGTTTTGTATCGCGTGCCATGGCAGCACGACGCAACTTACCGACGATGACCATACCCAGTAGATTCGCATTCAAATCCCCGATTTTGCCTTTCGACAAATTCACCACGAGTATCTTGCGATTCTCGATGACATCTTTGAAATTGATGACACTCCGCGGCTGATTGATAATCGGCCGCAGGAAGTCGTTACTCGTGAAGGTATCGATTTTCGAGGTGACATATCCGGTGAAGTTGCCCAGCGACTGGTCGCCGGTCATCTTCGGTACCTCAAGTTCCCAGAACTGTTTCACGATCTGGTTCGGCTCATGCGCAAGCAAATCTTTGCGAAACGCCTCATCGACGAATACGCGCGACATATCCGACAGCGTCGGAATGTGGCGTTCGTAATTGTCCAACAACAAAAAGGTTGCATTTTTGAAGAACCGTTCGAACATCGGCCCTCCCGTTTCCTTTAGGTTGTAGAGCTTGTCCATGATCTCAAACATCTCGTCGATGATAAGCGTTTTGTCCTGCGGGCTGGCGGGGTCGTATTCCAACATGTTCAGCCCCATCGGGAAGTCGACATCGGCGGGATTGAAATAGATGACATCATCAATGCGGTTTTTGGGAACATTCGCCAGCACCCATTCGGCAAGCGAGCCGTGCGGGTCAAGCACGGTCAGCCCCTCGCCCGCTTCCATATCCTGCACGATCATACTGTTCATCGTCACCGTTTTTCCGGTTCCGGTTTGTCCTACGATGTACATGTGCCGTCGCCGGTCTTCCGCGGTCAACCGCAACATCGTGGTGCTACCGTGATATTCGTTCACGCCGAACGCAACGCCGGTGGCGGGCATTCCTGGAGGCGGTTCGGCGGTTTTGAAATTCGCGAATTTCACGCGCGGCAGAACCGCCGAGCTGACCGGAAAGTGCCAAATACTGGTGAGCTCTTCACTGGAAAGCGGCACGGATTGTCCCTCATCGAACATTCGGAACGCATAATTGAACGAAAGCTTTTCCAGCGAACGGCCGGTGAGCTTGTTCATCTTGAATGCGTTCATGTCGGGTGCTGTGAATTGTGCGAACGCACTGGCGACATCATCGAGCATCTGCTGGGCCCGCATCTGGTCGGCGGCCGAGGTGAGAATGCGGATATTGCAGTCAAACAGCGGACGGGAGGCTTTATTTTGCAGCGCTTTGATGATTTTGTTCTCAAATTCAGTCGCAACTTTCGGCGGTTGCACCAGCGTGTCCGGTTTTTCATCTTTTTCTTTCTTTGGCGGATTTTTCGCCATCTTCAACGCTTTGAAAAAATCAACGCCGGACTGCATGTGCCGTGCCGTATCCTGCGCAAGCTTGCGCAGACTGCTGTTGTCCGATGGTCGCACAATAACCTGCACCGCCGCGCCTTCTCCTTCGTTCTCAAGTCGCGCTAATGCTCCTGCGATGGGCCCCAATGGGTCTGCCGGTAAATCGGCGTAGGTCTGAAACGGCAGAATGCTCTCCGCTTTGAGCATCAGATACCCGCCAGCGGTAAAGCCCTGCGGGTTGAACACGCTGTAATCTGGACTCCTCTGAACCTGCGCGGACGGGAATACGCCGGTCACCTGTTTTTCAAAATTATCGGCGAATTTCGCCGGCACCGCCGCATAAAAATGTATCTGCTCTCCGAGATGATGGACGGCCATCTCCAACGCGATGTACGGACTGCCGTAGACAAACTTGTTCCACCCCTTCGTGCCAAGCGTCGCCACAGAGGCATACAACTGCTCCATGACCGCAATAAGTTTTTTGTCGTCCTGCTGACCTTGTCCCTGTGGCGCAAACCGCGGGAGCATGAACGACAACAGCGTCATATCCAACGATCGCGCCAGAGACCCCTTCGTGCGCGCCGCATTGAGCATGATAAGCATTGCCGATGCCAGTATCAGCAGAACAACCGCCAACAAGATGAGAACCGTAACGGTCATCGTGCGTTATGGAGCCGGCCGCAACTGTTGCCGGTTCAGAAGCTCTTGGTGTAATTGGTCAACCAATACATCGTGTAATGCGTCGATGAGTGCGGGATTGCCTGATTTGGATGCCTGGTCCACCGCCTGCTGCAGGCCTTGCGTGAACGCGACATTCACCAATTCCTGAACGGGCCCCGCAAGCGCGGGATCCTGCCAGCTTGGTGTCGATGCATCCGGAGGCGTTGCGGATACAGGCGCTTGGTACGACGGCATAACCTGTTTTATTTGTTCTCCCACCGCCGCATGTACCTCGGCCCGCTCATACGGCGCGGATGTGTCCACTCCTTTTTCAACGCGTTGTGCGGCCAACTGCCGCTCCAGCTCCGCTATCTGACTTTGCAACGCCTCTGATGATTGTTCAGCCATAGTGCTTCCATTATAGCACAGCCAAATTGTGGATAGAATGAAACACGGGGATGGTACAATAGGGTTACATGAAACGCACCGAAATCGCTGTGCTGATTGTCGTGATGGCGGCCGCCATCGGATTCCGGCTTTACGGCCTCTCATGGGCTCCTCCCGGTCTGTATCCTGATGAAGCGATGAACGGCAATAACGCTCTGCAGGCTCTCCGTACCGGAGACTACCAGTTGTTCTATCCCGATAACAACGGCCGCGAGGGTTTGTTCATCAATTTGCAAGCCGTCTCCATCTCACTATTGGGTAATACTCCGGAAGCGTTGCGCGTTGTTTCAGCGCTCGTCGGTATCCTCACGGTATTGGGAGTATACCTGCTGACGCGACGGATGTTTGACGACTGGCGCCTTGCGGCAATGGCGGCATTTCTGATGGCAATCGGTTTTTGGCATGTGAATTTTTCACGCATCGGCTTCCGCGCCATTATGGCACCACTGTTTGCGGTGTGGAGCTTTTACTATCTCTACAAAGGCATCGAAACGCACCGCCTCTGGAATTGGGCGTTGGCGGGTCTGTGCATCGGACTTGGATTTCACACCTATATCGCCTTTCGCGTGATGCCTGCTGCGGTTGCGCTCACGCTGGGAGCATACTGGCTGTCGTTGCATGCCGTATTCAGCCACGGAAAATACCATGATGCACGCCACCAGATGCTCGGCGGTGCCGCGCTCATGGTAAGTGTCATGATTCTCACACTATTACCCATGGCTTCCTATTTCTATGCCAACCCGCAGGATTTTGCAGGTCGCACCACAAAGGTTGCCGTCTGGGCAAGTGAGCATCCCATTCGCGACCTAAGCGTCAATATAGGGAAGACACTGGGCATGTTCTTCTTCCATGGAGACTCAAACTGGCGCCATAATATCGCAGGAGCGCCAGTGCTGTTCTGGCCGGTAGCAGCATTCTTTGCCGTCGGCTTGTTGCGCACTATCTGGAGATTTTTTCATTCGTGGCGCGAACGCGGTCATCCCGGTGTTGTCCACTCGCTCCTGCTTTCATGGTTTTTCGTGGGCCTGCTTCCTGCATTCCTGTCCGCAGAGGGATCGCCGCATGCCCTGCGCGCATTGCTCGTTGCTCCGGCCGTGTACATCATGGCCGCGTTGGGTTTACACTGGGTTTTTGTCTCCCTTGAACGCTGGTACGGCCACTCTGACCACCGTCTCATTTGCACTCCGCGCGGTCTCGGACGCCAAATCTGCATGGACCGCAGTACATTCGTAGTGAGCGGAACGCTCATGGTGTTTTTATTTGCTCTGGGCGTCGTTGAAGCGAATCGCTACTTTGTGCAGTGGGCTCAAAATCCGCAAGTCGCCGACGAGTTCACCGCGCACTACATCGGCATCGCCGACCGCCTGAAGACATTGCCGCCCGCGACACTCAAATATGTCGTCGTCACCCGCGGGGATGTACTGGTCCACGGAGTGCCGATGTCCAGCCAGACCGCCATGTATCTCACCGATACATGGCTTCCTGCACAGCAAAAAGAAAAGAACATTTACTACATCACCCAACAGCAATTCGAAAAGAAGCACTATCCCAAGGGAGCGTTCGTCATTCAGCTTGATCCGTAATCCCGCATGAAATTCCGTTTCCATCCCCGCATATTCGCTGCCGGTATCATCTGCGTCGCTGTTGTGCTTGGATTTACCAGCTCCATCAACGACGCGCCCATCGTCGACGAAATCCCGCACATCGGTGCGGGCTATTCGTATATCACGCGATTGGACATGCGACTGAATCCCGAGCACCCGCCGCTCATCAAAGATTTGGCCGGTATTGCGCTTCTGCCGTTACAACTCAATAGTAATGCGTTTTTATCGACATCATGGACGACCGATGTGAACGGTCAGTGGCAGTTCGGCCGCTCAGTCGTGTTCGAGTCCGCGGTGAGCCCCGATACCATCAAGATGGCTGCGCGATTTCCGATGCTGTTAGTGTTCGCATTCGCCTGCTGGCTGTTGTGGAAGTGGACCCGCGAACGGTACGGCGACACCGCCGGGTTTATCGCGCTGATCCTGATAGCGTTTTCTCCGACGGTGATAGCTCACGCCCGCCTCGTGACAACGGACATGGGCGCTGCTACCGGAGTGTTAGCCGCAACCTACTTTTTTGTCGCATTTCTCCGCGCGCCATCGAAGCGTTCATTTATTTTGGCCTCTCTTTCGCTCGGTCTCGCACTGTTGGCGAAGTTTAACACCGTCCTTCTGGCGCCGTTTTTTGTGATTGTCGCCATTGTGTACGGCCTGAACGGCACCTTCACGCGCCGCGCACTGTACCGGGCCGCGCGGATGTTCGGATATACCGCGCTCATCGGCATCGCATCGTTCGTATTTGTCGTCTGGCCCCTCTACTTCGTTCAGACCGTTCATTACCCGCCCCAGAAACAGCTCGCCGACACAAAATCAATCATGGGAAGCTACGGTTCACCCCTCGTCAGGAACTTCATTGTCTGGGGTGCCGACAAACCGATTATCCGCGGCGCTACGCATTGGGCACTGGGATTGGCCATGGTGCAACAGCGCAGCACCGGTGGCAACACCATCTACTGGATGGGCCGCGTGGTAAAAGAAGGCGGTCCGGGATACTTTCCCACTATCTATTTCATCAAAGAACCGCTGGCGTGGTGGTTGCTGGTTTCCATGGCTCTGACCGCGTTGATATTCCATCACCACCGTCGCGCCGGTGAATATGTGCGCGGTCATTTTTTTAGCAACAATCTGGAAGAGTGGGTGTGGCTACTCTGGCTGGCAATCTACTGGACCATCAGTGTTCGGAGCACGCTGAATATTGGTGTACGCCATTTATTGCCGATATATCCCTTCACCATCATGCTTGTTTCGGGTCGGCTGTCGGTATTGCTGGATTGGCTACGCACACACGATCGTGTCCGTCTCCGATATGTCTCCCTCGCAATCGCATTACTACTGGGCTGGTATAGTTTTGAATCGGTTCGCGTGTGGCC
>JBBTQV010000049.1:0-1151 GCA_038065515.1 Patescibacteria group bacterium | reverse complement strand
TGCGAGGTGCCGAATCGGAGGATGGTGGCGGGAGAGGAGCGGTCAGAGCTCTCATCAAAAGCAAAACGCCCCAACTGACGGAGTGTGTTACTTTGCGGAGATAGATTCGATTTTCACTTTCGTGAACGGCTGGCGATGGCCCTTTTTTGTTTTTTGGCGGGTTTTGGCTTTGAAACGGAAGACGATTTTCTTCTTGCTCTTGCCCTCGTCTACGACCGTAGCGGAGACTGTGGCACCGGTAACCAACGGTTGGCCGATGAGCGCCTTCTTTTCGTCAGCAACCAAAAGGACCTGATCAAAGGTGATTTTGTCGCCATCGTGCTCGAGCTTTTCGACGGTGACCACATCGCCCCTGCGGACGATGTACTGTTTCCCCCCTGTTTTGATGACGGCGAAAGTGTTCATGATTTGAATGCTTGTAATCCCTCGTCGCCAAGCGGCACTGCCGCTGCTCCTCGGGACAAATGGGCTATGCCCATGCATATCCCATCCGAAAATGTCTATATATACTAGCAAAGACGCGCTTTACTGTCAACTAAATGGTAGTCCCTCGCGCCCATGCGCTTCAGGACGCTTTGCCAGCCACTTCTCTATGATAACAGAATAAGGAGTGGCAAAGTGTAGCCTCGACGGGATTCGAACCCGTGTTCCATGGCTGAGAACCATGTGTCCTGACCGGGCTAGACGACGAGGCCATTCCTGCCTTCGCCAAGGCTTTGGCGGGCAAGTCTGACGGTCTATTATAACCCATGACAGCCGAATGAGCAAGAAAAAGCGGGGGAATGAATCCCCCGCCGAATCGTCACCTCTCCGACGACAATTCTATGAGCTTCACGCCTGCGGCGATTAATGAAAGAACAGCGATCACTGCGGCCATCACTCCAACGAGCGCGTACACACCAATGACCACCACGGCCATGAGCTGAAGTCCGCCCATGCCCTCGTTGTCCGCCGGTATCGTGAAGCCCGAGTAGTGATAGTTCACCGCAATGGCCACGATGAGCGGCAGGAAGATCAGGAAAACGCCGCCAACGAATCGAAATATTTTCGCCATCTCGCACCTCCTTTAGTAACTATACCACAATTACATTATATATGCAAGCACCTGTGCTGGATGGGTACATCGGTAACACTTTTGAGTAGGTATGTTG
>JBBTQV010000048.1:0-15088 GCA_038065515.1 Patescibacteria group bacterium | reverse complement strand
ACAATGCATCAGAGTGAGACATCAGAAGTGTTACCGATGTATCTCATCTTCTGCAAAGATTGCGTCGCGGGTCCATGGTGGTACAATGTCGCATCATGTCACGCATCGTATTCGATATCGAGACCGTTGGCGTCGATTTTGAGACGCTCGACGGACAGGCGCAGGAATATCTGCTCAAAGCCGCACGGACGCCGGAAGAAAAAGAGCTTGTTCCCGAACAGTTGAGCTTCTCCCCTCTCACCGGACAAGTTGTTGCCATCGCGATGCTCAATCCCGAAACCGGCAAAGGCGCAGTCTATTATCAGGCACCCGGCTCGGAACCCATCGAGCGCGACGAAGACGGCATTGTGTACGCAACAGGCACCGAGGCGGAGATATTGGAGAAATTCTGGCGCACCATCGCTTTTTACGATCAGTTCGTCACTTTCAACGGCCGGTCATTCGATTGCCCGTTCCTGATGGTCCGCAGTGCCGTCAATAAGGTGAAGCCGTCCAAGAACCTCGTTCCCTACCGCTATGGGGACGAGCATATCGATTTATTTGACCGGCTGGGATTCTTTGGTGCCGTACGCCGCACGATGAGCCTGCATATGTGGTGCCAGGCGCTCGGCATTCGCTCGAGCAAAGACGGCGGCATCACCGGTTACGAGGTGCCCAAGTTCTTCAAGGATGGCCGCTACGAAGAAATCGCTCGCTACTGCTTCGACGACATTCGCGCCACTTCGGAGCTGTTTGATTATTGGAGTAAGTACATCAATATTAAGTAGAGCATGGAATATGAATCGATAGACGAGTTTCGGGCGCGGGCCGGATACGATATAGACGGTGTCTGGTATCCGCGTGTCACCTCTATCCTTTCCATCAAATCCAAGCCAGCACTGTTGCGCTACTACGGCGGTATGCGAAGTTTCAAGGCGGCCGACGATGTGAAAGAAGCCAGCGCACGCGAAGGCACCTTGGTGCACGAAGCGGTCGAAGCTATCGCACGGGGTGAACATCCCAAGATTGACTCCAATGCGCAGCCGTCCGTGGATGCGTACTTGGAATTTGCGCGCAACAACGATATCGAGCCGCTGATGGTTGAAGAGCGCATCATCAGCCGTCAGCACGGCTACGCCGGCACTATCGACATGTTGGCGCGAGTCAATGGAGTTGTTGGTGTGCTTGATATCAAAACCGGAAAGCGCATGTATCGCGACTACGGGCTCCAGACCGCCGCGTATATGCAGGCACTGCGCGAAAATCCTGACATCCCCACTCCGCTGACGAGCTGGGTGCTGCGATTGGACCAGTGCCGAATCTGTGAGCTCTGCGGTGTATCATTGCGTACCAAGGGCGGGACATTCCGCGTGAGTGCGGGCGGCAAAGGATGCACGCATCGGTGGGGGCATATGCAGGGGCAATTCGAATTTCAGGAAATGACCGATACCGAACACAACCTGCGGGCGTTCCTCGCGTCCAAAGTGCTCTGGGAGTGGGAGCACCACGACTGGCTGTCTCAGGTCGTATAAAAAAGCGGCTCTGACAAGAACCGCAGTCATTCACAAGAACTACCACTCGGGGAGTTCGTCTTCGGTAAGTACATCCGAATCGGCGACATAATCCTTGAGTTCTGGAGTCCGAAGGATACACGCTGCCGCTTGAAGGGCGTCAAACGCTTTTAGGTGCGCCGTATTTTCGAGAGCGGCCGCAAGTCTATCAAGCTTTGACGAGAGGCTGATCGAGTGCTTGTCAAAATAGCTGACTATCATTCCGGAATCTTCGGGACAAAGCGTGTCTTCTATGGCATACTGACTATTATTGAATGTCAGACACTTCTGACCGCAGAACCCGCTCGGACGGAGAAGGAATTGTCCGTCCGGATGTCCATAGGGACACTGCACGCTTCCATCAACCCAGCACCGCTTCTTTTCGTCCATCGTGCACCTCCGCTTTCGGTGGGCATAATATCACTCCGAGCAGTTTCCCGCAAGCGTGTAGCCGGCCTGTTGGGCGGCCAGGGCCGTGGAGAACCAGAGGCGATTGGCTTCTTTGATTTGTGTCGCACCGGCACACCACGGGTGGTGATATTTTTTGGTCTTTGATGACTTTGATGCCACCACTCGGGGGTCATCCGTGCGGGACGATTTTGGCGTTGTCGACCCCTGCCCTAACGGTCTGGGTGTCTGCGAAACAATAGCTGCTCTAGTCTGAAAGATGGTCGCATCTTGAGCCGGTTTCACCCCATTGCGGGCACTGATAATGCCAACATTGTAACCGGACCACGCAACGAGGGCGACTATAAAACCGCGCCATAGGCGGTCTCGGTGGCGTTTGACGAAAGCAACTATATTTGCTATGCTGGATTCCATGTGTGGTCGCTGACATCCCGGCCCTCACGATATAACAGATTCCCCTAACCTAGCCAACCATGGCACATACAAAAGCAATCGGGTCTACGCAGTTGGGTCGCGACAGTCGCCCCCAGTACCGCGGACTCAAACTCCACGACGGAGAAAAAGCGAATATCGGCAACATCATCGTCCGCCAGACGGGCAGTTCGGTCGTTGCCGGAACCGGTGTCCGCACCGGCTCTGACTACACGCTGTATGCCGTTACGAGCGGTCTCGTGAAATACACGACCCGCAAAAAGGTTGGTTTCAATGGCGCACGACGCGCGGTAAAAATAGTTTCCATCGTCGCGAAATAAGAATGCATACGAAGAAAGCAAAGAGCCCCCCTTCGGGGCTCTTTGCATGGCAGTGTTATGGAAGCGATTGCACTTCGACAGTGACATCGGCGGAGACATCACTGGCAAGTTGTACGCGCGCGTTGTGCATGCCCACGCTTTTGATGTGACCTTCTATGACGACTGCCGTTGCGGGGATATGAGCACCCGCTTGCTTGCTCAATTGCTCGGCAATATCGGCTTCAGAAATACTGGAAAATAGTGTCCCCTTTTCGTTCGCTTTACCCTGGAGTGCTATAGTAGCTCCGGCAAGCTTCGCGGCAAGCTCTACGGATTGTGCGTGCTCCAATGCCTGTACCTGGAGCTTTTTTATCTTCAGTCCGGCCACCTCTTTCATGACCCCGTCTGTGATACGCTTGCCGAGCCCGCGCGGCAACAGAAAATTGCGCGCATATCCGTCGCTGACTTCTTTTATATCTCCGACCTGTCCGACGCCTTTCACATTGTCCAATAGTATGACTTTCATAGTTCGTTATCCTATCGCAGTTGCAGGACAACCGCAATGGCCTTATCTAGCTGGGGGTCCTTGCCGACCGTGCCGATTTCCCAGCCTTTTTCTTTGTATTCTTTGGGGTCAATTTTGACCTCATCAGTGGGCGCAATGCCCGTCTCTGAAATGCTGACGCCGTTGGGAGTAAGCCATTTGGCAACCGTGACTTTCAGTGAAGCGCCATTGTAGAAGCTCTCCAGTTGCTGAACCGAACCCTTACCGAATGACTTTTCACCGACCAACGGTATCTTGCGGATATCATGAAGCGCACCGGCGAGAATTTCCGCAGCTGATGCAGAGCCGCCGTTGATAAGCACGACGGTTGGTATCGCAGAAAGACGGGCATTGCCGTTTGCGCGCAGTTGATCGGTGAGACCGGTGCCGTAGCGTTCCTGTACAACGAGGCTGTCCTTTTTGAGCATCCAGCCTGCAAGATTGACGGCCGAATCGAGTAGTCCTCCGGGGTTATTACGCATGTCGATGATAAGTCGCTGTGCGCTCGCATCCGTGAGCTCCTTTGCTGCGCGCGCGAATTCGTCATCGAGATTGCCGTTGAATGTATATATCTCGAGGTACGCAACTTTGTTGTCCAGCATCCGCCAGTCAACTGCAGGTACACGGATGGTATCGCGCGCCAGCGACAGCTCGATGAGTTCAGCTTCTCCTTCGCGAGCCAGGGTAAGCTTCACCGTAGTCCCCTTTTTACCCCGGATGCGACTGACCGCTTCCTCGACACTCCAGCTGTCTGTCGGCATATCGTCGACTTTCACAACGACATCGCCCGCTTTGATACCGGCGCGCATCGCAGGAGAGTCTTTGATGGGCGCGATGACGGTGATGACATCGTTGCGTTTACCGATTTCCATACCGACGCCAGAGAAGGCGCCGGAAACCTCCTCCTGAAATTTCTTGCTGGTGACCGGTTCAAAAAATACCGTGTAGGGGTCACCAGCCGCCGCGACCATGCCTTCGATAGCACCGTATACCAGTTTTTGCGAATCCAATTTTTCTTTGTCGACAAAACGGTCATGAAGTTTGTCCCAGACCTGCCAGAACAAACTGAAATCGACGGCGGCAACTTTACCCTGGTCTTTGTTGATGACCTGCTTGATGATGGCGTCGACATTCTGTGCGTTCTGCTGACGGAAATAGCCGTACCCGCCCCCAAAGCCGGCGCATAACGCGGCGATAACTGCGATGATGAGAATAAGTCGCTGTCGTTGCATGATGTGGGTGATGGATTAGGCGTTGAGCAGACTGGGTTGTATGGGTTTCGGATGTTCGGGCCGACGACCGCTGATACCGTGCTTGCGGAAATAGCGGATTGCGTCACGGATATGCCATCGCGTCTGGCGTCGCATGAGCACATCCAGTATACCAAAGCGGCCTTTTGATTGCCGCTGGTGATAATGATACATCCGGACGGTCGGCATGTATGCTACCGCGTACCCATTGTCCCAAAAGCGCCATGCCCAGTCAACTTCGCTAAGATAAAGGAAAAATTGCTCATCCATCAGTCCAACGCGTTCCAGCGCGGTGCGGGTGGTCATGAGCGTAGAACCCATCAGCCAATCCACCGATGTCGGACTCGTGAGCGGTTCGTCGCGCATCAGGAAGCGGTTGATGAGGCGGCGCGTGAACGGCAGTGGAATGCGACGGGCCGCCATGACTAACGGCGTATAAAAACGAAAGCCGGAGTCCTGACGGGTATCATCGAAGTTTAGTAGTCCGGGACCCAGCAGGCCGATGTGCGGATGGTCTTGCAGATACGCCATCATCGTTTCCAGTGTGCCGGGAAGTACCACAATGTCGGGGTTCAGAACAAGCAGATAATCCCCCGTCGCCCGCCGCAAACCTTCGTTGACGCCCCGCGTGTAGCCGGTATTTTCGCTGAACGGCACAAGAACGAGACGGTCGAGCAATCCATCGCAATCGTGGCGCACGATGTTCTGTGTCTCAACCGTACTGGCGGAATCGACAACAATAACCTCATACGACAGCGTGTGTCCCAACAACGCACGCGCCAGCGTAGTCAGCGCAAGACGCAAGAGAGGAGGGTTCTTGAAATTGACGATGATGACGGAGAGCATTAGGGGGTTTGTCCGCCAGCTGGCGGAGGGGTCGCGCTTAGTGTGGGTATGCGGGGTGAAGCGATGGCGGGATCCGGTGATGGCAGTACCGGTGTACCGGTGAGCACGGTGCTGAAAAACTTCTTGATGTGCGCCAGCGTTCCGTCGCGGGGGAGTAATTCATAGATTCCGTTCGCCATGGTTTCATAGAGAATATTCTCCGTTGTCAGCGAGTATCGTTTGATGTGTCCCAGTTGGTCCTGCTGTGCGAGCAGATCTTTGATCGCACCGATGTCAAATATATTCAGGTCGGTTTCGATGTGCTTGCGGACAGCCGAGATGACCTCAAATGCCTTCAATGGGTCTCCGGTGAGGTCCAATGTGGCCGCCTTCTCGCGGATAGCCATGATGACCTGCATCTGACGGCGGGAACGGTCGAAATCGCTGGTCCCATACCGGCTACGCGCATAGTACAGCGCCTGCTCACCGTTTAAATCGTTCTTTCCCGCAGGTAGCTTGAATTCATAACCCCACTGCTGCGATTCCTCGAACGGCCTATCCAGGGTGACGGTGATGCCGCCGAGCGTGTCGACGACTGAACGAAACGCTTCAAAATCCACAACGACAATATTGTCGACGGCGACTCCGGTGATTCTGCTGAAAAGCTTTTTGGTGCCGCCTAATCCGTAGTGCGCGTATACAGTGTTTATCTTTTCTGTTTTTTCGTCGGTAATGCGAACCGTCAGATCGCGTGGGATGGAGGTTAACGCCGATGCTCCCGTTTTGGTATTCAATGAAAACAGAAGTATGGTGTCAGTCAGCAGTCCCCCATTTGCAATATCATCCTTACCGCGAATGCCCAACACCAGAATATCCAGGCGGTTCTTATCGTTATCCGGCATCTGGTATTGCGGATCTTTATCGATGGGGATGATTTTCGAACCGATGTCTGCAGTCCCCGAATTGCCGGTAAGGTGATTGACGACAGACACGGTTGCGTTATGGATTTTTCCGGCAAGGAGCACTGCGCCGTATCCCATGACCGCGGCGATCACGACCCACAGCACATATCGGAGATATCTCCTGCGTGGTTTCGGCAGCGTTGGTTGTGCGTAATCGAACGGTGTCATGTGAACCATTGATGCATTGTCCTCGCAGATATGACTGCACGCCGCATGATTGCATGTCTGCGTTTGAGCATGCGCGGGAGCAAAGCGAAGAAACGGCCGGCTTCCAGCAATATCCCCGGCTCAATCGCCAGCGCATACAAGAGGGTCGCCATTTCACGCGCCAGTATCCATGGCGCATCCCTCAAAAGGTTAAGTATATAGTCATTTTTGATGATTGTAAACCGCACATTCGACCAATCTAAACGGCGTTTGCGTAGAGGAATTGCCCTCCTCACGCGCAGGCGGGCGAGATGTCCGGCAAGCGAAGTAGCGGCTCCCTTGGTCGTCGAGCGGTCGTGCCACGCAACCGCACCGGGGACGAATACCTGGCGATGGCCGAAGAGCGTCATCCGCCACGCAAGATCGAGATCGTCGCCATACCAGAAGTAATCCGTGTCGATGAGCTTGCCTTCGACACGGCAATCTTCCAAAGCACTGCGGCGAAAGAACGGCGCCGCTCCTTCAACGCCGAAAATGTCATGCGTGGAAGCACAATACGGACCGTCCGGCTGGCCATGGCCGATGTTGAGGACTTTGCGGGAACGCGTCATGCCGAACCCGCAGGTATCGATGACAGCAGTTGTCAGTTTCAAGTTGTCAGTTTCAAGTTGCGGGAGAGAGTACTGAAATATCTTCCCCTGCACCGCTGCGATGGTTATGTCCCGTTCACACGCGGCGACGGCATTCGCAATGAATTGCGGATCGAGAATAACATCAACAGAAAGCACAAGAACATAGAGACCACGTGTGTGGCTTAACAGCATCTCCTGCCCCGGCCACATGCCCAGATTATTGTCTCTGCGGATGAGACGGAACTCCGGATATTCTGACGCAATAATATTGGCGGTTGAGTCATCGGAATTGTTGTCCAACACGACGACTTCGGTGCTCATATATATCTGTGCGCGGACGGAATCAAGACAGTGGCGGATGAACCGCTCTCCGTTGCGCACGACTATCTGAACGCTCACCAGCGGTTGAATATCAGGCATGGTCATGTGCCCAGACCAGCGCGAGGGTCGTGGCGAACATCAGAAATACGCGTTCATCAAAGATAATTGGGTCGGTAAGTACATAGGCGTACACCCATGGCAGATAGAGCAGCAGCGACGCGGCATATATCAGCGACGGACCGCGGGCCGATGCGAACCAGCGCCACGCACCCGACAAAGTTCCTGCGAGAATCACGATAATTTCAATGGCGGCGATGACGCCCATTTCGGCGGCAACATGCAGATATAAGTTATGCGCGGTGGAACCGGCACGGGCCAATTGTATATCCTGTTGGAGCACGACCGGGAAATTACCGATGCCAACACCGAGAAGCGGATGATGCGCAATCGATATCACCGACGATTTCCAAATCGCCAATCGCAATGCGTTCGAGGTCTCGCCAAAATCGATGACACTTCTGATGCGTCGGGCAAACATACCGAGGTCGCCTTTGCCGACCAGAAATTGTGGCGAAATGAACACCGGCCATGCCACCGCGAACAGTAGGAAAAACACCGCCAGATACGAAGCACCGTATGCGAACACGCGCCGCCGGACCGTATCAACATGCAGACGGCGCATCAGCCACATCAAAATCGGAACCAGCGTGAGCACCCCGAGGGATGCCGCCCAGATGCCGCGGGTCCCCGATAAGATGGCGGCCAGAAAAGCCGCAGGCACCCAGACAATCGACATCGAAGCGTAGGTGTGCACCAACCGTTTGAGCGGTAGCGACTCGGCGATGCGCAGTATGGGACCGGTGGTCATTGCCAGCAATGCGGGAAGGCCTAATAGCACAAAAGTCGGAAATGAGTGCGAGTCCGGAAAAAGCGAGAACACCCGGAGCGACAGCTGGTCGCCGTAGTATGCAAGCCAGGTGTTGCCGACATTGACAGCGATGTATGACCACTGCGCTCCGAATTGCCGCAGTTGTATCTGTTCCCCCCAGAGCCGCATGAATTGGTAGACATCCAACAGGTAAGTGGAAGCCAGCTGCAGGAAGCCTGCAACCACCACAACCATGGTGGGAATCGCGAGATTCCGGATGACCCGTTCCGAGGTGAGTCTCCCCTGTCGCAGGAGCGCCCAGACAAGCGTAGGAACGAACGAAAGATTGACGAAATAGATAATCCGTTTGATGCCGACGGCCGGATACTTGGCGCCGATGAGCGACAGACCGGCAAACAGCAGGAGTATGCCCAACCGTCGCGCAACAGGATGCGCTTTGAGCCAGGAGGCTGGGCGGGAAAACGCATCATGAATAATGTGTATCAGCGCGGCGCGCGTTGAAGGCTCGGCCAGGAAACGGAAAAACAAAACCAGCGAGAGCGGTCTCCACATGTTTAGATTATCGTATGACGATGTCAGCGGAAGTGCGATGAACAGCGGAACGGTCCGTATAAAAAAGAGAACTCCGTCTTCCAGCGGCCGCAAGAGCATCCATACGGCCAGCAACATCACAGCTACGAGTGCGGTCCAGCGCGGCGCAAAGCCGCCGATGATTACGACGAACATGACAAGATAAATTGCGAAGACCGCGTTGAGCGTAAAAAATCGTTTCATTATTTTTCGGCGATGATATCTTCGATGATTGCAAGCATGCGGTCGGCATGCGCTTTCCATGAATACCGCGCAATGATAGATTGCGCTGCATCTCTGATGCGCGAACGGGCTGTCTCATCTGAAAGTGCGCGTTCCAAAGCGATAGCGATGCCTTCAGTATCGCATGACGGCGCAAAGAACGCATGCTCACCGTATATCTCGCGAGTCAGCGCGGTGTCAGCTAATACAGCGGGCACACCGTAACTCAAAGCTTCCAACGGCGGAAGACCGAACGCTTCAATTTCAGATACATACACAATCGCATTCGCACCGGCGTAAAAACGCTTCAGGTCGGTATCGGACACATGCTCGATGCGCTGAAAGACGGGACGGCCGATTATCCGGTTATGGTGCGCGATGAGCGCATCGATGACGGGCGGTTCGTATTTATCGGGACCAATGGCGACGAAGCGCATGTCGGGATACCGGGGTGCGATGCCTGTGAATGCCTCTATCGCTTCGCGTAGATGCCTCCGCTCTAATGCCTGCCCGACAAACAGAATATACTTCCCAGGCATCGGTGCAGTATCGGTCGTAGGAATATCTACTGCGAGTTTATTAACGACGATGCGTGACAACGGAATACGGAACAGTCGATGCAGTTCCTGCTTCGACGCGTGTGAAATCGCCATGATACGGGTCGCGCATTTGCTCGCCCATGTTGCGAATACGCGATAGCCCAATTTGTAACGCATGGCGCGGCGTGGATTTCGCATCTCGTGCCACACATCTTCGGTGAGCATCACCAGCGATGGGCGTGGCGCGATAATCGGGAGCATGTAATTCGGCCAGTAGGTCAGTGACGGCCGGTCCCACCACAACCGCAGTGGTAGGAGGACATAATAGTATAGGCTAAACGAAACCGGCACCGGTAGCCACGCAGGCGCTCGGACGATGTGTGTGCGAATGAGTGGGCTGTCCAGCCACGACTCATCGGGAACGCGCGCCTTGAAGTAGAGATCGAAGATGAAGCGGCCGTTGAGGTCATCGCGGCGCGTGAGTTCCTCGAGCAGTCCGCGGATCATTCGCGCAACGCCCCAGGAAGTGTCTTCCAATGATTCGCATTCGATGGCGATCGTGCGTGCGGTAGAAATATATCCCCAACAGCCCATGATTGCATCTTTGATACCGGCCAGCATCGCTCTGCTTTGCGAGGTTGCGTGACCCACGGCCAGTTTTATGGATTGCTTTGCGGCGATGAACAGAGCCCAAAATGGCAATACTGTCCGTGCCCACAGAGGACCGTTGAGCCGGTTAAATAGTATCGCGTTGCGCATGTGGTAACGCAACAACAACGGAGAACCGAGCGACTGTGTGGTCTGCGATACGCCGTGCATGATTATCGGATGCCGGAGAAATCGTAGCGGAACATCTGCGCGCTGCGCTCGCATACAAAAGTCCGCGTCCTCGAAATACAAAAAATATCGCTCGTCCAACAAACCGATCTTCTCGAATACTTCACGATGAACCAACATACCGGCACCAATGGCATATGCGAGTGACAAGTGACGAGTGACAAGTGACGAGTGATTGTATATGTGCGGAAGCGTCGGACGGAGCCATCGCACGATACCCGACTTCGCGATTCGGTTCCCTTCCTTCAGTGCAATACCAATTACAGTAGGGTCTGGCGGAAGCTGCGGCACCAATGATGCAATAAAGTCTGGTGCAACAGTGGTATCATTATTAATCAGGCAAATCCATTCGCTTTCCTGTACGAGCGCCTTGCGGATGGCAAGATTATTGCCGCCGGAAAATCCCCTGTTCCGGTCGCTGTAAATGATATCCAAGCGTAGCGGGCTGGAAATCGCGTAAGACCCCAGTAACACCCGGTCATCAGACTGACTGTCGTTGTCGACGACGATGACATCAAATTCGCGATTTGATTGTTTTTCCAGCGCGCGCAGCAAATCCACCGTGGCACGCGCGTTGTTGAAATTGACGGTAATGAGGGTCAGCTGCACGCTCATAGTCTAGCAAATTCGCCACATTTTGGCACTTGCATAATAGTGCAAGATATGGTATGCTGAACCTATAAAGGGGGAGAAGAATGAAGTTCATTGAACGTTTCGGTCTCTCGTGTCTCTTGGCGGTCGGGGTATACGGAATCCATAGGCCCTTGCAGGAGCTGATCCAGTTGTCGAGCGATCTGACAACCGAGCTACTTTTCGGAGTCTTTTTGTTGATGTATGTGGCTCTCCGTGTTGCCAATTCGCTTATCAGCGCAATTCGAGAGAAGCTGTAGCGTCGGTCTCTACGCCTCACAGGATACACATCTGTGAGGCCTTTTCTATACTCCCTCAACGATGGTGCGCATGCGTTGCTCGAATTGGTCCGTCCCCCACTGTGCCGCATGCGAGCGGATGTTTTGCGCGTCGTAGCTATGCACATTAGTGCGCAGGCGCTTGAGACCGTCGGCGAGCGCTTCGGGTATCGGGTCATCAAAGAATTCGCCCGTCACGCCTTCGAGTACCGTCTCTGTTGCTCCCCCTTTTCGCAGTGCCAGCACCGGCTTGCCGTGCGCCATCGCTTCAATTGCCGTCATTCCCCAGTCCTCTTCATTGGGCATGATCACTGCGCGGCAGTGTTCGTACAGACCGTCCAGAGCATCGTCGGAAATCCAGCCTGTGAACGAAATGTTGGCACCCGCACGCTGTTGCGTTCGTATTTTCAGCGGCCCATCACCGACCACCACCAACCGGTAGCGAAGTTTTGCGAATGCATCAATTGCCATATCGAGCGCCTTGTGCGGCACCATGCGGGATACGATGAGGTAATAATCATCGGGAAGTCCGGCATTCGCGGTGCCCTCACCGACCTGCCGCGTCGGCGGCGGAACGACAATGGCGGGGCGACGGTAGTATTTTGCAATCCGCGTGGCAACGGTGTTTGAAATGGCAACCATTTCGTCGGGGCGTTGGGCGGCTGCCTGGTCCCAGGCGCGCAGTGCGTGCCGGTAGATGCGCGATGCAATACCGCGTCGCTCATACGCGGCACTCCGGTCCCACAACATGCGTGCGGGGCTGTAGCAGTAGCAAATGTGGCGCGTACCGGGTCGAACGACGATTCCTTTTGAAAACAGCACCGATGACGAAATCACGGTGTCGTAGCTCGACAGATCGAACGACTCAACCGCCGAAGGCATTGCGGGTGCGAGATACGGATACACGCGCCACGCAAACGGAATCCGCTGGAGACCCGATGCGATAACGGTCGCATCCGGAAGCCACCGTCGCACGGCCGACGACTTATACAGCAGTGTATAGATGGGTGCCTCCGGCCACAGACGGTGCAGTGCGATCAGAACGCGTTCGGCGCCGCCAACCGTAACAAACCAGTCGTGTACAATTGCTATCTTACGAGCGCTTGGCGATGACATTCTTTTTGTAGGTCTCAAGATTTTCCAATACTTTGCCGGTGCCGCGGGCGACACAGAACAGCGGGTCATCGGCGACGCGCGCGGGAACGCCGGTGACCTTGGTGATAAGCTCGTCGATGTTGCGTAAGAGCGCACCGCCTCCGGAAATGATAATGCCTCGATCCATGATGTCCGAACATAGTTCAGGGGGTGTCATCTCCAGTACGCCTTTGATGATTTGCAAAATTTCCCGCAGATGTTCGCCCAATGCTTCGGTGACTTCATTGCTGGTGATTTGAATAGTTTTGGGGAGTCCTGTGGTCAGGTCGCGCCCCTTGATGTTCAGCGAATCTTCATGCACACCTCGAATTGCACTGCCGATGTTGATTTTGATAAGTTCCGCCGTTCGTTCACCGATAGCAAGGCCGTGTTTCTTTTTCACATATTCGACAATGGCAAGATCGAATTTGTTTCCGCCGACGCGCACCGATTGCGCCGACACAATGCCGCCAAGCGATATGACAGCGAGCTCGGTCGTGCCGCCGCCGATGTTGAGTATCATGTTGCCAATGGGACTGTTGATGGGAATCTGTGCGCCGATGGCGGCGAGCACCGGTTCCTTCACGAGATACACCGCTTTCGCGCCCGCGGCCAGCGTGCTCTCGATGACTGCGCGTTTCTCCGCCGAGGTAATACCCGCGGGCACCGATACCAGCACTTCAGGTTTGAGGAAGCTCAATACGCCACCCGCTTTCTTGATAAAGTAGCGCAACATCGCACCGGTCACGCGGTAGTCGGCGACGGCGCCGTCGATGAGCGGCCTGACAATAGTGATGCTGTCAGGCGTACGGCCAATCATGTCTTTTGCCGAGTTGCCGACCGCCAGAATCTTGTTATCGAGCACCGAAACGGCGACCACGGACGGCTCGTTGATGACAATCCCTTTCTTGGGCATGAACACCACGGTATTGGTGGTGCCAAGATCGATGCCAATCTTTCTGGACATAGCGACTGAATATAGCTCAAATGCCCCTTTTTATCAACAAATAAGAGGCGTATACTGTGTGTATGAAAAAGCGGACGCGTCGCATCATTTTTTGGCTGGCCGTTATTGCATTCGGGCTGGCAAGTTGGGTCGTCATCAAATATGCGCAGGGTTACATCTTCGACTGGAATTCCAACGCGTTCGTCCGCACGGGAGCCATCGCAGTCACCGTGAATACCGGCGCATCATTGTTCGTCAACGACACGAAGACCGGTGACACATCATTTCTCGGCAACCGTGCAGGCCGTGATCGGCTTGCGCCCGGCACCTATCAGATAAAACTCGTCCGTGACGGGTATTCGGGATGGAGAAAAACGATAGAGGTGCGCGAGGGTATGCTTACCGATTTTCCGACGGTGCTACTGTTGCCGTCCGATGAGGCGTCACAACCGGCGCTGAAGGCAGAGGCGTCAGTGTCATTGGCGGAATCGCGCACCCTGAAGAACGCTCCGCCGAAGATGGTGCATCCTGAAGTGAGCATCGGTGACTTCGCATTAAGTGGTACGCAGTTGTGGGACATGCGCATTGCATCGGGGTCAATCATTGCCAAGAATGTACTTGGCTTCACCGTTGCCGACAACACAAGCCGCCTTCTGTGGTGGACACGCAACGAACTCTGGGTATTGTGGCTACGGAATACCGATTATCAGCCGTTCCGTACCGAAGGAGAACGGCAGGCCGTTACCCGTTTTTCCGTGCCCATCATTCGTGCCGCATGGTTCCGGGACTACGACCATATTATTGTTGATCTCGGACATCAGGATTACCGCGTCATTGAGACCGATGCCCGCGGCGGATTGAACATCATCAAGATTTGACGATGCGAGCGGATTGCGGTAAACTGTGCGTGGATTTCAAAAGGAGGTAGTATGTCAAAGCGGTCCGAGAGAAACCTGTTCTTTGGGATTGGCGGTATATCGTACATCTTGGTAGGTGCTGTCGCGAGTGTAGGCCGGTATTTGTCAGTCGCGCTCATCGCTATCGGAACTATGTTCGTAGTGGCAGTAGCGGTGAATTTGCTGACGCCACAGGACGCAGAAGATTTGCATATCAAGCCATAGCAAGGAGGTGAGTATGACAGAAAAGAGGTATGCGCTTATCAGGAGCTCGGTGGATGGTTCGGTTGCCCGCATCGAAGTTCCCGCATCTTGCAATGTTTGCGCCAAGGATGTCAGCGATGACCCGGCAAGGCATCACCAAGGATTGTGTTCGGTCTGCCAGAAGGAAACGGAACATGTCATTCCGTTTCACGGCTGTTTGTGGATGTGCAGAGAGCGCCATGCCGATGACGGCAAGATGTGTCGTCATTGTGGCAAGGCATTGAAGCCATTGAGTGCTACTGCCGAGATCATCATGGCGGGTCTCGGTGCTTCACGGGCCACGATCTGTAGCGAGTGCGATCCAATCGGGAGAATCAAATTCAGCGTTAGGTAGTCGTATTCCCACCGCTCCTCTCTGGGCGGTGCTTTTTTAGGCCTACTCCCCTTCCATGATTCTTGGTATTATACTCGCGTATTCTTAAATGAAGTCAATGAACTACGCAGAAAAACTACACTCACTACTGGAGGAAGCGGTGAAACAGGATGCTTCCGATTTACATATTGCCGAAGGCCGTCACCCGACACTCCGCGTAT
>JBBTQV010000047.1:0-48558 GCA_038065515.1 Patescibacteria group bacterium | reverse complement strand
GTAACAAGGCAAGGGTAGCGGAAGCTGCTCTTGGATCACCTCCTTTCTATTCTTTCTACTTCGTGTAGATCGAAGTTTGTGAAAGGTAAAAGAAGTCGATATAGAATGTGCGTCGCGTTGCCTTCACGGGTTGCACGGCGTACGAACTATGCGGGGTCCGACCGCGAAATCGGAGTTCTATCAATGGTGCAAGGAACACAAACGCACTCTGGGACTGATTGACTGTGTAAGATATGAAATGCACAAACGCCGCCGCGAGGCGGCGTTTGTGATACAATTGAAAGACGATGGCGGTCAATCCTTCGTTACCGCAGTTCGGTGCTCCCGTCCTCCCGCGCATTGGCGGACCGCTGGCGGAATTTTCGATGCAATTAGCGGTGTCGCCGTTGGTGCTGGTCGTGCTCACGATGCTGGTGGGTATTTTTGTTGCGGCCATGACGGTGATGCTGGTGTATCACTGGCGCCGTTTCCCGTTCGAGCACGATGTATTCCGCCGTGCAGAGCGGATATATATGGTGGGTGTTGTTCTGCTGTTGGCTGTTGCGGTCGTCGGTATATTCCTAACGGCTTAATACGAATCTACGAATGAATGCGAATACTACGAATATAAGATTTTATTGAAATGTATATCCCGATGGAAGAAGGGGAGGAGATAGTGGCGAAAGTGCACCGGCACTGGTTGTTCATCGTGACGCGACTGATTGCATTGGCGTTGATGCTTGCCGTTCCACTGGCCGTTGCCGCATTGCTCGGCATGCTCGGAATCGTGTTATTCGCGGGTGCGGGCTCGTTTGCCCCGGTGACGCTCTGGGCGCTGTGGGGGCTGGTACTCTGGGTGATGTTCTGGCAGTTCTGGACCACCTACTATATGGACATCTGGGTTGTCACCAGCCGGCGTATCATCGACATCGACTACCAGCGGCTGTTTGATCGCAACATTGCCATAGTGCGGTTAGAGCGCGTGCAGGATGTCACCACGCATGTGAAAGGCATCGTCGGCACGCTTCTTCGCTACGGGAGCGTGGTGGTGCAGACGGCCGGTTCAGAGAAAGAATTTGTCATCGACCAAATCGCAAATCCCGAAGCGCTTCGGGATGTCATCAGTAAGCAGGTCGGCGCCACACGGCCGCGCCAACCTTAGCGTACCTGCACCTGACAGGTGGAACGCAGCCACGCATTGCGGTCGAAGTAGAACAGAGAGACGGTTTTTGCGCCCGCCGTTGAGAATTGCACCGAGAATGTGCCGTTCGTGCTCATCTCGGAACGGCCTTCATCAGAGGCCCAGTGATACAGGGCACCCGCAGGCAGTTGGGAAGAAATAAAGCGAACCGCAGCTCCGCGTTGTACGAAAGCCGAATCGGGAGTGCATACGGCCGTGCCCGCGCTTGAACGGCCCGGCACGAATGCGTATTGCGTCACCAATCCGGACATGCCGATATAAATACCGACTCCCATGATAAGCGCCAGCACCACCACAACGACGAGAGGTTTCATATCTTTAGTGTACTCCCTCAACGAGCTTTTTGGGAGAACTTGTCAAATGTGTGATGATACTGTAGAGTAGCGCCAGAAAGGAGTGCGATGATGAAAGCGCAGTGGTTCTCGTTTTGCAGTCCCAGGTCGGGATTCCCGATTCCGATGTATGTTGTGTGGGTACCCGAGGAGCAGGTGCAGTTCCAGTGGATACATCCGCCCGGTGCGATTCAGGTGGTTCATACACCCCATCCCGTGCCTCCCGACGCCTTTGGAAGTCTGGTGCCCGTTTGCGAGGAAGAGTGTCCTCATGGACTCATGAGAGAGACGCGCCGTTATCTGAAAGCGCAGAAACACCAGAGAGCGGAGGCGATAAGCCTTCAGAGAGCCCGTAATCGCGTTACAGAAGCGGCAAAGCGAAATGAATCGCAGATGCAGGCGATTGCCCGCATCTATCTTCAAGATAGGCCGGACACCGAAAAGGGGAGAGGATCGAAATGAGCAAACGCAATCTCCTGCCACGGCCGGTACGCATGACGAGGAAGATGAAGATGTGCACTGTCGAGATTTCGCGCAATGCGTATCGCACAGTACGAACCCTCGCGCATGATTTCGGCACGAGTACAGAAGTGGTTCTGGGCTTGCTGGTCACATTTGAGGTGAGTCGCTTTGAGAAGGTAAAGCACTAGGAGATAACGAAAAAGGCACCCGCCGGCGCGGGTGCCTCATTCTTTTTGCGGGGGAGTTATGGCCTACCGGAGCTGGTAGGTGATTGTCACATTCACGACAATTTCATTCTCGCCGGCGGGAAGTGATGGTACGCTAGCGACTTTCATATCGCCACCGCCCATACCGCCAACCCCGTACATGATGGGCGGCATGTAGTCGCCGGATTCGGAGAAACTAACAATCTTTCCGAGGCGCACGCCCAGCTGGTCGCGCAGTTCATCGGCTTTCTTATTTGCGTCATCGATTGCTTTCTTACGCGCTTCACTCTTAAGCAATTCGGGTTGGTCAATTTCGAACCGGATACTACTGACCTGATTAGCGCCTGCGGTCACGACACCGTCGATGATCGTGTTGGCTTTATCCATGTCACGGATTTTCACGGTGAGGGATTGAGTCACCTGATAGCCACGGATCACACTGCGGCCGTTCGTGTAATCGTACTGCGGGTAGATGTTGTATCCGCTCGTTTTGATATCCGCATCTTTGATGCCCGCTTTTTTCAGGTACGCGACGACTGCAACCGATTTCTTGTTTGCATCGGTCTGTGCCGCTTTTGCGGTCAGGCTCTCGACATTGATGGCAATATCGGCCACCGCGATATCGGGACTTGCCGATACTTTGCCCGTGCCAGAGACGGCAAGCACATCGCCCACATTACCCGTGCGCCGCATCTGGTCGATGCCTTGCAGGAGCCACACCGCTGACAGTACGAACACCGCGACAAGTACCCAGCTTCCGATCTGCAGCTGCCGTTGGAATTTCTCCATCATGGGTTGAGGATTACATCACAATACTGCTACCATGCTAGCATAAAACGATGGCAATCAACACATCGCAATCAATCCCGAAACTGACTGTGATTGTGCACGATGTGCGGAGTATTTTGAATGTGGGCGCCATATTTCGCACAGCGGATGCTGTCGGGGCTGGGATGATATGGCTCACCGGCTACACGCCGGGACCTGATACTCATCCTGACAAACTAGCGAAAACCGCACTGGGTGCCCAATTGACCGTGTCATGGGGCCGAGTGCGTAGGGTGGGGGACCTGATACGAAGTCTCAAGCGGGAGGATGTAACGATAGTGGCGCTGGAACAGGCAAGAAAATCAATTGACTACCGCGAGTTCAGGCCGAAATTTCCGATGGCGCTCATCGTCGGCAACGAAGTGAAGGGTATACAGAATATGTCGCATAATCTAGTTGACGCATGCATTGAGATTCCGATGCGAGGCAAAAAAGAATCGCTCAATGTGGCCGTTGCTCTTGGAATCGCATTATACGAACTCACCCGCCGTTGGAAATAAGAAATGATACGAAAAACTATTTCTAAAAATATCAAAATATTCCGCACGCACGGAACATTTTTAGCGCGTCGCGAATTATTCATATGGTAAAAGTCCCGCACAAGACACTCGAGCGCAAACTGTTCGGGCAGGGCTACGAGCATATCATCGGCGTCGATGAGGTCGGCATGGGCTGTCTGGCAGGTCCCGTAGTGGTGTGCGCGCTATCGGTCGCGCCCGTGTTCTATGAAAAATGGCATCCTGCGTTGGCGCGGATGCGCGATTCCAAGCTGCTGCAGGCGCACCAGCGACAGCACTATGCGGATCAGCTGGAGCAAATACCCGGCCTTGCGTGGCAGATTGCATTATGCGACCCGAATGTCATTGACGAGATGAATATCTATCAGGCGTCGCGACCGGCAATGCGAGAGGCGATTCAAAAATTAGAAATCAAAAATCAAAATGGTATCGTACTGATTGATGGCAACAAAAACATACCGGAACTCGCATTGCCGCAGCGGGCCATCGTTGGTGGTGACCGGAAGATTTGGGCTATCGCGGCGGCATCCATTCTGGCGAAAGTACATCGTGACAGTCTGATGATGCAATACGCGGGGCAGTATCCGGGCTACGGCTTCGAGATCCACAAGGGCTACTCTACTGCCCTGCATCGTGCACAGCTGGCCGTGCTTGGCCCCTGTCCTTTACACCGCCGCTCATTCCGCGGCGTTGACTTGACGGGGTTGACAGAGTAGTATTTCCTTATTGCTCTTTTCGATAGGAGGCGGTGATGCAGATGGCCGTTGCTTTCGTGTCGGTCTTGTTGGGTGCGGCATGCATTATCGTGCTTGCAGTCCGCTTCGCTCGCTCTCGGGGTGTAGCCCGAAAGCGATTGAGCGCATGGAGCGCATTGCGGGTGTTGGGAGAGGCCATCGTCGCGGCGGCATGCCTCATCCTAGTGCTTGGTTTGTGCTGGACCTACTTTGGCATCAAACGCCACAGACTACCCATGACGGCGGGCGACTTCGGCCGCTACGGCGTCATCGAAGATGCCCGGCGATTTGTTCCCGGCACGAAAATACTCAAGTTCGAAGCGGTCTACATGCCTTCACGCATTCTGTGGCTTCAGGTACCGTTGCAGCATTTCGAGTGGATGGCGGTGCCATGGCCGGTACCGGAAACGGTTCAAGCGCACATTGAATACCAGCGCCCATACCACGGTCCCGAAGAGTTCGACCAGACCTATCTCCTTGCCTGTAGCACTAAGAACCGGAGGGACTGTGTCGCACTGTACCAGCTTATCGGTATTCAGATTTGCGGCAAAGAGGTCGATGCCGACGGTCATGGAGGTGAGTGCGGGTATGTGTATCTTCGGGGACAGCTCATCCCCCGGAACGGCGGAGCGTTTACGGGACCGCAACCGGCTCCACAGGTGACACCGCCGCCCCAACCGCTGACACCCCGACCAAAACGCCAGCTCCCTCCCGGTGTACTGATAGTCTGATACCCAGCCCCGCCTGTTGAAAAGCAGGCGGGTTTTCCTTTTCGTATAGTGTTAGAATATGAGATATGGCAAACATCGCACTCAACGGTTTCGGTCGCATTGGACGGGCGTTTCTCAAGCTCGCGCTTACCAAGCCGGAGCTCAATGTGGTGGCAATCAACGACTTGGGCGATCCGGAGAATCTCGCCTATCTGCTCCGTTTCGATTCCGCATACGGTCACTATGGCCAGCCCGTTTCCATCGAAGAATCCGACGGGAAAAAGTTCCTCGTTATCGGCCCCTCGATAGGCTCGGGGCAAGCGCGGCGGATGATGTTTTTGCAGGAGAAAGACCCGCTCAAACTCCCCTGGGAAGCGCTTGATGTCGATATTGTCGTTGAAGCCACCGGTGCATTCGAGAGTTTCGAAAAAGCCCGCGTGCACATCAAGGCGGGTGCGAGGCGCGTTGTGCTCACCGCTCCGGCAAAAGACGATGACGGGCCCGATGCAAGAACGGTGCTGATGGGTGTGAACGAGAAAGCGCTGAAAACCTGCACGCTGTCGAGTAATGGTTCCTGCACTACGAACTCCGCTTCACCTATTCTCCAAATATTGACCGAAAAGCTCGGCGTGAAAAAAGCGTTTCTCAATACAGTACATGGCTACACCGCCACGCAGAGTCTGATTGACGGGCCGGTTAAAGGCACCGATTTCCGTCGCGGGCGCGCCGCGGCGGCAAACATCAGTCCCAGTACCACAGGCGCAACGATTGCCGTTGCCCGTGCAATTCCTGAACTGAAAGAAAAATTCGACGGTATCTCGATGCGCGTTCCCGTGCTCACGGGTTCGCTGTCGGCCATCACATTTATTTCAAAAAAGAAGACGACCGTTGACGAAATCAACGACATTCTGGAAATTGCCGCCGCCGAAGACGCTTGGCAGGGTATTTTCTCGGTGACGCGCGACCAATTGGTCTCCAGCGATATCGTCGGCAATCCGCATGCCGCCATCGCCGACCTCTCGCTCACAAAGGTTGTCGACGGTGACCTCTGCTGTGTCTACGCGTGGTACGACAATGAATTCGGATATACAAACTCTCTCGTCATGCATGTATTGGAGATAGCGAAAGCATTGAGCCAATAGCAAATCTCACTTGTCTGAATATATTTCTGAAGAGAAAATCAAAGCGTTGGAGGTGAAGGCGAATGAAATCCGCCAGAGCATTATTTCAATGCTCGTTGCCGCCGGTTCAGGGCACACCGCGGGGCCGTTGGGCATGGCCGATATTTTCACGGCCATGTATTTTCATGTGTTGCACCACGACCCGAAGAACACCGAATTGCCCGACCGTGACCGGCTCGTGCTCTCCAACGGCCACATCACGCCCGTACGCTATGCCGCGATGGCACATGCAGGGTACTTCCCTGTCGAAGAGCTCCTCACCCTGCGCAAATTTGGCACACGGCTACAGGGTCATCCCGAGCGCGAACGCCTGCCCGGCGTCGAGACGACTTCAGGCCCGCTTGGTTCCGGTTTGGGGCAGGCCATCGGCATGGCGCTTGCCGCGCGCATGGACAAAGCCGCGTGGCGCACCTATTGCTTCATGGGCGACGGTGAGCAGGACGAGGGCATCATCTGGGAATCGGCGATGCTTGCGGGAAAGTACCGCTTGGCAAATCTGACCGGCATCATCGACCGCAACAATATCCAAATCGACGGCATGACCGAAGATGTGATGCCGTTGGAATCTTTGCGCGCCAAATGGGAAGCGTTCAACTGGCATGTGTTGGAAGTTGACGGTCACAACATTGAAGCGTTCGTCGATGCGATTCAGCAGGCGAAGGCAATTCACGAAAAACCCACGGTCATCATCGCACATACGATTCCGGGCAAGGGAATCAAGGAAATAGAATTCGACTACAAGTGGCACGGCATCCCCCCCAGTCCGGAGCAGGCCAAGGTATTCCTCACTGAACTGCGCACGCTGGGCGGCAAGATTCAAAGCGAACACGAATAACCCATGCATCCCGAACTAAAAAAATCACTGGTACTCGGAGGAGTCCTCTTGTTGATTGCGGGCAGCTTGCTCGCATCGCGATTCGGTGTGACACAGCAGGTTGGCCTTATTTCTGCGGCACAACCGTCATTCCTCGGGCCGCCGGCGACTGTCGGGCGGCCGAACATCGTTTTCATTCTTGCTGACGACTTGTCGTGGAAGGAGATGCCGTACCTCACAACCATCAAGGCGTATCTTCAAGATCTCGGTACGACATTCAGGTATGCTATAACACCGAATGCGTTGTGCTGCCCGATGCGCTCTTCTTTTCTCCGTGGGCAGTACTCACACAACACCGGCGTACTTACGAATGCACAACCGAATGGCGGGGCTGAAGTATTCAAGCCGTTGGAATCCTCGACGCTGGCGGTGTGGCTTCATGATGCAGGCTATCAAACTGCCTTAATCGGTAAGTATCTCAACAAGTATGGCGTGCATACGCCTCCGCACATCCCGCCCGGATGGGACCGGTGGGTCGGTGCGTTATCCATGGCGAAGTATAACTACGCGATGTTCGAAAATGATATCCCCGGCCATCTCGGGGGTGCCTCGATAAGCTATGGGTCCAGCCCCGCTGATTACAGCACGACGGTGCTGACGGAAAAAGCGCTGAATTTTATCCGTGAAACGCGTGACCAAGGGAAGCCATTCTTCCTGTACCTGACTCCTCCCGCTCCTCACGAACCCGGACCCGGAGCTCCCGGTTCCGAGACGCAGTTTACCGGAGTGCAAGCTCCACGTGGACTTGCGTTCAACGAGACGGATATGCAAGACAAACCACAGTGGTTGCAACAGATATATCCGACGCCGCTTCCCGATACGGGAGACCCGAGTATCGCAAAAATTGATGCGGATTTCCGTGAACGGTTACAGATGATGCTCGGAGTTGAAGAAATGGTTGCGAGAGTCATTAAAGAGTTACAGTCCGATGGGCGTCTCGAAAATACCTATATCGTTTTCATGTCTGATAACGGATATCAATTGGGCGAACATCGAATTCCAAAAGGCAAAGGACTGGCGTACGAAGAATCCATTCGTGTACCACTTATCATACGGGGTCCGGGAGTCGGGGCGGGGCAATATCTGGACTATTTTATTATGGACCACGATCTTACCCCTACATTTGCTGAGATTGCCGGGGCGGCAGTTCCGGGCTTTATGGACGGCAAATCGTTCCGTTCGCTTCTGGCGCCCGGAATGCCGAATGACACTCTCTCCCTGAACAACTGGCGCCGCAACTTCTTGATTGAAAATTGGCCGACCGGTGACGCTCCCTATCCCCAAACATACGGCATCCGGACCCGGGCTTACAAGTATGTCGAGTATGTCAACGGAGAAACCGAACTGTATGATGTGCAGGCTGATCCGTATGAACTAAGCAACATTGTCGTGCTTGACCCGGTGCGCGCCGAATCGCTCATCGCCCAGTATGGACTTCGGGATAAGGTGAATGCGATGAAGATATGCGCCGGGGAAACATGTCGGAGCAACGAAAGCGCAGCCGGTCCGTTGAGCAGTACCCAAGGCGACTCCAACGGCGATGATAGAGTAGATATTCTCGATTTTAATATAGCCGTTTCGCACTTTGGCCAGACCGGCGCAAACATACTGGGCGATGTTAACGGAGACGGCAAAGTGAGCATCCTCGATTTCAACGATATCGTTTCGCATTTCGGGCAGTAGATGTATAATTATTCATATGGATACTCCAACACAAGGTGTCGGTATGGGAACGCCGGTTGTTCAGGCGAGTGGAATGTCAGCCCGCACAAAAGTGCTCATGGTTGTCAGTGTTCTTGTCGTTATCGCTGCGGCGGTAGTATATTTCGGTCCGCGCTACGGGATTGATGTAGGCCGGTTCTTTGCGGCAGAACCCGGGGCACTTGGGCCGCCGGTCACGAATTCGGTCAAGCTCTACCCTGTATTTGATGAGGCGGCATCCAAAGTGCGATTCGTTCTGGAGCCCGGAGACCTCGAGATTACCGGTTTCCAGTTCAGGGCGGGTATTTCCGACGCTACATTCACCAATGTCAGCGGGCTCATCGGTTCCACGGTATTCAGTCAGATTTTGGAACCGGCGCATCTGCTGGCCGGTGGCATCTTAAGTTTCGCCGCCGGTATCCCTGCCGGTCAGCCGGGCGCCTTGAGCGCAACAACCGTGGCTACCGTCGATTATTCTTTGCCGACAGATTCAACCGCAAAGCAGGTATGCGCCACTGTTGACATGGCAAACACTCTGGTGACCGCCAAGGGGGTGGACACCAATGTCCTTGATATGACTCTTGCCGGTTGGAGCAACAGGGCATGCGTTCAGAGCATTGTTGCCACAGCTACTCCGGGCCCCTCCATTTCGTCATTTATTGCGACTCCCGACTCTATTACGAGCGGCAGATCTTCCGTGCTTTCCTGGACGGTAAGCAACGCTACTTCCATCTCCATCGACAATGGCGTCGGTGCTGTCACGGGAACCTCGGTTTCCGTAAGTCCCGTGACAGCAAAAATCTATACGCTGACCGCGACGGGTCCGGGCGGAATCGCAACGGCGACAGCAACGGTTACCGTTGCGCAGGCGACGATTACTGCGCAGGCCCCAATCCGGGGTGATGTGAATGTTGATGGCAAGGTGGATATATCGGACTTCAACATTGTCGTGGCGAATTTCGGGAAAGTGCCCAGTAGCGCAGTGCTTGGCGATGAAAACAAAGACGGAGTAATAGATATTGTGGACTTTAATGCGGTTGTTACTTTTTTCGGAACTATAACGAAATAATCTGTCTATGCGATACCCCATCTCCATTCTCGCGTTTACGCTTCTCATGCCGCTGACGGCGCTGGCTGCGGTTGAACCGTCGCTTACCATGCAGAGCGCAATGCAATCGGTTACCGTTGGTCAGCTTATCACCGTGACCGTTGACATCAACGCCAACGACCGAACGGTGTCCGCGGCGACGCTCGAAGTGCGCTACCCGGCCGACAAACTTGAAGGTGTGTCTATCGACAAAGGCAGTTTTTTCAGCAGCGGACTGGGAACGGCAACCATCGATAATGTTGTCGGACGGATGAACTTCTCGGCCGGCTCCAATCCCGCCCGTGCGGGTACAGGGATGGCCTTTACACTGGTGTTCCGTGGAAAAGCGGCCGGTTCTGCGCCGCTGACATTCGGAGTGCCAACGGCAATTGCCATAACAGAAAACACGAACGCTACTGTGTTGGGCGCTACAAGCCCCGTTACCCTGTCGGTTGTAACAGCAGGAGCAGCAACGCTGACTCCGACCCCGTACTACTCATACACCCCCACACCAAGCCCGACTTCTATCGGCGGTGTCGCACAGGTGCAGACAGGGCCGGGTGAGACAACCATTCTGGCTCTTATCGTTGGCAGTATCGTCGCGCTTCTGTATGTCGGGTATGCGGGGAGTGATGCGTTCCGCCGCAATGAAGCGAAGTCGTATTCCGACGAAGCACACAAAAACCCGCCGGACTTCCGTTCCTGATTGTCTTCTATGCTGCGCGATCTGACCATGATATTCTCGGTTTTGATATCGGTTGCGTCATTGAGCTTCGGTGTCTACAAGAATATCGAAGCCGGTAACGCCAAGGGTTTTGTGTACGAACAGGCGTATCGCGTCATCGGCGCGGTCAACAATGCGAGCATCGGTCCTGCCGCAAAGGCCAGTATCGTTGATGCGGCGCTGGGAACATTCGGAACGCCTCCACCCGTCATAGACTTGTCCCGTTCCAGTGCCGACACGCCGGTGCAGGGTCCCGTGTGTTCCGAAGCGCTTGTCAGTAATTGTGTGAACCTTGCGGGACAGCTGGCCGGTCTCAATGCCTCCTGTTTGCGCGGTAAGGGTGTGGGGGATGCCTGCGTACAGGCATCCCAAATAAAATTAAATATCGACGGTCTTGGATGTCTGGACTGTTTTACCCGCTGACATGGTGGAAAAGCGCGCCATCTTCCCTGCTGTGATGTTCTTCCTCGCCGGAGCATCGTTTCTGTTCGGCGGATGGCAGTACCTGCAGGCGCATTCGGTGCAAGCCGCTTCGCAAAAACGCATGGCATTTATTGTCACAACCATTGAGAAGAGCGATGTGACGAGAACCAAAAAACAGGAATTGTACGCCGCCATCATGCAAGGGCTTCCCACCGCTCCGGCGGTGCTCGGGCTGGATTTTTCCGGTTCGTTTGCCAGTCAGGATGTGGGGGATTCATGCGACAGCGACGGACAGCGGACTGTGTGCCGCGCGCTGAAAGCCAATCAGGCCGATTCGCTAACGATGACAAATGTATGCGGCAGTTGTAATCCGTAATGATATGAACAAGTCCGAACTTATTGCAATTCGCGATGGATACGGCAAAGGTTTGGTTCGCGCGGGTGAGCAGGACGAACGCATTGTCGTGCTGTGCGCCGATCTCACTGAATCCACACGGAGCCACTGGTTCGCCGAGAAATTCCCCCATCGGTTTATCGAGGTTGGCATCGCCGAGCAAAACATGGCGGTTATCGCCTCCGGCATGGCGGCTACGGGAAAGATACCGTTCATCTCCAGCTATGCTACCTTCAGTCCGGGCCGCAACAATGAGCAAATTCGCACCAATATCTGCCTCAACAACATGCCGGTCAAAATCGCAGGTGCGCACGCCGGTATCAGCGTAGGACCGGATGGCGCAACGCATCAGGCGCTCGAAGACATTGCACTGATGCGGGTGCTCCCGCGTATGGTCGTTATCGTGCCCTGCGATGCCATCGAGGCCGAAAAGGCGACGGTTGCGGCAGCGTTCAACGGACAGCCGACCTATCTGCGGCTTGGCCGCGAAAAGTCACCGGTTATCACAACTCCTGACTCGCCGTTCACCATCGGAAAAGCCGAAAACTTCCGGCAGGGCACAGATGTTGCAATCATCGCCTGCGGTACACTGGTATATGAAGCGCTTCTTGCTGCGGACGCGCTAGCAAAAGACAGCATCAAATGCACGGTCATCAATAATCACACGATAAAGCCGATGGATGAAGAAACAATCACCGCCGCCGCGCAGGCCTGCGGCGCGGTCGTGACCGCTGAAGAGCATCAGGTTGCCGGTGGCATGGGTTCAGCTGTCGCCGAAGTGCTGGCACGCCGTGCTCCCGTTCCCATTGAATTCGTCGGTACGCAGGACCGATTCGGGGAATCTGGAAGTCCCGATGAACTGATGAAAGCATTCGGCCTGACCGCGGAAGGCATCATCAGCGCAGTCAGGAAAGTTGTTGCCAGAAAGCGCTAGTGTGTCAGCAATGGAAATGCCGGAATAGAAGATGTTAAGGGGGCCCCTTAACATGCAACTTCCTAGTTTGCTTCGGGCTTGGGAGACTTGAAGAGTTCTTTGAGTTTTGCGAAATCCGCTTCCAGGAGTGTCTTTGCGCCTGGGTCCCGCAGAGCGCGTTCGGGGTGGAATGTCGGCAGCAGCCGGTATGTGCCCAGCGGGAATGTGCGTCCGTGAACATTTTCCACGGGGATGCGCAGGCCGACGCCGTTGAGCGCCAGGTTGCCCAGTGTGACCACAATCTCCGGATTCACCGTGCGGATTTCTTCCTTCAGGAATGAGGCATGACTCTTGATTTCCTTCGGGGTCGGTTGCTTGTCGGCTACCGGACGGTACTTCACCACATTGGTCACATACACTTTGCGACGGTCGATACCCGCTTCTTTGAGGAGCTTCGCGAGTAGCTTCATGTGCGGACCGCCAACCGGTGTGCCGTCCTTTTCGCCGTGGGGGTCGAGCATTTCGCTGACGACGAGGACCCGGGAACCGATCGCGCCTTGTCCGAACACGAGCTTGTGGCCCTTAAACTTCTCTTTGAGGGCCTTATTGACCGAAGTGAGTGTCTTCGTGTCAGTCATATTGATTGCTTGATAATAGCATGTCCAGTCAAATTTGGCAATACTTTCCGTGCTATCGGCTTACTTATTGTCAGAAAGTGATTTTACTGTTATTATTGGCCGTATTTCACAAAAGAAAGAATGGGCGCATAGTTAAGTGGTATAACGCCGTCCTGATAAGACGGAGGCCCTAGGTTCGATTCCTAGTGCGCCCACCACCATTCGGGCCGTTAGCTCAGTTGGTAGAGCGCCTCATTTGCAATGAGGAGGTCACCAGTTCGAATCTGGTACGGTCCACACTCGCGGTCCGCCAATAGCCATTGAGACAATACGAAGATTTGACCCACCATACATGCCATCGTATCATGTCCCATTTTCCTCGCAGTATACGGACTTGGGCCACCATGAGTGGCGTGCCCGCGGTTGCGGTATCACCGCGTTGAAGATGGTCATGGATTATTGGCACGGCCTCAATGCTGTGCATCGCACCGCGACTCTTGAGGAAGTGCTGGCACAAGGCCTTCGTAACGGCGCATATCTTCCGGGCGTCGGATGGTCGCACAAAGGCCTCGTGGAGGTTGCCCGGCATTTCGGCTATACGGGATTCAATGTTGATTATGCGCCAAACGGGCCGACACCGAAGAGCCTATCGGAGGCATGGGATTTACTTGTGAAAGAGATTGAGAGCGGTCCGATATTGGTAAGCGTCTTTGCCGGTTTGGACCCGTACCGAAAAGGAGGCCACATCGTCGTGCTCACCGGCGCACACGACGGACTTGTGTTTCTCAATGACCCTGAAGAGATGAGCGAACGAGAGGGACGCAAAGCTTTGGCATTAAAAGCATTCTTACCCGCGTTCAAGCGGCGCTACATTGTTATTCAGCCGCGGTCGTTGATGGACTTACGGTAATCGGCGATGGTGCAACGGGAACGACCGCCGGAGGCATGGGAGGCGTTTTTGGCATACGGAGCTTCGTAACAACAACCGCTCCGAGTATGACAAAAACAACGCCGCCGAGAATATACGGCAAAGCTCCCAGCGCGCGCTCGAGAAATGGTTTCGGCGGTCGCGTGGTTATCGCTGTCGGCGCGGCAACTTTTTCAAATACACCGTTATTGTTTGCGTACACCACGACGCGGTTGTTACCCGTCGGGAGTGCACCCAAGGCAATCTGATGTTGTCCGGGTGCAACGGTAATGGTCTTAATCAAATTGTTCGCACTGTCGAAGATATCAATGCGGTATCCGTTTGACGGTTCACCACCAATAGGTGGAGACCAGGTGAGTTGTGGATTATCACTCGAACCTGATACTGCGGGTGTACTACTCGGTGCCGGAGCGGGTGACACAATGGCGGGAGGAGGTACTGTCGTTCCGGGGCTGGGCGTTGGCGTCAACCGAGGTGTCATAAAGTCAAGCGTCGCCACTCCTGAATTACCGGCAATGTCAGACGATGTAATTGTGGCGCGGTACAATGTATCGGAGGTAAGGGCGCCTACGCTCACAAAATGTTCAAGCTCCAACGCGCTGTCATTATTCGCTCCGGCAGAGATGAACAGCGGGAGCATTTGGACAACAACCAAACTGTTCGCGGCTTCGTTCGTTGTCCACGCAAACGCGGCGCTGTTCGGTGTTGAAGAAACAAGGCGGACATTACTCAATGATGGGCCGGTGGTGTCCGGTGTGGCCGTCGGCGTCGGGGTTATTGTGACACTAATCGTAGGGGTGGGTGTAGCGGTCGGAGTCGGTGCAGGGGTCTGACCCTCGTCCAATGTGGTAAATGTTCCCGTCGTTGTCGTTTGGTTTCCCCACACATCTTGTACGGTAAGCGTGTACTGATAGGTTGTAGCGGGAGAGACTGCCAGTGTTACCGTACAGGCCTGTATATTCGGAGCGCATGAAGAGTACTCGCCATTCCAATTGATGGTTGTACTTCCGTATTGCAGATGGCGGTCTACCGGTTCATTTGCATTGAAGTTGATAGTGGCTTGATGCGGATTCTGCTGTGTAACGGTAACCCCGGTCAATAGGGGCGGTGCGGTCTCATGGTTCTCATAGAGCGCAAACTTGAAGCTGAATCCCATGTCATCGGTTCCTATGCGTGCCAGTCCGCCGGTGTATGACGGTAGCGGAACTCCGTTGTGAGCCAACAGCTGTGTTGCGTCGGCATAGTACAAACGGAATGTGGGTGTCGCGGTGACAATGCGGATGCGATACGCTGCGTTTGAGGTTACGGCAATCTGTGCGGGCAAGGTCACGCGCAGCCGCGTACCGTCCGCCGTATCAGCGATTGCGGGAACCGCAACCGTTCGCTCCGCTACCACCGTTCCGGCTGCGTTGTACATCGTAAAAGTTGCATCACCTGCTGTATTGGCGTTACTGACCCAAAAATCAAGAGCCCCGAGATAATCGTTCAAGGGGAGAAATATTTCGGAGACAGTTTCTGAGGATGCTACGAGCAGGCTTTGAGAATAGTCAGGATTGAACTCGTAAAAGAGTGACGCATGCGCGGGAAATGCCCACAGGAGTCCGAGAATTATGAATAACAGCAATCGCTTCATGTAATGTCAGTATACCACGACTACAAAGCGCCCCGGTGGGGCGCTTTGTAGAATTCCTCCTTATCTTAACGGGTGACTGAAATCACTTCCGAAAGTTCTGCCGCCGGAGCATTGACCGTAATGCGGCCTGTTCCTGCCGCTCTGTAGATTGTGTATCCGGTAGATGCGAGAGTTCCGACAGACGGATCTACAACCATCGTGGATACATAGTCCGATACCACACAAGCTTCGAGGTTCGTGTTTCCGGCACCACTTCCGATAACATTCGCCGATGATGGCATCGCGACTGTTGAGGCACCACAAGTCGAACTCCAGATGCCGCGGTTATCAGCCATGCGTTGGCCGACAGCGTTCAGCAGAGTGTTCACATTGCTCCAGCGTTGAGTGTTGCGGGCCTGTGCGAACTGACGGGCTGGGTTCAGGGCTACGATAACAACTGCCGCCAAAATGGCGATGATACCGATAACGACCAGAATTTCGATAAGGGTAAACCCTTTTTGCTTTCTCACAATTCCCTTCATAGTATTAGATAGTTTGTTGGTTAATAAATAACTGACAACGAGTGCATTGCGTTGAGGCGTCATGCATGGAGCGCCCCAACACTATCGACCTTGATTCACTCTCTAGTATATCACGGGGGCACCACTACTCTTATCCACACGCACTACTTTATTTCATTCCAGAAAATAGGCGTGTAGAAATCGGCGGTGAGCGGGAAGCTCGGCGGGGGTCCGTAGAGGAGATTGGCGTCATAAATAATGACGCGGAGGACATACCCGGTGTCGTCGCTGTACGCAAAGCCGTACCGCTCGCGGGACGATATCATGCCGTAAAGGGTGACTTTCTGGCGGGTATGGTACGGGCCACACCGGTTCTGGTTGCCTGATGGTGCGCGGTAATAATAACGCCCGACACGACCGTTCTGTGCAATGAGGGCTGCATCCACACGAAGGTCATCCTCGCTCTGGAGACCGGCATTGAAATTCCCCTGTGCAATGAGACTGATAATATCCTGGCCATCATAGTTGGTGTACAACAGATCTTTGTTGACCGTGATATGGGCGTACTTAGAGGCATTTTCAGGGAAAGTTGCAGCTGCAATGGTAACGCGGGCGGTGTTGATTTGGCCGTCTACCCACATACTGTCTTCGATGAAAATAAGGCCGTTAGCTGGGAATGCGTAATTGCCCAACAAAGTTTCATTCTCGATAGTCCAGGTCCCCCAATCCTGTTGACCGAGAACACTAATGCAGCCGTTGGGAGCATTCAGGATCTTTGTAACTTTGTAGAAATCGAAGGTGTCATTTGTTTTTAGGACAATATGATACCCGTCATCATTGGAGGGGCCACGGTAGAACCCGCTAGCCTGTGCGTCAGTTTTGATGTTTGCCAAATCTTGTGTGATGCCGGCGAAATCGACCGGAGCAACCGGGTATTCTCGGCCCACCATAAACACATCCGGCCGGCTTGGCGCAGGTGCCGGCGGGCTGGGGTCGATGGGAACTACATGGGTGTGTACGCCTATTTCGTCGCCTCCCGAATGGTCAGGATCATTAACCTTGAGCACACTGCTGGTGACCAAATTATGCGCGAGACCATCCATCCGTACTCCGCCATTTGAGTGAATTGGTCCGAAGATTTCAGTGCCCTCGCCGAACCGCACATAATCATTGACCGCAATGGCGTATTTTGCAAAAGACGGGATGGCCATTTTTGCCTCAATGATTTTACTGATGGTGGGGTTGGCAGTGACCGTACCGGTAGAATTGATAGTGACCACGGTTGAACCGGCCAGCGGCGCTGTGATATCTAGCGAGAATGCGCCGATAACGATACCGTCTTTATCTTTAAACTCGTGCACATACGGACCGGCCCCGCCGGTGCCGTCCTGGTAGTCGCTCTGTGCATGCGCCAAATGCCACCGGTAATATTCCACGCCTGCCTCTGCTATCATGAATGCCTGCGCTCTATCAGTATCGCGGAAGACCGCCTTCATGTTTGCATCAGCCCACAGCACAAAACCGGATAAGATGATGATTGAAACTGCGCTGAAGATAAGCACATAGAGCGTAATCTGACCGGCTTCGCCGGAATTTCCAATTTCTAATTTCCAATTTCTAAATAGTGTCATCATATTTCGCCGCGAAGGTTACGGATGGTGGCCGTGATGGAAAGTGTTGTCGGAAGCGGCGGCAGGGTGGTGTCTTTGTCGACGATGCCGGTGATTTTTACAAGACGAATGTCCGCCACATTCACGGGACTCGACAGCGGCGACATTTCATCGGGCAACCCTTCGCGATAATAAGTGAAAATAGTACCCGGTATCATATAATGAACGGCTTCGTTGATGACTTCACTTGCGGAGGGATACTGAACGGGTTGAGTCGCCGCCGGTTTGATTACGCCTTTTTTCAGGACGGTGCCATCGAGAAAATATCGCACCTGCTCAAATAAGCCATCGCCGTCGATGTCGCTATAAAAGGTAAATGTAGTGGTTGTCGCCGTAGCAATCGGGTACGCACCATTACCGCCGGGTCCCATCGAACGGATTTCAGAAACCATGGCACGCAATGTCAGCTGCAGTTCAAATTCGGCGGAAAGCCGGTTGCTCAAATCAGTGCCGAAGTTGGAAACATCAACGGCGAAATAAGTGACAAACACCAAGCTTACCCCGGTGATTGCCATCGCAAGGATGATTTCGATGAGAGTAAATCCCCGGTTGTTCATGGGGAGAGTTGTATAGACGCGCGTTGCCAGGTATCGCTGATGTTGATGGTTGAAATAATGGCTTGATATCCTGCGAGGGTTATGGTGGCGGTGTATGAGCCCGCGCCAAGCCCATTGAAGTAGGCCTGGCCCGATAGCACACAACCGGACGAGAAACCGATTGCTACATCTTGCAGGGTGGGGGTTACCGTATCGTCCGCCGTACTCAAATACGCGCGATAGCGCAAATAGCGATTGCTGGCCAGTGTAGCCGGAATTGCCTGTCCAGGCGCGGTAAAGAATGACGAAGGCGTCCCGTCAGGGCCAACCCAACTCCAGGTTGTATTGTCATTGTTGGTGGCCAGTTGAAATTGCAATGAGTCAGGACCCGTTTGTGGCGGTTGGGATGCGGGTGCCCAGTTCAAGGTGGTGAAGTTCGTGCTCGATGTCCCCAGATCGTAGGACTCGGAGATAAGCCACTCTTGCCCCGCGCTGGCGTACGAACCGTTGGATAACATCAGCGTCAATTGGCCCGATACGGATGTGTCCAGGAAGCTGCTTTTATCGACATATTGACCGGAAGACCAATCAGATTGCTCCAATGTCCAACTGCCGGTTGTCTGTGTACGGTCGTATCCCGTTCCTGTCATCTGTACTTGCGCGCCATCAAGCGGTAGGCTATTTTGGTCGGTAACAGAAACTGACAGACCATCTTGTGAGCGCGATGCAATTTGCCACACCATTGTTCGGGTCATGTCGGGATCCATTGTGAACGAAAGCGATGATATTGTGCCGGCAATGTCGTCGACGGTATCGGTGGGGCGGATGGCATAGGTATCCCACTCAACGCCGCTATTGATGAAATATCCGTCGGTGTCTGTTACCAGCGAGGAGGAATACTTCGGAACATCCGGTTGTGTACCGATCAGTTTGCCGCCGGTCATCAAGAAATCAAAACCGGTGACTGGTGCGCAAAATTGCGTGCGTGCCCGAACGGTGAGCGTGCCGACGCGGTCGATAGCGAGAGTGGCAATCGTGAGCTGCTGATTTGCGACGGTCGCGTCAGGTTTGAGCGGATTTACCGGATTTCCCGGAGGATAGGTCTGGTCGTTACTGTACCCGGCCTTACTGACGGTTATATGATAGCCGGCAGAACTTGTTGCAATATCAACCAGCTGCAACAGGCCCGCATTGTTCGTGATATCGGTCAGGTCGACATGCGGATTCACATGTGTATTGGTTACATGAACGGTTGCGCCGCTGACGGGAATACCGGAGGCATTTAGAACGCGAATGAACAGGTTTCCATTGCGGCTCGCGGTCTCCAAATTCTTTGGGGCGACATATGTCACCATGGTGAGGAGTTTATATCGTGTGCAGGTATCGCAGGTCAGCTGGAATTCGACGAGCTTATAGTCGGCAGGCGCCGTGTCATTAGGAGTGCCACCGATAGTGCCGTCGAACGGGTCATCGATGTTGCGTACATAGGCATGCAGGGTAAACGGGACGGAGCCGAGCGTGACGGTCTCGACTTGATTGAGTTTTCCGGCCGGTACGCCGCCGATCACCCCCACATCTTCATACCGCATATTGCGTGCGGTCTCGATGCGCGACTCCATGATGCTCAATGCGGCGTTGTTGTACTGTGCCGTCTGAACGATTTCCAACACATTCGCATACGAAAAATAAATGCTCGTGCTGACAATAGTCAGAATCGCCAAACCGATGAGCACCTCGATGACGGTAAACCCCGATTGTGCATTAGGATTCCGCATGTCAGCGTCCCAAACTCTGGGACATGGAGTAAATGGGGGTAATAATGGAAATCGCGACAAACATAACGATGCCGCCCATCACTAACAGCAAGGCAGGCTCTAATACACTGCTCATGCTCTTTGTGGAGTTGTCGAGTTCGCTTTCGTAGAAATCCGCCAGAAAGACCATGGTTTCATCAAGTTTTCCGGTACTCTCTCCAACGCTGGACATTTGCGCATAAGTGGCCGGAAACAGCCGTGGGTTGGCAATCATCCCACGGCTCATCGGCTCGCCTCGCCGGACAGTCTCCGCGATGCGTCGCACTTCATCCTGATAGACTAAGCTGCTCAAAGTGTCGGCGGTGATATCCAATGCCTCGACAATTTTGACGCCGCCGCGAAGCAGTAAATTGAGCGTACGGGACAATCCGATGATATTGATTTCCGTAGAGAGACGGCCCACATACGGAATTTTCAGGATGATGCCGTGCCAAGCAAGCTTGAAGCGGCGTATGCGCAAAAGCATAAAGAACACAATGAGAAAGAGAATAAGGGCAAGGATCATATACAGACCATAGGCGAACAAGAATTCTGAAGAGGCAATGAACATCCGTGTTGAAAGCGGAAGCGTCGTGTTCAGGCTCCGGAGCACCGGAAGAATTTTCGGAAAGATGAAGAATGAGAGGAGTCCGGTAATACCCAAGGTAGCGAACAGAATAATGATGGGATACGCCATGGCGCCGCGGATCTTGCTCCGCAGTTCGCCTTTTTTGGCAAGCTCTTCAGCGAGATACTTGAAGTTTTCAGAGAGCGTTCCTGATGTTTCACCGACCTTGATGAGGTTGATAAAAAAGTCACCGAATATATTCCGATAGCGTTGCATGCCGACTGACAGGAACTGACCATTTCTGACATCCGCGATAAGACTGTCCAGCATGCGGAGAAACGACTTGTTCCTGGTCTGTTTTTTAAGAATCTCCAGCGCATCAAGCGTTTGCATCCCTGAGCGCGTCATCATGTCCATGTGGCGCGCAAAAAGCATCTTATCCTTCAGTGACAAGCGAAAAAGCGAGTTGTTGACAGTATCGATCCAGGACATTCCCTCCGTATAATATTAACTGCTATTCATGTATAACGCGCAAGATTTCTTCAATGGTCGTGTGACCTTCGACAGCTTTCATAAATCCGTCTTCCAAAAGAGTTGTCATGCCGTTCTTGATGGCGATATTTTTCACCTCACCGGCATCAGCGCGACGCATCAGCGCTTCGCGGATGAAGTCGTTCATTTCCAAGACTTCATAAATACCCATACGACCGCGGTAGCCAGTGTGATTACATACCGCGCATCCCTTCCCCTGCGCGAAGTTGCGATGGTCATCCAGAATTGCGGCAGGGATATTTTCTTTCAGTGCGTTGAATTCACCGTCAGTAATGCGACGGGGAACTTTGCAATCGTTACAGATCGTCCGCACGAGGCGTTGGCCGATGGCGACATTGACCGTCGAGGCGACGAGGAACGGCTCGACGCCCATATCGAGGAGTCGGGGAAGCGTCGTTGCGGCGTCGTTGGTGTGGATGGTGCTCAACAGCTTGTGACCGGTGAGCGCCGCATTGATGGCAATAGATGCGGTCTCTTGGTCGCGTATCTCGCCAACCATGATGATATTGGGGTCCTGCCGAAGCACCGAGCGCAAACCGTTGGCAAAGGTGAGACCGGTCCGCGTGTTTACCTGAATCTGGTCAACGCCTTCCAGTGAATACTCGATCGGATCTTCGATGGTAATGACCGACACTTCGCGCGTGTTGAGCTCGCGCAATATTGTATACAGGGTGGTGGTTTTGCCTGAACCGGTTGGGCCGGTCGCCAAAATCATACCGTACGGCGTCTTGACTGCTTTGCGTATCTTCTTGCGGTCGATGTCCGTGAACGCAAGGTCGTCGAGCGAGTTGATAGCCGTCTGTTCGGCAAGCAGTCGCAATACACCGTTCTCGCCGTAATAGGTGGGCACGATACTCACGCGCACATCGAACTGTTTGTCGAGATCAGCAATCGACATGCGGAAGCGCCCGTCTTGCGCGGCCTGGTGCTCGTCGGTTCGCATACCGCCGAGCACTTTGATGCGCGTGATAATGCCGGAGTGCAAATTTTTCGGAAATACGAACACATCATTAAGAATGCCGTCGATGCGCATGCGCGCCACCAGCTTATCCTCGTAGGGTTCAAGGTGTACATCGGATGCACGGGCCGCATATCCGTATGCCATCATGTCATCAACAAGTTTAATAATGGAGATTTCCGCTTCAGGAAGCTTCAACATCTGCTCCACACTGTCCTTCAATGCAAGTGCCCGGGCGGCAAAATCAACACCGGTGTTCTGTATCCCGGAAGCTTTGATCAACCCCTCAACTTCTTTTGCCGTTTTTGCGGGCTTTTTAGTTGACGCGATGGACGCGACAGGATGTCCGGTCACCATTTCAACGACCTTGGACACAATGCCGTCGGCATTGAGGTCGGATTTTATGAGTAGTTCAGTGGCGCCAAATTTTGTGACCCGTTCGGTGGTTTCAATATCCGCTGTGTGGAGTAGTGCAAGGATTTTCAGCTTGTCGATAGCGTAGCCTTTGCGAATTGTTTCCAGCAACTCAAACCCGTCCGGAGATCCCGATAAGGGGAAATCGATAAGAACCAATGCAGGAACACTTTTTTTGAGGGCCTCGAGACCCGCCTTTCCATTCTCCGCGTGCACCGGCACCAGGCCCTGGTGGGCAATCTTTTCGCTCAAAAGTTGAGCCATGACTTTATTATCCTCAATGATCAGGACATTCTTGCTGGTCTTCATACCCAAAAGTATACCACATGCTCTGTGGGGCGGCCTGTGGTCAGAAACGGGCGATGTGTGGTATATCGGGCCGGGACTATGTTTGATATAATTCGCATACTAGGGTTTGCCCTATGGCCGACAGCAAGGCAAAGAAGCATCGCTGATATGGAAATCATCTTATTCGTATTCATTGTGGTCATCTTGCTGGCTCTCGGTATGGTGCTGTACACATTGCGCCGACCGAGACCGCAGCAACAAGACCAATCGATATTGATGCTTGGACAGCAGATATCCGCGCTTCAGCACCAGATTTCCCAGCAACTTGAACAGAGCCGTCAGGCCGGTGAGCTATCATCATCGCGCGTGATGTCGCAGGTGCAGGCATTTACACAAGGAATGACCGAGCTCAAGGGCGTTGTCGAGCAAGTGCAACAACGCGTCAAGGATGTCGTGAGCTTTCAGGACATCTTCAAATCACCGAAACTGCGTGGCATCTGGGGGGAGGCGTCGCTGGAGAGCGCATTGGCGCAGTATTTCCCCGCAGATCGCTACGCGATTCAACACTACTTCAAATCTGGCGAAGCGGTAGATGCCGTGTTGAAATTGCCCAACGACCTCATCCTGCCCATCGACAGCAAGTTCAACTGGGAAAACTTCGAAAAGATGGCGAACGCGGATACTGAAGTGGCCCGCGACGGATTCCGCAAGCAGTTCCTCTCGGATGTCAAAAAGAAAATCGACGAAATTGCCGCCAAGTATCTGTTGCCCGCCGAGGGCACAACCGACTTCGCGCTGATGTACATGCCGGCCGAGACACTCTACTACGAAATCATCCAAAATATCAAAGAAGCTGACCTGTCATCGTATGCGCGTGCGAAGAAAGTTATTCTCGTCTCACCAAACACTTTCTTCCTCACCGTTTCCGCAATTCTGCACTGGTTCAACGATGTGCAGTTCAGTAAGCAGACCCGCGACATCATGAAACGACTTGGCCGCGTCGTGCAGGATGCCGGCAAGCTCGCCGACGACTTCCGCGTGCTGGGCAAGCATCTGGGCAACGCCCAGTCGGCCTTTGATGACACCGACAAACGCCTCGGCCTTCTTGTTGAGCGCACGCAGAAAGTTATCGAGATGAGCGAAGAGGTGAAGGAGATAGAATAGGTAGCTCAGAATCGCTCAAGCAACTAAGTTGCTGCGATTCTGCCCGTTTTGACTTTGTCTCACACAAAGTCAAAACGAAAAACGCCCCGACGATGTTCCGTCGGGGCGAGTGTGTCAGTTGAGCAGACGCGGTGCGGGTTGTGCTGTTGCTTCTTGTTCCGGTATCTCTGCGAGCCGGTCCAAGAGCTTTTCGTTTTCTTTGATGTGCTTCTCATTTGCTGTCCATCCCGCATCCACCTGTCGGGCGAGCTCGTCGACATCGGCTGTGTCGGCCTGAACACCGATACTGATGTTCTGCGCGCTAGCGATGATGGCGCGGCATGCTTCTACGCAGGTGTACGCATCGCGGAGAAGCTGTTGAGATGAGTCGTTTGTCTTGGGGTCGATGGTGTCCATGTACGCGCTCACACCGATGAGTTCTACAATGCCGCCAAGTCGTGTTATGGTCTCCGTGACCACGCGGAGGGCTGTTTCGGTGCAGGTCAGCTCCCGCTGTTTTGCGGAAAGCAGGTTTTCAACGCGCCCGAGTGTCGTACGATACGCACCCGCAAACGGATCACTCGCCTTGTCAGCCCGTTCGATGTTCTTTACCAGAGTGTCGCGTTCGCGCCGGAGCCGGACCACCTGTTCATCCAGTGCTTTTCTTTGCTCAAGCAGATGGGATTCCTGTTTGATGAGCTCGTTGTCCCGTAGCTCCGTGAGTCGCGTGATGGCCGTTTCCGTGCAACTCTTTTTCGCGGTGTCTCGCTTCGTGATGCGAAGCCAGCTCGCGGAAATCAGCTGCACGATTGCGGTCGTGAACCAAACGACGCTCATGACTGCACAGAAGAGCAGCCCCCCGACAAGTCCGGGCAAGAGGCCGGCCAAGACAAGCGGTGCTGTGATACCGGATAGGAACAGGTAGCGCTCTTTCTTATTCTTGAAGTCACTGATAAGCGCTGCCAAACCATTTATGCAATCTTCCCAGCCATGTAATACTGACAGCGGGAAGGAAAGTACACGGAGAGCTTGTTTGACAGACCAAGTCTTCGCGGTCGTGTCGTCGTGGTATATCTTCCACTTCATCATACCCAGCAAGGTTCCAGTGGCGAGCCAGCCGGCTATGACCGCGAACCATCCCAATAGCGGCATACGAACCTCCTTCTGAATCGTTTGTTAATGAGCGACGCCACTGCGGCGCTTCTATCATTTAGGACTCGCGCTGTCGCAGTGGTATGGGAGTATCCAACGGCGAGACGGCGACGCTGATACCAAGCTGGCCATTCTCGCAGATCGGGAACCCCTTCACGACGACTCGGTGGCGGGAAATCCCGCACTGCAGAACCTCTCCGTGCAGATGCCACGCTTCCGGCGGGATTCTCACGCCCTCTGCGAGCGTCACAGTTCTGTGCAACGGTAGCTTCATAACTAACCTCCTCATTTTTATTATACATAGACATTATAACAAAGTCAATTGATTTTATGGGCCCAGTTTCTTACACTCATCAGGTAACACAACTAAGTTTCCGTCCGTCTTTATTATTCGTATGGAGTACACATTGATTGCATTCGGTATTTCGATAGCGGCGTTGGTTTTTGCGGCATTCTTGGCCCGTTGGGTGCTCGCCCAACCGGTCGGTACGCCGGCTATGGTCGCCGTGTCCGATATTATCAAAGAGGGCGCCCATGCGTTCATGAAGCGCCAGTATCGCACCATCGGCATCATCAGCATCGTGCTTTCCGTGGTGCTGCTGGCAGCGTACGGATTTTCTGGAAACTGGACACACGGCTGGCAGACCTCCGCGGCATTCCTGTTCGGTGCGGTGTCGTCGGCGGTTGCGGGCATCGTCGCGATGTCGATTTCGGTACGCGCCAACATCCGTACGGCCGGTGCGGCACAGCGTGGTCTTCCGCAGGCCCTCCAGATCGCGCTGCGTGGTGGTGCGGTGTCCGGCATCATCATCGTTGCGATGTCGCTGTTGGGAATCAGCGTATTGTTCCTCGTGTATGAGTGGCTTGGTTTTGCCATCAAAGATGTTCCGTCGCTCATCGTCGGGTACGGCTTTGGCGCATCGCTGGTTGCGTTGTTTGCACAGCTTGGCGGAGGCATCTTCACGAAGGCAGCCGATGTCGGAGCTGATCTCGTTGGTAAGGTGGAAGCCGGAATCCCGGAAGACGATCCGCGCAATCCTGCGGTGATTGCGGATTTGGTGGGAGATAATGTCGGCGACTGTGCGGGCCGCGGAGCCGACCTATTCGAATCCGCTGCCGCTGAAAACATCGGTGCGATGATATTGGGGGTCGCGCTGTTCCCGGTATTCGGCATCAAGGGCATTATGTTTCCGTTGGTGCTCCGTGCGTTCGGGCTCATCGCGACGATGATCGGTATCTTTTCTGCACATGCAAAACCGGGCGAAAATCCGATGAAGGCACTTAATCGCGGCTACTGGGTGACCTCGGTGTTAGCCGCCGTGGCATTCTTCTTCGTGACGCGCAACATGCTCGGCAACATGTGGTTCTTCTGGGCAGGCATGGTCGGTATCGCGACCTCAATCGTGTTCGTGTATCTGACGCAGTACTACACCGAATCGAAATACAGGCCGGTGCGTGAAATCGCGCAGGCATCCACAACGGGGCACGGTACGAACATCATCTCCGGATACGCGGTCGGTTTGGAGTCAACCGGCATCACGGTCGTAGCGATTTGTGCCGCGCTGCTCGCATCATACTGGCTCGGCTCCAACAGTGGCGTCGCACACGGCGGACTTTACGGCACCGCGGTAGCGACGATGGGTATGCTGGCAACCGCGGCGTATATTTTGGCGATGGATGTGTTCGGTCCCATCACCGATAATGCGGGCGGTATCGTGGAGATGTCCAGGTCGTCCGAAGAGATTCGCCGAACGACCGATCAGCTCGATGCCGCGGGCAACACAACCAAAGCGCTCACGAAAGGGTACGCCATCGGTTCGGCCGCGCTAGCCGCGTTTTTGTTGTTCTCTGCGTATCTCGAAGAGGCGCATTTGACGGTCGTGAACCTCGCCAAAGTCGATGTGTTCGTCGGTGCACTCATTGGCGCAACATTGGTGTTTGTGTTCAGTTCGCTCGCTATCCGTGCGGTGGGCAAAGCCGCCTTCTATATCATCAATGATGTGCGCGCACAGTTTAAAGAAAATCCGGGCATCATGCAGGGGACCAGCAAGCCCGACTATGCCCGCGCGGTGGACATCACGACCCGCGGTGCGCTGAAAGAAATGATTGCGCCGGGCTTGCTCGCGATCGCGGTTCCCATCGCGGTCGGTATGACGATGAAAGCCGAGGCAGCTGCCGGTTTGCTGATGGTGGGCACTATCGCCGGTATCCTGATGGCGACGCTGATGAACAACGCGGGCGGTGCGTGGGACAACGCGAAGAAGTTCATCGAAGAAGGCCACTTCGGCGGCAAGGGTTCTGATACGCACAAAGCGGCGGTTACGGGGGACACGGTCGGCGACCCGTTCAAAGATACCGCCGGGCCGTCCCTGCATGTGCTCATCAAGTTACTCTCGACGCTGACATTAGCTCTCGTTGCGCTGTTCGTGTAGAAGTGTATGCTTGCAGTATGTATAAGAAAATAATTGTTACCGCCACGCCCTCCGAGGTCCTAGACCTCACAGTCATCATGGACTAGTCATATAACGCTCCGCAAGGGGCGTTATGGTATACTTGGGGTGTTATGGAGGAATATCAACTGCAGCCGCCGCAGGGTATCCGCATCGGAGATGTGATGACCAAAGATGTCTTGGCCATTGATGCCAACGATACGCTGGATGTTATCGCGGGGTTGTTCGAGAAATACAACTACGACGGCATGCCCGTCATTGACCAGACACAGAAGCTTTTGGGCGTCATAACCGCATACGACATGGTCGTGCAGTCATCGGACATCCATCTGCCGACAATGCTCAAAGTCATCGATCAAATCGCCCGCGAGAAAGGGGACAAGCGCGCATTGGAAGAGCACTTCGGAAAACTGCGTGACATCAAAGCGACGAGCATCATGAATCCGCGGCTCGTTACGCTCGGCCCTGATGCGCCACTGGAAGATGCGGCAAAGATATTCGCCGATTATCCGAAGGTCAATCCGCTGTGTATCGTTGATGCGGAGGGCAAGCTGGTCGGCATCATATCCCACTACGATGTCATCAAGTTTTTCAATGAAGCATACCTCAAGCGTGTCGTGCAGAAACAGACAGGAGTAAGCGCCGAAGCGTTCAAAGAATTTCCGTCGAAATCGGACACGGAGGTGGAGGAGGCGGCCTCTAAGGTACAAGAAGAATTTTTACTGGTGCAAAAACGCCGTCCGCTCATCTGGAAGTATATTGCGGTTGCCACCTTTGCGGCAGGACTCATTGCCGCGACTGCTCTCATCATCCGCATCGTGCAGAAAGGAAGTTAAGCCATGAGCGGGGCCGCGCTATCCGAACCGCTCGCTTCCCACCCAAACCCTGTCCGCTCCCGTGCGTAACATCGCCATCGCTGTGCGCTCGGCTTTGGTACAGCAAGCGAGCAGGCCAGGGCTTGGGTGGTCCGCTCGCAGGAATACCTTGCTATTTAGGATATCCGAGCTTTGCGTAGGAGTAGTGAATTGAGAACAACGGAGATGGAGCTGGCGGCCATCGCGACCGATGCGAAGATAGGGTTGAGCAGGATGCCCCACGCGGGATACAGAACACCCATCGCAACCGGAATCAGAATGATATTGTAACCGAACGCCCAGAACAGATTTAATTTAATCGTACGCAGCGTCTTACGGGAGAGAATGATTGCGGACGCGACCGTTCGCAGGTCGCGGTTCACCAGTGTGATGTCGGCGGCCTCGATTGCCACATCAGTACCGGTGCCCATCGCAATCCCCACATCGGCTTGCGCCAGCGCGGGCGCGTCATTGATACCGTCACCAATCATCGCGACCGTCTTTCCCTCCTGTTGCAGTTTTGCGACGGCAGACGCCTTATCTTCGGGGAGCACCTCGGCAAAGAACCGCTCGATGCCTAACTGCGTCGCAACTGCTTTGGCCACCCGCGTGTGGTCGCCGGTAATCATCGCGACCTCTACGCCGAGTTTTTTCAGTTCCGCGATTCCCGCATGCGCAGACGGCTTGACCGTGTCGGCGATTCCGATGACACCAATGGCGATGCCGTCAAGCGCGACAATCGTGATGGTATTGCCGCTGTCCAGTAGTCCGTCGATGTCGGCGCGCAACGGCGCGGTGTCGACACCGTTTACCTGCATGAATCGCTCGGTACCGGAGATAATAACTTTCCCGTCCGATTCGCCGCGCACACCGTTGCCCGGTATCGCTTCGAATTTCCCGGCCGATGTGGGGGCCACAGCATTCCGTTTGTGCGCTTCCTCCATAATTGCCTGTGATATCGGATGACTCGACGACTGTTCCACGATAGCATCGATCCGGATAACCTCATCTTCAGTATGACCTGCGGTGGCTATGACTGCAGTCACGCGCGGCTTTCCTTCCGTGAGTGTCCCGGTTTTATCGAAAACAACTGCGCGGACTTTATGCGCGGTTTCAAGCGCCGCGGCATCTTTGATGAGGATGCCGTGCTGTGCACCGATGCCGGTGCCGACCATGATTGCGGTCGGTGTTGCCAAGCCCATTGCGCATGGGCAGGCGATGATGAGCACCGCGACCGTGTTCAATATGGCGAGCAGCAATACTGGTTGCGGGCCCAATACATACCACAGCGCGAATGTCGCCAGCGCAAGCATGATGACAACCGGAACAAAATACGACGAAACCAAGTCGGCGAGCCGTTGAATAGGCGCTTTGCTACCCTGCGCTTCCTGAACGAGCTTCACGATTTGCGCCAGCATCGTTTCACTGCCGACTTTGGTTGCACGAAAGAGGAATGAACCGGTTTTGTTGATCGTGGAACCGATGACGAGCGCATCGGGTCCTTTGTCGACGGGAATACTCTCTCCGGTCACCATCGATTCGTCGATGGCAGACGATCCTTCGGTGACGACACCGTCTACTGGAATCTTTTCTCCGGGCCGGACGCGGAGAATGTCTCCGATGATAACTTGGTCAATCGCGATGTCCTGTTCGCGGCCATCACGCACAACGCGTGCGGTTTTTGCCTGCAAGCCCAGCAGTTTTCTGATTGCATCGGAGGTGCCCGCTTTCGCGCGCGCCTCGAAATAACGGCCCAGCAGAATAAGGCCGATGATGATGGTGGAGACATCGAAGTATGCCATCGGTTCAATGCCGGCCCGCATGACTAACTGCGGTAAAGCGGTAACGACCACTGAATATCCGAACGCAACCGTTGTACCAAGCGCAACAAGCGTATCCATGTTGGCGGTGCGATGCCGCAGCGATGAGAATGCCGCGCGATAGAATGACCACCCTGCCCAAAACTGAACAGGCAATGCAAGGACAAGCTGGAGCCAAAAACTCCTCATGAACTGCGGCGAGGTATTTACGATGCCCGGAAAGCTCCCCCAGACAATCAAAATGCCGAGCACCAGACTGAACACGACCCGCGTCCGCAGCTGCGAAAGCTCTTTTTGTTTACGCGTTCGCTCGGCATCTTCGTGTTCCATTTCATCTGCGATGAGCGCTTGATAACCGACATTGGATACCGCCGAGCTCAAATGCTTGTCGGTGACGCTGGCGGGATCATAGTCGACCGTAGCTTTTTCGGTTGCCAGATTCACGGTTGCACTACTGACGCCCGGCACGGTCTTGAGCGCATCTTCCAGAATGCGTACGCACGATGCGCAGTGCATCCCTTTGATGGCGAATGTTTTCTTTATTGAGGTCATAGATGTATTAGCGGACGATGATAGTGCCATGATACATACCCATTCCGCACGAGAACTTGAATGCTCCCGGCATCTCGGGTGTTATCTGCACATCAACCCGCTCGCTTAACGGCAAGGCGCGGCGAATCTTGAATTCACTGATAATCACTTCTTCCAGACAACTGGACGGATCCTTGCGGAAGAAGTGGATGGTCGTGGTCTTGCCCGAAGGAATTTCGATGGTGTCTGGCGTATAGCCGCCGTCCACGACGATGTCGATATCGCCGGTGACCCGTACCGCCTTCGTGCGCTTTCCCAGAAAGAACTGGTACACTCCGGCAATGCCGAGCACCGCAATAATGATCACGATACCTTGGTCTGTAGTCATTCGTTGAGATTAATTGATTACTTCGATGAGTCCCGTGTACATACCCATGGAGCAACTGAATTTGATGAACCCAGTTTGTGCCGGGGTGAACTCGATGATGTTGGTTCCCGGTGTCAGAGATCGCGCGATGCCCAGCGAGGGAATCACGAGCGAACTGGCGCAGGTGTAAGAATCCGTTGAATTGACGGTCCATACGACCGGAATTCCTTTTTTCACCGTAAAGCGGTTCGGTTTGTAGCCGCCCGCCCACTGATCCATTGCCATGTATTGCGCCCCGTCGCGGACCACGGCAACTGTGGTGTTTTTTCCCGGCTGTTGTACGACACCCGACGGTGCCGGTCGCGACAGCACGATACCCGTCAGGTTCCATCCGTTTGAGATATTCCAGAGTCCCAGTACAATCACGACGATGCCTGCGCACTTGAAGAACAACCGTGCTCCGGCACCGCGCACCGCTGAAGAAAGTGCACCGATGCCCAGAAGTCCCGGCATCGTGCCCAGCGCGAACAGTGTCATTACGATGCTGCCCTGCAAGAAACTGCCGGTGCTCACCGCGTAGATTTGCATGGCTTGCGTGAATCCGCACGGCATGAAGAAGGTGAGCGCTCCGGTGATGATGGCGCCGCGGTGACTGTACTCGCGTGTCTCGCGGTCAATGCCGAGCATTCGGGCAATACTCGATGGCAGGGTCAGCCCCGATGATGCGCGCGGGAATACTTCCAACAACTTGATGCCCAGCATGAACATCACGATGCCTGCGATGATGATGAGCATCCCCAGGAATCCGCCGCTAGGGCGGGCGATGGCGCCGACGGAACCGATGACACCACCCAAGACGGCGAACGAAATCAACCGGCCCAGATTGAAGAACAGGTGCGGTCTGAATTTTTGTGCCGTCGATGCTTCGGGGTGCAGTTCGGCGTGGCGCGCCGAGATTCCCAGAATCAGACCGCCGACCAGCGCCATGCACGATGAAACTCCGGCGGTAAGCCCGACCAGCAACGCCGTTGCGGGTCCGGTGCCTGTGCCGGCTTTCGAGACGAGGTCGAATACGCCGAACAGTTTACTGAAGATAAACAGAACGAAGACAATGCACGCCGCAAAGAGCACCTCAAACCACTCGGATGAATCCCGCGAGATAAAAGGCCGTCTTCCGGCAGTGCCCAGCGTGTATCCGGCATCCCGAACAGCTGTAGAGATGCGTGAGCGGTCGGGCGCGCGGCCCTGGTGCTCGATGGTTGCCACGCCGGTGGAGTGATTCACGCGGACGCCGTCTACGCCGGGGATTTTGCGCAGGTGTTGTGCGACCAGTATCTCGCACGACTTACAGTGCATCCCGGCTATCTGATAATGAGTTTTCATGTGTTCAGCTGAAGTGATGTTCTATACTACCAAATCAAAACGCCATCCGCAGCACGCAGCGTGCATGGGGACGGTATTTTGTTAGAATGATTTCGGGTTCAGAATGCCGCGTGCAAACGCGACTTGAAGGGGATGCCAGATCGCGGAATCATCACGACAATGCGGAAACGAAGAGCGACGCGACAGAGGCGAAGCCATCGTGACGACGGATGCCAAAGCAAGCCACATCAGCAACAGCGAAAGAGAAAGAGCGCTGATCGGCAGAGAGCCGAGAATAACGGTAAAATTTTTGAGATGATCAATAGCCGATTGCGGGCAGGACGCATCCATCGTGCTGGTGAACGGACATCCGGGTACATGCGCGCCGTTGCCGGCGTGCGCGGCGAGTAGGCCCGCTCCACATAGGGTGAGCGCAAAGAAGGCAACGATGAGGACGGTTCCGGCCAAACGCATACGGGGCATCATTCAGTCACTGTACCATGATTTCGGAAGTATTCCAAGGTATTGAACCATTACGAGCCATTGACTTTCACAACAAACCTCGATATAATAGTAGTGCGCTGGGCATCCCGCCCAGATCGGTCGTTGAAAACCGATGTTACGCCCCGTGTTGGGGCAGAAAGGTCAACGCTATGTTGACACAGAAGCCGTACCCGGTGGACATGGTGGTCACCCACCACGAACCACACGAGGATGAGATGAATGCCAATGAACAGGCGCGCCTGTTCGGTTCCGAACTCTTTCCGGGCATCGCCAAGGCACCCATCATGTTGGTGGATGCCGGCTTGCACTTGGATGATGGTCACGACGGTGATTGGTTGTTGGTCAATCGACGCCGTCTGTGTACCGGCGTGTATGGCGGCCAGTTTGATGAGCACGCCATATCCAAGGCCGCGCGAGTGAGGCATAGCGCCTCAACGAGAATGGCTGACTTTCTTGGTCGTCGCAACGATCCGGGGCTTGAACCACTTCTGGATTATTCGCTACGCGTTGATCGTAACGCCGGAAGCATGCCGTTCGAGCTTGCGAACCTCATCAAGGCGTGGTGGGGAGCCGGAGTAGCGCTCTACGATGGCATGGCGCTCTACCGACTGGCATTCCGCTCGCTGTACCGGATGTTCTCGAGTATGTTGCCGGTCAGTGAGGTCCAACCGGGAGCGTTCCGTTGTCTCATCGCGGAGTTCTTCGTGGAGGAGTTCGCTCCAAAAGATCAAAAGCGCAAGCTTCTGGGGACATTCAAAACCGGCGAGGACGCGGCTGTTTTCTTCAAGCAGATTGGTGACGAAGTGCAGCCAGTCACCACCTTGGATTGTCGCGACGCCGGTGCCAAATCCGATTTCGACCTCGAGGGCATTTGGGGGGCAATGGTCATGGCGGGCGTGCCACTGCAGGAGAGGCGGCGTTTCGTGCTCGTGTCGCTTCGTAGCAAGTACAAGGAGCAATTGGATTTTCTTGCGGCACGCCGCGAGTTCCAAGAAAAGATGACCAGCGGTGAAGCCCGCTACTTGGAGTCCGATCGTTCTTCCTACCGGGTCGCCCTCGTCGAGTCCGATTCGCGACTCATGAATCGGGCCGTCAGATACGAGGACCCGGACTGCGATGTGCTGGTGCAGTGTCGGTCCGATGGGAGCGCTGCAATTCGTGATCTGCGCAAGCGTTTGAACATCAACCCGGTTGCAGCGCAACTCCGTATCGGTGATCTTCAGAAGATGGGTCGCACACGGCGCATCTCAATGGCCGACCTTCTTTCGGAGGGAACGCTCCCACACATCCCGTCGTGGTTCAACTGGGAGGAGGGTCATGGGGTATTCTGCCGGACATACACGGCAAAGTACACTCCGGTCACTCGGCTCACCCGGGGAGAGATCGTTACCCGTGTCGCAAGGGGTTTGTCAGTTGCCGAGCGCGACCATCGGGTCAGGCCAATCCGGGCGTTGCGTGTCCGTCTCAAGCAGAAGCAAGAAGCAAAGCGCGAGGCGGCGCTGGAAGCGGCGATCGATGCCGTCATCGAGCGGACTCTTGTCGTCGGTTATGGGGCTTCCGTTCAGTTGTAGACGCACAAGGCCCGGGGAAATCCCCGGGCCTATCTTTATCTCTGAGCTACCTTTTTAATGCTTGCAGGAGACGCACTTCACAGTCTTTGAATATCTGCTTGAGTTCGTCGTGTTGGGTGGGTGTGAACTTTTTCAGCACAAAATCTTTCACAAACGCGTCGCGCTTCTTGTCAGACTCATCGCGCGCTTTGTCCAGCGCGCGCACACCGGTACCGATGCGGATGCGGAAAAACTTCGACGATTTCAGCGCGTCAATCACACTCTGCACGCCGCGGTGCCCGCCCGAGTTTTTTTCGAACGACAATTTGCACATGCCGAACGGGATATCGAGATCGTCGTGAACGACAATCAAATTTTCAGTTTTCAATTTCCAATTTTTCATTGCCTTTCTGACGGCATCTCCGGATTTATTCACGAATGTCAATGGCTTGATGAGTTTTGCTCTCACCCCTGCTATCTCAATGTCAGCGACTTCCGCATCCAGCTTCGATTCAATTTTTGATTTTTGATTTTTGATTTTTGATTTTTTCAAGAGCCAGTCCAAAAACTGCCACCCCACATTGTGACGCGTCTCCAAATATTCGGGGTCCGGATTCCCGATGCCGATGATGAGTTTCATATAGAAGGTATGATAAATGAATACTGATAAATGACAAATTGAGAAGCCACTTGAAGAAGACAAAAAACTGTGGTAGTATGCATCGAAATCCGCAGATTACCTCACGAAATGGAGACTAAACCACTCGCAACACCCGTCAACACACAGAACCAGGAGCCAAAAAAATCGCGCTTCATGGGCGAGTTGTTCGAGTTTGTGTGGGAAACAGCGAAGGTCGTGCTATTGTCGCTCGTTATCATCCTGCCGATTCGCTACTATCTTATACAGCCGTTCTTCGTCAAAGGAAGTTCGATGGTTCCCAACTTCCACGACAAAGAATATATTCTGGTCGACAAGTGGACTTATCGTCTTGGCCGGCCGGAACGCGGAGATGTTGTCATCTTCAGATATCCCGGCAATCCGAAAGAATATTTCATCAAGCGCATTATCGGACTTCCGGGTGAAACGGTGCTGGCCGGCAACAATAATTCGGTCACGGTGTTCAATGAGCGCTACCCGAACGGATTCGTGGTCAGCGAGCAGGGCTATCTTCCGGCGACAAATCCGACCTACTGCGGCAACAACACGACCTGGTGCGGAGTAAAAGTTACGCTTAAAGCAACCGAGTACTACATGATGGGCGATAATCGCGAGCATTCCAGCGACAGCCGTTTCTTCGGTCCCGTGGACAAATCGTACTTTTCGGGAATGGCGTGGCTGCGGTTGTGGCCGTTCAACGAAGTCGGTTTTATTCCACGGACTCAATATCCGCCAGTGATACGGTAGCAAAAAACGAAAAAAGAAAAACGATATGACCGCCAAGAAAAAATCAAACATTCCGACGCTCCCCGCAGGCTTTTTTGATATTGTGCCCGAGGATCAAAAGTACTGGCATTTCGTGTGGCGCAAAGCCAACGGTCTTCTGGCCGACTACAGCTTCAATCGTCTGGATTTGGCGCCCGTGGAGCAGGCAGAAACATTCACGCGGCCAGTAGCGGTCAGCGACCCTGACATTGGCAGGCGCCTTGCGGCCGGCAAGAGCCATGGAATGCAGTTGGCGTTGCGCGCTTCCATGGCACCGTCGTTCATGCGCGCATATCTTCAGCACGGCATGCACGCGCTCCCGCACCCGGTCAAAATGTTTTCCAGCTCGGCGGTGCTCGAACCGGTCGAACGCGGTCACCGGATGCACTGGCAGTTGGCGGTCCAGACCATCGGCGATGATTCCGAAGCGGTGGACGCGGAGCTGTTATTTTTGGGATGTCGCATCATCGAGGCGCTCGGGCTTGGCACATTCACCGTGCGCCTGAACACTATCGGCGACGGCGTCGGCCGTCCAGCCTATCTGCGTGCGTTGCGTGAGTTTTTCAAAACAAATCAGAAGAAAATGAGTGCGCATGTGAATGCAGTCTTCCGTGATAATCCGCTCCGTGGGCTCACGATGCTAGCATCAGAAAATATCGAACTGGCACGCGAGGCTCCGCAGTCTGTTGATTTTTTGAGCGAAGAAGCGCACGCGCACTTCAAGCACCTGCTGGAATTTTTGGACGAAGGCCAAGTTCCCTACGACATTGACCACACGCTGGTGACGGCCGATGATTTCGCATCGCACACGGTGTGGCAGTTCGTGCTCGACCCGGTTCCTGCCGTACCCGGAAGCGAGGGCGTGGACGGCATTGCGGCGCAGGCCGGTTTGCCCGTTATCCACGGCAACCGTATGGACCGTCTTTCGGAACTGCTCGGAGGAGCCAAGACGCCGGCGGCGGGATGGTCTCTTGATGTCGACAGTATCGTCGCACGCCTGAAAGCACGCAATATTTCCGTCGGCGAGGCGGGAGCAAAACCGAAAGTGTTCTTGAGTCAGCTCGGCGAGGCCGCAAAGAAGCGCTCGCTCATGCTGTTCGAGCAAATCCGCAAATCGGGCATTGAAGTCCGCTACAGCTTAAGCCGTGATACCATTAAGGGGCAGCTGCGCATGGCGGCGCGCTTCGGAGTCCGATTTGCGCTCATCTTCGGACAGAAAGAAGCGCTTGAGGGTACCGTGATTTTGCGCGAGATGGAGACGGGGATTCAGGAAACGATTCCGCTGGAGAAAATCATTGATGAACTCAAGAAGCGGCTCAAGTCAAAATAATCATGAGCGACGATATATTCTGCAAAATCATCAATGGGGAAGTCGGTGCGGACTTTGTGTATCGCGACGAGGAAGTGGCTGTGTTCCGGGATATCAATCCGAAGGCGCCGGTGCATCTGTTGGTGGTACCGGTACGACATTTCACCGGCATCGCGGATTTTGCAGGGCACGATGGTCTACTGTTAGGCAAAATGATACGCGTTGCACATGACATCGCGGCCAAAGAAGGGCTGGACCAAGGATATCGCCTCATCATCAACGAGGGCGCGCATGGCGGGAAAATCGTCCCGCACCTGCATATGCATTTGCTGGGAGGACGCGATTTAGGACCGAAGCTTGTACCGGGCGATTAGCTTTTTAGCTTTTTAGCTTGTAGGAAATGCCTAAGAAGCTAAGAAGCTAAGTAGCTAATAAGCTGCTTATAAAAAGAAAGGGGGTATATGAAATGGTAGAAGTAAAAAGAAAGGCAAACGAATCAACGGGCAGCATGCTGCGCCGCTTTTCGCGTTTCGTTCAGCAGTCCGGAGTACTTATCCGCAAGAAGAGCCTCAAGCACCGCCCCAAGAAGCTCACCGAACGCCAGCAGAAAAATCGGGCAATCATGGGTGTGCATCTGCGAAAACTGCGGCAGAACTTGGAGAAGCTCGGCAAATACAATGAAGACTCCTTCGACGAGGCCAAGCGCCGCCTGAAACAAAAAATTAGTTTATAGTCCCATGCTTAAAGACACGATTAAGGAAGATATGAAGACCGCGTTCAAGGCGGGCGACACCGTAACGCGCGGTACGCTGACGATGTTGTTATCGGTCATTCAGAACCGCGAGCTTGAAAAGCGCGCTAAACTCATGAAGTCGGGTGCCGTAGCCGAGGTAGAAGTTGCCGAGAAATCCCAGCTCACCGACGAGGAAGTCGTCGAGGCGATCTCAACCGAAATCAAGAAACGCAAAGATGCAGCCGCGCAGTACGAAGCTGCCGGACGGACGGAGCTTTCTGCCGGGGAAACTACGGAAGCGGCAATCCTAATGAAGTACATGCCGGAGCAGATGAGCGAAGACGCCGTGAAGGCGCTCATCGCGCAGGCCATCGCCGAAACCGGTGCCGCCGGCCTCACCGGCAAGGCCGGAGCAAAAGATATGGGGCGAGTCATGGGAGCGGTCGCTCCGAAAACAAAAGGGAAATTCGACGGGTCGCGGCTCAATGCGCTTGTGAAAGAAGCATTGGGAGCATAACCATGATTGATTTGGTGTTCCATAACCGGACAAAAAGCCGCGTGTATGGGCGGGATTTTTTCGTGCGCGTGTATCGCGCAACGGAACGGTACATACGCCTGCCCAAAGGGCACCGGGCCGAGGTGGGCATCACGCTCATCGGTCCGATGGCAATGCGGACGCTCAACCGGACGCGCCGGAAAGTTGATGGAGCGACCGATGTGCTTTCTTTTCCACTCCACATGAAGCCGATATCAGGCTATACTGCATTATTGCTGGGTGACCTTTTTATCTGTCCTGACGCGGTGCGTCGTCACGCGGCCCAATCGGACAGATCGGTGCGCTCGCAAATGGCCTGGACGGCGGTTCATGGTTTGTTGCACTTGGCCGGTTACGATCACGAAAAGAGTGTCGCGGCAGCCCGGAAAATGTTTGCACTTGAACAGAAAATCCTAAAAACTCCCGGCTTGTGAGTCATCCCTACACGATCAGCGGAATCGACATCGGAAACACCACCATCAAGACGGTGGTCGTGAAAGTTGACGCGGGCGCACTCCAGCCGGATGTCATCGGAGTCGGTTCGGTGCCGTCCGCATCCGCACTGCGGGCAGGGGAAATCGTTGACATGAAAGAAGCATCCGATGCTCTGCGCCTGTCACTTCAGCAAGCCGCTGCGATGGCGGGTACTCCGGTGCGCCGTGCGTACCTCTCGGTCAGCGGACTTCACATCTCAACCCAAGTGTCAAAGGGCACCATTGCCATCGGCCGCGCTGACGGTGAAATCACCGCAAGCGACATCGACCGTGTCATCAATACCGCGCAGGTGGTGTCGTTGCCGCCCAATCGCGAAATCATCCATGTCATTCCCCGCGATTTTATCATCGACGGCACCGAACATGTCAGAGACCCGTTGGGCATGAAGGGCGTCCGGCTTGAAGCCGATGTGCTCATCGTGCACGGTCTGTCGCGTCATCTCAAAAATATTTCCAAATGCGCAAACGAGTGTGGTGTAGAGGTTGCCGGTTATGTATTTGCGCCGCTGGCGGCTTCGATGGCGGTGCTCGATAAACATCAAAAAGAATTTGGCGTTGCACATCTTGATTTCGGAGGCGGCACCGCGTCCCTGACGGTGTGGGATCAGGCCGATATGATACACAGCGCTGTCATGCGCGTCGGCAGTCGTCATATTACCAACGATCTCGCTATTCTGCTCAAGTCGTCTCTGGAGACCGCCGAGCAGATCAAGGTGCAGTTGGGTGTTGTCAATGAACGGTGGGATCGTCGGAAGAAACCGGAATTGGTGGATTTAAGTGCGTACATGGACGAACCGTTTGCGGTACAGCGACGCGACCTGATGGGCGCCATCGAGGCGCGCGCCCGCGAGTTGCTGGACATGGTACAGGAAGAGCTCAAGAAAGCGGGGAAAGACGGTCTTTTGCCCGCTGGCGTGGTTGTTTCCGGCGGCGGTTCAAAACTTCCCGGATTCGCTACACTTGCACGCGATACGCTCGGATTACCGGTGAAACTAGCCAAACCGGTTGGCGTGGAAGCATTCGATGCGGCGATGGACCCGGCGTTTGCCGTTGCTATCGGGCTTGTTTCCTGGGGTTTCGCCCGCGAAGTGGGTGAAGGCCGCCGGCCCATAGAGCAATCGGCGATGGGAGGCCTTTTGCATAGCATCGGTCAGTGGTTGAAAAATTTCCTGCCGTAGGATAAGTTATCAACAGGGTTATACACATCGGAGGGAGCGCTGTTTGCGCCCCTTTTTCATTTATGCTAAACCGCGTCTGTGGATAACAAGTTTGAAAAAGTATAAGAATCCCACACCCCGCCGCGGCACGCAGCGAATATCCTGCCTGCCCGCCGAAGCTTTAGCGTAGGAGGGAGCGAGTACCGGGCAGGCCGGGGGAGGTAGGAACGAGGAAGGTCTAGAAGACCGACGAGTGACACAGGAAGGGGGCAAACGAAGTGTAGCCCCGCTCATGATTGACTCTATGCCCCAAGTAAAACCACAATTTGAAACATTTGCCCGACTCAAGGTGGTCGGCGTTGGCGGTTCAGGTTGCAATGCGCTTCAGCGCATGATTGAGGCGCGCATTCACGGCGTCGAGTTTATTGCTGTCAACACCGATGCGCAGGCCCTGCATTCAAGTGCGGCTGCGGTGAAGGTGCATGTCGGAAAATCGCTCACTCGCGGTCTGGGTGCGGGCATGAACCCCGAAATAGGCCGTCAGGCGGCGATTGATACCAAAGAAGATATCCAGGCGGCACTGCGCGGCGCAGACATGGTGTTCGTCGCATGCGGACTTGGAGGCGGTACGGGAACCGGCGCGGCGCCGGTGATTGCGGACATCGCCCGCGAGCTCGGGGCGCTTACGGTTGCGGTGGTTACGAAGCCATTCATGTTCGAGGGCAACGCCAGGTTGCGTATCGCCGAAGAGGGACTCTCAATTCTACGGGAAAAAGTTGATTCGATTATCGTCATTCCCAACGACCGTATTTTGAGCATCATTGACCGCAAAACACCCGCCCGCGAAGCATTCCAAATCGTCGATGATGTCTTGCGGCAGGGCGTCCAAGGCGTGTCCGATCTCATCACTCGCCACGACCTCATCAATGCTGATTTCAATGATGTAAAGAAAGTGATGGCGAACTCCGGTTCTGCGCTCATGGGTATTGGCGTCGCGTCGGGAGATGACCGTGCATTGGAGGCGGCGAAACAGGCCATCAACTCGCCGCTGTTGGATGTGTCCATCGAGGGCGCGAAAGGCGTACTGCTGAACATGCGCGGCGGTGAAGATATGGCGATGGCGGAAATCGCGGAGGCGGCAAGCATCATCACGCAACATGTGGATCGCGATGCCAATATCATCTTCGGCATGGGATACGACGAAGTCGGTGAACTGAAGAAGGGCGAAATCAAGGTCACCGTTATCGCAACCGGATTCACCGGAGGATTTCAACCCACACATCCGACCATCGCCAATCAGGCATCCCGCGCATCCGCCGCGGATATCAGCTTTTTCGGGGGAGATTCCGCGCGCGCACAACAGACTCGCTCTGAGCAGCCACCGTTTTCCGCACCGCAACCTTCACAATCTCAAAATCTTCCGCCGCAACAGCCGGCCCGCGATATTATCACCGACCCATCGGCTGCCGAGGATTACGATCTCGATATCCCTGCGTTCATCCGCCGCAAGATGAAATAATAAAAAAGGAAAAGCACCCGCATAACGATGCGGGTGCTTTGTTTTCAGCGAAGGGTGCTTACCGACAACACCAGCAAAATGACGATGACCAGCTTTACGAATGCCGGAATCTCGCCCGGCCCCTCATCGATGTGTGCCATTTCCTAGAGCCTCCTCGCGAAATAATATAGCACGCGTAAGATATTAAGTCAAATTTTTTATCCACATTGCGGGTCGCCTGCAATGGCCATACAATGAGAATCCGATCCTCCGTAGAGGGTACCGTTCACAAGTGCATACCGCCGCCCCGCCACACCAATCCGGTGTGGCGCGTGAGCCTCGGCGAATGCATTCCATGGCCGATGGACATCACGCCGCCGCAATCCCGTACTCATCTTCAGAACGCCGATGGTACCCATGAACACAATCGTGCGCACGAGCGAAAAAAATCCGGGTTCAACTGGGAGCGTTTGTTCGGTTCGGCGCATCCGTACGATGAGATACATTGGGAGCGGCGTGATGCACGCATCACCAAGTCAGACGGTACCGTGGTGTTCGAGCAGCTCAATATCGAAGTACCCTCGTTCTGGTCGCAGACGGCAACCGACATCGTTGCCAGCAAATATTTTCGTGGTCAGCTCGGCACTCCCGAACGCGAGGGCAGTGTACGGCAGATGATAGACCGGGTCGCAAAGTCCATCGGATTCTGGGGCACCAAGGGAAACTATTTTGCTTCGGCTGACGATGCGGAGCGGTACACCGAAGACCTGACCTGGCTGCTCGTGAATCAGTACGCATCGTTCAATTCGCCCGTGTGGTTCAATGTCGGCGTCTATGACAAACCGCAGTGCTCGGCGTGTTTTATTCTGTCCGTGGAAGACAATATGAAATCCATCATGGAGTGGTACCGCGATGAGGGCATGATTTTTAAGGGCGGTTCGGGCGCGGGATTGAGCGTTTCTAAGCTCCGTTCCAGCCGCGAGCCGTTGTCCAAGGGCGGTTTCTCGTCCGGTCCCGTCTCATTCATGAAAGGCGCCGACGGCGTAGCAAACACCATTCGTTCGGGCGGCACGACGCGTCGCGCGGCAAAGATGGTAGTCATGAATGTGGACCACCCGGACCTGAAAGATTTCATCAACTGTAAAAAAGTCATTGAACAATATTCCAAGGCGCTTGAGGCATCGGGCATCGCCAATTCACTCGACGGTGATTTGTTCTCACCCTACACGCTTCTGCCGTATCAGAATGCGAACAATTCAGTGCGGGTGACCGACGAGTTTATGCAAGCGGTTGAACAGGACGGGATATGGGAGTTCAAAGCGGTGACGACGGGCAAAACGCTGGAGACAGTCCGTGCCCGCGAAGTCATGCAGTGGATTGCCGATGCGGCACACGACAGCGCCGACCCCGGCATGCAGTACGACACTACCATTAACCGCTGGAACACCGCCGCCAACACCGGCCGCATTAACGCGTCGAATCCGTGCAGTGAATACATGCACCTGGACAACAGCGCCTGCAATCTCGCATCGCTGAACCTTCTCAAATTCCTGCGACCGGACGGTTCGTTCGATACGCACCTGTTCCGCCGTGCTGTGGACACGATGATTATGGCGCAGGAAATCATCGTCGGCTACTCAAGCTACCCTACCGAAAAAATCACACAGAACGCGCACGATTTCCGCGAGCTTGGACTGGGTTACGCGAACCTAGGTGCACTTCTGATGGCGATGGGCTTGCCCTACGACGGCGAGAAAGGATTGCTGACCGCCGGGCAGATTACTTCGTTGATGTGCGGGCAGGCGTACCGCATGAGCGCACTCATCGCCGATGTGAAGGGACCGTACGCGGGGTACTCTGCAAACCGCGACCCCCAGCTCTCGGTTATCGATATGCACCGCGTTCAGGCCGACTCGCTGTACGAGCGCGCACAGTCGGCCGGCGCAGGCGACCGCAGCTTACAGGCCGCATCGCGTGTCGCGTGGCATGAAGCGCTCGAGCTCGCCCGTGAGTATGGCGTGCGCAATTCGCAGGTCACGGTACTGGCTCCGACCGGCACTATCGCGTTCATGATGGACTGCGCTACCACCGGCATCGAGCCGGAACTCGCGCTTATCAAGTACAAAAAACTTGTGGGGGGAGGCGTCTTGAAATTAGTGAATTCGCAGGTGCCCGCCGCTCTAGCGAATCTTGGATACGACGCGGAGCAGGTGAAAGCAATCGGGGAATATCTCATCGAACACGAAACCATCGAAGGAGCTCCTCATCTTACAGAAGAACATCTGCCGGTTTTCGACTGCTCATTCAAGGCATCAAAAGGTACACGCAGCATCGGGTATATGGGTCACCTGCGCATGATGGCGGCGGCACAGCCGTTCATTTCCGGTGCAATCTCCAAGACCATCAACATGCCCAACGCGGCGACGGTTGACGATGTCTACGATGCATTCATGCAGGGCTGGAAACTGGGCCTGAAGGCCATCGCGATCTACCGTGATGGCTCCAAAGGCGTTCAGCCGTTGAGTACGAGCAAAGAAAAAGAAAAGGAAAAGCAGGAAACGAAAACTGCATCGGCAGAACTGGTGGAAAAGATTAATGGGTATACCCGTATTCATTTGCCCGATGAGCGGCCCGCACTGACGCACAAGTTTTCGGTGGGCGGATATGAGGGATACATGACCGTCGGGTTATATCCCGATACCAAGAAGCCCGGTGAAGTATTTCTCGTTGCCGCAAAAGAGGGGAGCACCGTTTCCGGATTGCTCGACACGATTGCGACGCTGGTGAGTATGTGTCTGCAATCGGGCATTCCGCTGAAAACTCTGGTACGGAAATTCAAGGATATGAGTTTTGCTCCCGCCGGATTCACCAACACTGCCGACATCCCCGTCGCAAAGAGCATCATCGACTATATATTCCGGTATCTTGGCACTCGGTTCCTCAAAGATTCGGAGCGTGAAGAGTTGTTCGGGCCGGGCAGCGGCCCGCACGGAGACTCGCAGGTTGAACTTGTTTCGGTGAGCCAGCCGCGCGCACAGCAGGTCGCCGACGATGCGGTAGTTGCGCCGCACACCATGCCTACCGGCAGGCAGGCGCTTACCGCAACAAATGCGGATGCACCCGTGTGCCAGTGCGGGACGCTGATGTTCAAGGCGGGGTCGTGCTACTCGTGCCCTAATTGTTTCTTCACGACAGGCGTTTGTAATTAGTCTTGTGGGGATGTCTTTTGTGTGGTACACCAATCCTGTTCTTTACAGGGGGAATTATGATTGGTGATGCAATCGAATGGATTGCGAAGTCCATCAGCCGGGGACTGTTGGCGATGTCAGTGCTGTGCGGGCCGGCGTTCTGGATTTTGTCTTTCTGGTTCGCATACTTGTTGTGGCGTCCGGGCATCTCGTCCGAGATGTTTCTCTCAAGCGCCTACCTCACTTTTCTGTTTGCGTTCTGGGCGGCATGGGGTCTCATCGGAGGGCCGATGCACATCCGTCCGTGGTGGTTCGCGCTGGCCTCGGCGCTCAACGCATTCGCTGGCATCCGCATTTTCTCCGGTCAGCCATCTCCTGAACGCTGGATAGCCCTTCTCTTCATCGCGTACAGCTTGTGGCAGTTCTTCATCTTCCGACGCCCCGCATCCGAACGGCTCCCCGAATGAGCCGCGGGAGCGCTTGACAGATATAGACCGATGTGCTAAACTATACATACTACCGGATAGGTTCCGGCCAGAGGAGCATATATGCGCAGCACTTGGTTCACTTTCCTAGCGTGTGAGGCAAGCGGCTTCGTGAACTGCTGGTTCAAGAGTTCGGGTCCCTGCCTGAACCCGAAGCACCGGCCCCGCGAGTAGTTCCGGCTCCGACCGTAGAGGCGAGGACATCCGTCCTCGCCTCTTTTTGTTGCGCGCTTTGTGCAACCTGTTACCGTGGCCTGCATGCACCGGTCTTCGTTGTTGCTGTTGGGATGTGTCGGTTTGCTCTGCGGAATCGCCGCTGCGTCTTTTGTTGTGGTCGGAACGGTGTGGCTGTGGGCGCTGGTGTTTGTCGGTGCATCTGTGCTTCTCGTGCGACGGCGCATCGCTATTATTCTCGGCGTGCTTCTTCTGACCGTGACCGTCGGTATGTGGCATGCAAACAACGCATTTGCAGTACCCTCGTTATTGTGGGAAATAGCCGGTTCGAAACCGAAGGCGTTGCTGGTCGGATATGTCGACGGCGATTTCGAACCCACAAAGAACGGCGGGCGCTATGCATTTCGCGTGCTTCGGGTGCAGACGGCAGATTCGGTGATTGCAATGAACGACCGTGTATTAGTGTCGGGGCCCGATTGGATTAAACCGCGCCAAGGTCAGGTGCTGGTGCTTGACGGAAAACTTCAACGGCCGACGAGTTTTGATGATTTTGATTATGTATCGTATCTGGCGAAAGACGGCGTGCACGCGACGATGTATTTTCCGAAATACAGTGTCCCGACCGACTTGAATCTTCCGTGGTACATGAAGGCACGATTGTGGTTCGGAGCTTCGATGGCAACGGTGCGTATTGGTGTGACCGACAGCATCGCCCGTGCGGTGCCGCAACCGATGGCATCGTATCTGGCGGGTATTCTCGTCGGCGCAAAAGGCGTGGTGAGTCAGGAAATCAAAGACGAGTTTTCGCGTACGGGGACGAGCCATATTCTCGCAATCTCGGGATACAATATCACGATTGTTGCGGCGGTTTTGATGTCGCTTTTGGCGCCGCTGGGGAAAAGACGCGCATACTGGCTCGCCGTTGCGGGTATCGTGCTATTCGTACTGTTGGTGGGCGGCACCGCATCAGTTGTGCGCGCCGCGCTTATGGGCGTGTTGGTGCTTACCGCACGGCAACTTGGCCGTGCACAGGATATGGGAACGGCAATCCTCTTGTCGGCGGCAGTGATGTGCTGGTTCAATCCGATGCTGCTGCGCTGGGATGTCGGTTTTCAATTATCATTTCTCGCGGTGGTGGGCATCGTGTATGTGCAACCGCTATTTCAGCCTTTATTTGAACGGTGGTTTAGATTCAAACCGCTGGCATCGCTGTTGGCGACAACACTCTCGGCGCAGGTGCTTGTGCTCCCGCTGTTACTGTTTGATTTCGGCCAGCTCGCGGTATACACGCTTCCGGCTAATGCGTTGGTGCTCCCTTTGGTGCCCATCGCGATGGCACTCGGGCTTGCAACGGCGGTTGCGGGCATGCTCTGGCCGTTCTTGGGCGCACTGGTGGGGCAATCCGCTTGGCTGGTCGCGGCATACCAGCTCACCGTCATCCGTTTCTTCGCATATCTTCCGTACGCGGCTCTGGAAGTCCGCATCTCTCCCGCGCTCATGTTCGCACTCTACGCAGCGCTTGCTGTGTGGTTGTTTTCTGTGTATCGTGGACAGGCAAAACGAATAACAAATACCCATGCTTGAACGGACACTTGTGTTACTGAAGCCGGACGCGGTTGACCGCGGCATTGTCGGCGAAATCATCGCCCGCTTTGAACGCGTCGGTGCAAAACTCGTCGGCATGAAGCTGTTGGTGAGTCAGGAAGATACCGCCAAGAAGCATTACACCGAAGACCTCGCCAAGCGCCGCGGCGAGCATGTCAGAGACCTGATGATTCAGATGCTGGCCATGGGGCCCATTGTCGCGATGGTGTGGGAGGGAATCGACATCATCGAAGTGGTGCGCAAGATGATCGGAGCAACCGAACCCAAAGCGGCGGCGCCGGGAACTATCCGCGGGGATTTTGCCCATATCAGCTACCGGTACGCCGACGAAAAGAAAATCGGCGTGTTCAATCTGGTGCACGCATCCGATTCTCCCGAGAACGCGGCGGCGGAAATTGCGGTCTGGTTCAAACCCGAAGAGCTCGTCTCGCACAAGCCCGGCTACACAAAAATGACCCTGCGGGAAGACCGGTAGCGCTGTGCTTGCGCGCGTCCGGAGCGGCGGTACAATGAAGACAGCTCGATCATTTCCGTATAAGCCTTAGGACAACTCTTTGCACCAGGGCGGCCTATATCAGTCCCGATGGCTTGAACTGTCGGGAGTGCGGCCTCCAATACCAGCAAACTGCTGAGTTGCTTATGCGGAATCTGACCGGGCCATCAAGAAATCCCTCACGGGATTTTTTGATGCATCATCGGTATATCCACCAGAAGAGATGGTCGCGGAAGAAGTTCCAGGTCTGATCCACATATTGGTAGTGCATCAGGTATTCTTGGATAAACTTGGGGATCCCCGCTAGCAACACAACCGCCGCGATCTTTGAGGGCTTGCCCTCCGAAGCCTTGGCGAAGGAGGGCCGCCATTTTCTGATGACGGTCCAGAGCAGATAGAAATTTTCGAAGATACTCGGTGCAAGCAAAAACACTACGCGATGCGGCCAGAAGAAATAGGTAGCGACACCAAGCGCGCGCCACCCGAACAACCAGTGGGCGGTTTTGCGTGCCAGCGGCTCGGTCCAATACTTGCGTACTGCCAACAAGCCAAACAGGAGGTACCATATATCCAGTCCTTTGTCCCAATGCGAGTATCCGATGCTACCGGAAAAAAGTCCCCAGCCCGTTACCTCGAATACCATCGCGTCCGATGCATCCGCGAGCATTGCGGCGATGTAGCCGCCCAATGGCCATCGCAGAATGGTCAGCGGCAATAGCAGCCGATACCCGATGACGATAAGTGATGTGGTAAATCCGTCCATACCTTTTAGTGCATCGAAATCAACCACGCAGTCGGTTCCACCATGTGTGGAGCCTCTTCTGCGATAACAATCGTATGCCCAGCAATTCTGCGCCGATGAATACGAGCCACGACCCGGGCGTGAACGGTGTGAAAAGTGCCAGAAGACCGAGCACTATCAGGAGAACGGCAATAATTTTTTTTCCGATCATTTTGTCGCAATTGCTGAACGAAGCTCGAACCTTTTTCGAGCGAAAATCGCTCGA
>JBBTQV010000046.1:0-1025 GCA_038065515.1 Patescibacteria group bacterium | reverse complement strand
TTTTGCTCTTTTGAATTCACTCGTTCACTCATGGAGTCCTAACAAACGCTTAATTAAAACAAATTGAAATTTAAAATTGGAGCGTAATTGCACCACAGGATACCGTGGCGACAATTATTATTTTCTTTTCACCTTTTTCACCCTCAATAATTTTTTGAACTTCCACTTGATGATTCATTAAATCGTCCATTCCTGCAAATGGGGTTATCTTGCCAAACTTGTTTAAGGCCGGATCACTTTTAATATTATCCATGCAGACTATATTGTTCTCATATACCTCGTCGGCACATGGCCTTATCTGGCCTGTTCTCCTGAACGGACAATTTTTGAAGCAATTGAGTCTTTCAGACATATTGTGCGAGGATCATACCACACAAGTCTTTTCACAGATACAAACGCGAGTTCAATATTTCTTTGCCCGCACAAAGAAATATTAGAAAGAAAGTGCGCGCTAGTGTTCATCAGCCATTCCCTCGTTTCGCTCATTCTGTGTTTGCAGGACTCCGCTTGTGGCAAGCACAGCGTCAGACATCTGCAAACTTTATATTGTATTCGCTCACTCGGTCGGGGCTTCTTCTCACACGCTTAAATGAAACCAATTTGGGGTTTAAGATTGAAGTTTGAATATTTAAATATTGATCCTAGGAGCTGATCTCGAAATTGACACACTTCCTTCGCTAATAGTAACTTCTCTCTCTGGATCTTCTGTTCTAAATTTGATTTGGCCGGCAGAGACAAACTTTCTGCCGGGTTTGCCATAGACATTTTTTTTGACGAAGCTATCTACTTTATCGACACATGTGCCATCATTATATTTCTGCGCACATGCCTTGTTAAAAGGGCAATCAGTTGCACAGGGGAGCTTCATCACCATATTTGTAGCTATAAGCCTTCCGTTTTCTGGCATTCGAGGCGAGTTTATATTAAGTTATTGATCAAGTCAAGCTAGCCATGATATACTTCGCTTGTTATGAATAAATACGAATTGACTATAGTTTTGGACGCAAAAAGCGGAGTCGCCAAAA
>JBBTQV010000045.1:0-1473 GCA_038065515.1 Patescibacteria group bacterium | reverse complement strand
CATGCCTTATCCACGCCGCCAGCATTCATCCTGAGCCAGAATCAAACTCTCTTAAGAACCCGGTAGAATCACACGCAGAGCGTGTAGCTCTACCGGGCGGCTGAAGACTAATTGACTGTGTAAGATTGGAAATGATCAACTGTCGGGGCCGCATCTGTAATCCTTCGCCTGCTGGCTCCAGGACATTTTACTCTCGTAAAACGACACAACCCCGTTTAGCTCCGCGCCGGGAGGCAAACGGGGTCGTACTACATTGTGTATGGGTGATGTATCCCTCCAGAGCATCCATAGACGCTCTATCTCAGGGGCTCGGCCATTATACACGACCAGTCCGAGGCGTCAACCCCGGTGTTTGTCACGCCATTCTTTGATTTTGGCATGGTCGCCGGAGAGGAGCACTTTCGGAACCCGCAATGTTTTTGATTTTTGATTTTTGATTTTTGATTTGTACACAAACACCTCGGGACGCGTGTACTGCGGGTACTCCAGGACCCCTTCGATTGAGTGGCTTTCGTCTTGCACGCTCGCTTCTTTTTGCACGACACCCGGGATGAGGCGGGAAACGGCCTCCATAATTACCATCGCTGGAATTTCACCGCCAAACAGCACATACGGACCGACAGAAAACTCCTCGTCGGCAATCGCATCGCTGACCCGTTCATCCACGCCCTCGTAACGGCCGCAGATAAACACCAGCTGGTCGTATTTCATCAGCCGGCGCGCATCAGCCTGCTTGAACTGCTTGCCTGAAGCGGACATCAGAATCACCCTCGTCTTCTTTTTCTTACTAATGGCTTTCCCGCTCATGGCTATCTGCCTGACCGCTTTCGCAATCGGCTCAATCATCAGCACCATCCCCGCTCCCCCGCCGTAGGGCCGGCCATCCACGGTTTTGTGGTTGTCGGTCGTCCAGTCGCGCATCTGATGCGCTTTGATGGAAATAATCTTCTTCTTGATGGCGCGTGCAACTAAAGACTGCCCCGCGAAATCGTGGAACAGTTCGGGGAAGATTGTAATAATATCGAATTGCATTACTGGCATCCTATTGCTTGACAAGCATATAGCATTCTGTGTATTATTTCAAGAGGAGGTTTGCATGACAGAAACGAACAAAGAAGCCCCGAGTGTCGCGCCGCAGCAGAGAATCGCAATCTCCGATGAAGTCAGTACGCGACTCCAGGCAACGGCGCTCAAACTAAAGCTCTCACTTGAAGAGGCCGCGAGCTTAGCATTTTCTCTCCTTGAGACAATCGTGGATCAGCAATTGTTCACGAGGAAGGACGAGAAATTCACACTCTCCGTGAGGCGCGGTCACCGGTTGACTGACATTGTGGTCTCTCCCCCGCAGAATAAGAATTAGAAGAGAGATTACCCCCCACTACGCGTGGGGGTTCTTTTTCGCAGAGAACACTCTATTATACGCTTAGAGTTCAATAGCTTCGCAACACTGCTGGATAATTTCGGTCGGCGTTT
>JBBTQV010000044.1:0-3349 GCA_038065515.1 Patescibacteria group bacterium | reverse complement strand
GACCTTCTCCTTAAAAGGGAGCAGCTCTACCAACTGAGCTAAGGGCGGTTTTGCTTCCGCACTATACCCTAAAAACCATATAATTTCAATTGTCAGCCTCCCGTACGCATGGTACGATAATCTAGGAATGAAACCGATTTCCATCATCGAGACGAAGGACAGGGCCGGGAAAGAAGTGGAGTTGTTCGGCTGGGTGTCCAACCGTCGCGACCACGGCAAGCTTGTATTTGTTGATGTGCGCGACCGCACGGGTGTCATGCAGGTGGTGTTCGGTCCGTTCACACCGGAAACCTACGAACAATCGCAGACACTCCGCAGTGAATGGGTGGTGCGTATCAAAGGGCTCGTGAAGGAGCGGCCGGAGAAGATGCGCAACACCGATATCCCGACGGGCTCGGTGGAACTGGAGCCGCATGAACTGGAAGTGCTCAATGAGTCCGAAACTCCTCCGATGCCTCTGGACACGGATGGCTACGAAATCGGTGAGGACACGCGACATGAGTGGCGCTATCTGGATCTGCGCCGTCCGCGCCTGGCGCGCAATCTCAAAGCGCGGCATGATGGCCAACTGTTTGTCCGTAATTGGCTCGATAGCCGCGGATTCCTGGAGATAGAAACGCCTATTCTCACGCGCAGTACGCCCGAAGGTGCGCGCGACTATGTGGTTCCCAGCCGTTTGTATCCCGGCTCGTTTTTCGCACTGCCGCAGTCTCCCCAACAGTACAAGCAATTACTGATGGTCGCAGGCGTAGAAAAATATTTTCAATTCGCACGATGCTTCCGTGACGAGGATACCCGCGGCGACCGTCAGCCCGAATTCACTCAGCTGGATTTGGAGATGAGCTTTGTGAGCCGTGAAGATGTCATGGCGGTCAACGAGGAACTGCTCATCGCAATAGTCACAAAGTTATACCCGCACAAAAAAATTCAGCAGGTTCCGTTCCCTCATATCAGCTATGCGGACGCCATTGCCACCTACGGTACCGACCGGCCGGACTTGCGCGAGGATAAGAACAATCCGGACCTGTTGGCGTTCTGTTGGGTCATCGATTTTCCGTTTTTCGAAAAAGTTGATGCGAAGCACTCCGAAGCCTTGGCGCAGGAGTGGACCTTCACGCACAATCCGTTTTCGGCCCCCAAGCCGGAACATATGGCATCGTTACTTGCGGGCGAGAACATCGGCGATATTCTCACCACGCAGTACGATGTCGTGCTCAATGGCTGGGAAATCGGCGGAGGAAGCATCCGTAACCACACGCCCGAGGCGCTCAAGGCAGTATTCCGTATCATGGGATTTGAAGACGAACGCATTACCGAGAACTTCGGTCACATGCTCACTGCGTTTTCCCACGGTGCTCCTCCGCACGGCGGTATCGCCTGGGGGTGGGATCGCCTCGTCGCATTACTATACAATGAACCGAACATCCGCGAAGTCATTGCATTTCCGAAGACCGGAGATGCACGGGACTTGATGATGCATTCACCGGCTCCTATCTCTCCGAATCAACTGCGCGAGTTGCATCTGACCCTCGGAGGAGCCGGGGATACAAAAGCCGGGAAATAGGACACTCCACCGATGCGGATGCTTCTCACAATACCAATTCTCATATTGGCGGGACTGGCTGTTTTTTCTTTTGTGTCGAAACCCGGAATGCCGCAGCAGTACGCGTTCATCTCCGGGGCCACACCAGTTCTCCAGGCGGCGCAGGCATATTTATTGCCGCTGTCGGATCCCGCGTATGCGCCGGTGCGCGACACCACCGTGGCAGGGCCCCAGCCGGATGCAAATGCGGCTTTGGTGTATCACCTCGAATCTGGCCGGATGCTCTATGAGAAGAATGCGACCGTGCAGGTTCCTGTCGCATCGCTTACCAAACTGCTTTCCGCGCTGGTGGTCGCCGAGTCGTTTGATCTGTCGGAAGTCGTCACCATCTCCTCCGGCTCCGTCCGTGTCGACGGACAAAAACAGACGCTCTATGCGGGAGAACGCATCTTCGTCACGGACCTGATGAGCATGATGCTCGTGGAATCCAGCAATGATGCCGCATATGCTCTGGCTGCATATGCGCAGTGGCAGGGAATAGATTTTGTGGCGAAGATGAACCAGAAGGCGGCCGAGTTGGGGATGCAAGATTGCAGATTCACCGACCCGGCCGGTCTGGATGACAATGCGTTCTGCACGGCGCGCGATGTATTGCGGCTCGTGAAATCTGCGCTCAAGACGGCGCCGCAACTCTGGCCGCTTATGGCGCAGTCTCAACTTTCGGTCCGTTCTGCAGACGGCAAGATTATTCACGAGGTAAAAAGCACCGACGAGCTTTTGGGACAGATACCGGGCATCGTTGGAGGGAAGACAGGCTACACCGACGGTGCGCTGGGGTGCCTTATCCTGGTGGTGAAATTATCCGGGAAAGATGATACACTGATTTCAGTCGTATTGGGATCGCGCTCGCGCTTTGCGGATACCAAGGAGCTGGTGTCCTGGGCACAGCGTGCATACCGATGGCAGTAGCCGTATGACCGAAGCATTCACCATTTTCAATGTCGTCCGTATGCTGGCCGCGGCCACCGTCTCGTTTTTTGTTGCGCTCATGCTGGAGCCGCTGTGGGTAAAAATTCTGCGAAAATACTTCTCGCGCGGTAAGGAAATAGAAAAAAAGGAAGATACCTTTTGGGGCCCAACGCCCGTTTTTAATGCTCTGCACAAGAAGAAGGAGGGCACTCCCACTATGGGCGGGTTTATCGTGTGGGGTACGGTCACCGTACTGACAGTGCTGTTTTGGATTCTCCACGGAACGATTGACGGTTTCTGGAGCCGGATAAACTGGTTGACTCGTAGCGAGACTTATTTGCCGTTGGCGTTTTTGGTTGTTGCCGGCCTTGTCGGTATGGTTGACGATATTATCGGCATCCACCGTCGCGGGGGTTTCGGTTTGAAGGCACGACTCATGCTCTACACGGTTGTGGCTGCTGTTGGTGCGTGGTGGTTCGTGGTCAAACTTGACCGCGATACTCTCAACATCCCGTTTTTGGGCGATATGGTCATCGGGCCGATATGGTATTTTGTGGTATTCATTTTTGTGATGGTTGCCACTGCGTTCTCGATGAACGAGACCGATGGCCTTGACGGTCTTTCCGGTGGCACATTTTTGATTATGTTCGCGGCGCTTGGAGCCATTGCGTTTGACCAGGGGCGCATGGACCTAGCCACATTCCTCGTAGCTCTCATCGGTGCTCTGGTGGCATTCCTGTGGTGGAATATCTACCCCGCGAGGTTTTTCATAGGGGACACCGGCGTGATGGCATTAGGATTCGTTGCGGGGGTGACGGCAATGTTGCTCAATGTGCC
>JBBTQV010000043.1:0-8881 GCA_038065515.1 Patescibacteria group bacterium | reverse complement strand
CCGACGGTCACTCAATTTACGATGCGCCCTGCCGTAGGCGTAAAACTCTCGCGTATCACCACGCTGGCAAGCGATCTGTCGCTGGCGCTCGCGGCGCATCCCATCCGTATCGAGGCGCCGATTCCGGGCAAATCACTGGTAGGCATTGAGGTTCCTAACAAGAAAGTCTCGTTGGTTGGCATGCGCTCGATGCTGGAGAGCGACGAATACCGGAAATCCAAGTTCATGCTTCCGCTCGCACTCGGCCGAGATGTTGCGGGCGAGGCGGTATTCGCTCCGTTGGACAAGATGCCGCACCTGCTCATTGCCGGACAGACCGGTTCGGGCAAATCAGTCACGATTCACGACATTATTCTTTCTATGCTCTACAAGTATGGGCCTGAATTGCTCCGCTTCATCATGGTGGACCCGAAGCGTGTCGAGCTTCCGTTGTACGACGGTATTCCGCATTTGCTCAAGCCGGTCATCACCGAAAACAAAAAGGTTCCGCCGGTGCTGAAGCAGTTGGTGATGGAAATGGATCAGCGCTATGCGCGGCTGTCAGAGGCAAAAGTGCGCGATGTGGTCGGATACAACGAGTGGGCGACCAAGAAAGACGCACCCATCATGCCGTACATCGTGGTGGTTATCGACGAAATGGCCGACCTGATGAAGACATTTGGAAAAGAAGTTGAGCCGGCAATTGTGCGGCTGGCACAGATGGCGCGCGCGGTCGGCATTCACCTCATTCTTGCCACGCAGCGTCCCGAAGTATCGGTGCTGACCGGCCTCATCAAGGCTAATGTCAATGCCCGCATCGCTCTGCGCGTAGCAAACCAGCTCAACTCCCGCATTATTCTCGATGCCAATGGCGCAGAGTCTCTGCTGGGTAACGGCGACATGCTCTTTATCGGTTCCGATACCGCAACGCTTCGCCGTCTGCAAGGTCCATTCGTGGCGACGCATGAAATCGAAGCGGTGGTGAAATTCATCAAAACACAGGCCGAAGAAATCGGACTGGAAGCGGAAACCGACCAGCTCGCTGATTCTTTCGACAAGCCGATGGGAACAACTCTAGGGATGGGCATGGGACTCAACGGCGGCTCTGACAGCGATGTCGACGATGAGCGATATGAAGAAGCCAAAGCGCTGGTTATCGACCTGCAGAAGGCATCTGCTTCGCTGCTACAGCGGCGTATGGGCCTCGGATATGCCCGTGCCGCCCGCATGCTGGATATTTTGGAGTCTAACAGCATCATCGGACCCGGAGACGGCGCCAAACCCCGGCAAGTGTTTATCGCCAAAGACGGCAGTGTCATCGGCGGCCCCATGCTCAACAACGAATCCGGCGTGCATGCAGATACGCCGTCGGCCGAACGGACTCAATAGCTGTGTAATGTGAATGCATACGGCTGGTTGTAGGCCCTTGCATATTGCACCATGACTGCTATGCTCTAGCAGGAAATTTTCATACTCACACTCATGGCAAAAGACAAAAAAGAAGACGAGAAGAAAGCGGAGACCAAGGAGAACAAGAATGTCGCCTTGGCGATACAGGAGATTCAGGATAAGTACGGTGAGGGGAGCATCATGAAACTCGGCGACGGTCGCAGGGTGGATGTGGATGTCATTCCGACCGGCTCGATTTCGCTTGATATTGCGCTGGGGGTGGGAGGCGTGCCGCGTGGCCGTGTTGTGGAGCTCTACGGTCCCGAGTCTTCGGGCAAAACGACGCTTGCATTGCATCTGGTCGCGGAAGTCCAGAAGATGGGCGGTACCGCTGCGTATGTGGACGCAGAGCATGCGCTGGATCCGGAATATGCAAAGAAGATTGGAGTGAAGATAGAAGACCTGCTGATTTCACAGCCGGATAACGGCGAGCAAGCGTTGGAAATCGTCGAGACACTGGTGAAATCCGGCGGCATCTCGCTGGTGGTGGTGGATTCCGTGGCGGCCCTCACGCCGCGCGCTGAAATCGAAGGCGAGATGGACCAGCAACATGTAGGCCTGCAGGCACGCCTGATGTCGCACGCTCTGCGCAAGCTGACGGGCGTGGTATCCAAAACCAACACAACCGTCCTGTTCATCAACCAAATCCGTATGAAAATCGGTGTTATGTTCGGTAACCCCGAAACGACGACCGGCGGTCTGGCGCTGAAATTCTATTCCTCGGTGCGTATCGAAATACGCAGAAGTGCACAGATTCAGGCGGGTGAGAAGATTGTCGGCAACCGCATTAAAGTGAAGATTGTGAAGAACAAAGTTGCCGCTCCGTTCCGGACTTGCGAATTCGATATTCTCTACAACGAGGGTATTTCCGGCCACGCTGACACGGTCAATGCCGGCATTCAATACAAAATCGTGGAGAAACAGGGGAGCTGGTATTCCTACAACGGCGAGAAGCTCGGTCAGGGAATGGAGGGCGCGCGAAAATATCTGAAAGAAAACCCGAAGCTTGAACGGGAAATCCGCGAGAAGATATACAAAGCCGCGGCGGTAGCTGATGCCGAACCCGTGAAGGGTGAGATGGGCCCGAAGGTGTTCAAAAGATAGCGTGGAGCAATACTGCGGGGTTCGTTCGTTGCCCGGTGTCAGCCCAGATGGGGCAGGCGCCGGGCCTTTGTCGTTATGGGCACAGGCGTGCTAGTATGTCATCAGTTCACCTTGAGGGCGGGTCATGCCCATGGCGGATGAAGTTTCCGGGTACGCAGGTACGGACATCCGTCGGGATTGCGTGGCCATGTCGCGCGCGGAAGTCGCTGCAGCGCGGAGGCCGTACAGGCCTTCAACTCGGTTCCGGCACATCCCCTTGGCCCGCCCGCAACCGTTCTGTAATCAAGACCTTGGAACCGCTTTTAACATTTGAGCTGGTGTTTGGAAGTTGATGCCCATGTGCATCCGCTCGGTATTGTAATACGGCAGCCATGATTTTAATGCGTGTCTGAAATGGCGGAGCGTCGGTGCCGTACGGTCAAAGCACTCCTCCTGAATCGTACGGTTGAATCGCTCAATGTGCGCCTGGTCGTTTGATCGTCGTACCCTGCTGTGCCGGTGAGACATCCCGTGCTTTGCAAGCCGGAATCGAAACAGCTTCTGAAACTCGGGGCCGTTGTCCGTCTGCACCATGCTGAATTTGAACGGTGCCATCGTCTGTGCCCGTGCAATGAAGCTGAAGCTTGCGGCACCGGATATCCTAGTGACAATCTCTGCGTATGCCCAGCGAGAATACAGGTCAATGAGCGTGTAGATATACAACCGATCTCCCTTAGGAAGCATGATATGCACCGTATCGGCCTCAAGCAATGCGCCAGGATGTGTCGCTTCCGGCCGCTCGGTGCCATCATGCGGTCGCTTCCAAGGGCTCCGTTTCTTCAGGAGTCCCAGACGAGAGAGGGTGCGTTGCACGCTTGGGAGACTCACGCTGATCCCGTCGCGGAGGAGCTCCTGATGAATGATCTGCCCACACCGTCGGCGTCCTTGCCGTTTGGCAATAATTGCTGAAATCACTTCTCTCGTCAGTGCAGTCGGACTGGTCTTTGGCCGGGATGAGCGTGTCGGTATCTCATGCCACCCGCCGGTCGGGTCTTTTGCGCACCACTTCACGATTGCACTGTGGGTGTATCCCAGATGCCGCGCCGCCTTCCGCACCGACCAACCTCGGTATTTCACCAGCCGGACCGCATCTCGCCGCACCTTCGGGAGCTCTGGGTTTTTGCCGTATGCCATAGAGGTCATATTCTCACAGGGTGGTTCCAAGGTCATGATACATTACGTGGACTTGACATTGGTTCGCGTAGCGGATATACTCATCACGCGTACCTTCTTACCCCCGCCTCCGACCAGAGTCTCACTCGGGACAATGTCAGCAGGAGGCGTAATCGCTATCGCAGGATCCCCGTCGGGAACCACTCGTTGCAACGAGCCCGACGGGGCATTTTTTTATATATCCGGCTTCGACCCCGACAAATCTTAGAATCATCACGGATTCGATATTTTGAGGCCGATGCAAGGCGCGAGCGAGCACCATAGCGAGCCGTACTAAAAGTACGGTGAGCGAGGAGCACAGCGGCAACGCAGAAGCGGGCCGAAATAGCGAATCCCTTGCCATACACGCAAAGCGAAGCACAATAAAACCGCCATAGCCCAATATCTGCGGGTCGGGCGGTTTTATTGTGCTAGCTTTTGACGGTTTGGTTGCGGGTATACGGCATCAACGCCATAAACCGGGCAATCTTGATGGCGTTGGCAACACGGCGTTGGTCCTTATCGGACAGCTTGTTGCGCTGGGCGTTCTTGATCTTGAACTCGGAGGTCACAAACTTCCGGAGAAATGTAACATCCTTGTAATCTATCTTCGTTAAGTTGTCTCCATGAAGAATTGTTCGTTTCATAGGTTAGAATGGTAAATCAGTGTCTTTAATGGGCTTCGGCTCTTCGTCGATGCCGGCAACGGTCAGTTCGTCTTCATTGATGACCGGAATCTCGGGCTCGGCCGAAGTGGGAGAGGTGCGAGGCGTAAGGCGTGAGGGCGGAGTTGCGGAGTCCACACCCTGAACCCTATTCCCGGGTCCCTGCTGTCCCTGATACGGTGCACTGGCGGACCGGGGACCAAGCTGCATGCTTTCGGCGACGATTTCAGTTGCATAGCGCTTTGCGCCGGTGGTCTTATCATCCCAACTGCGAGTCTGGAGGCGGCCTTCGAACATTGCGAGTCCGCCTTTCTTGAGATACTGCCCGCAGATTTCCGCGAGACGGCCCCACGCTACAATGGTGTGGAACTCCGTTGCTTCGCGCTTCTGCTGGGTTGCCTGATCGTTCCAGACCCGACTGGTAGCAAGTTTTACCGTGGCGACCTGCTGACCTGACGGGGTGCTGCGCACCTCCGGGTCATGAGTGAGGCGGCCGATGAGGTATACTTTGTTGAGATTCATTACAGAAGGAAGTAGCTGGTAGGATGTAGCTTCTTAGGTTTTTGACTAAAAAGCTACAAGCTAAAAAGCTAATAAGCTATAAGTTTCCAATCACATCTTCAATCTGCTGTTCCAATTTGCCGGTGTCCTCTGCTTTTGTCTCGGTCGTGGTCTTCTTGACCGCGGCTCCTTCTTTGGCGGCCTTGGCGGCTTTGCGCTCCAAGTGCTCGGCCTGCTTGATGGCGCGCTTGTCTGATTCGCTCTCCAGCTTCAGGACGACATGGCGCAACACCTCGGGGTGCAGGCGCGCCCACTCGTCGAGTTCGGGTAAAAGCTCACCGTTTTCGGCGGTGAACTGCACCCACGCAAAGTAGCTTTGGCGCTGGTGCTTAATTTCGTACGAGAGCTTTTTCAACTCCGGCTGCTGCGAGAAGGTGATGACACCTCCGTGCTTGGCAATGAGCGCCTCCACTTCCTGCTGGATTGCGGGCACTTTGGCCTCGTCCAGCTGGGTGGTGATATGGTAGGCGAACTCGTAGTTCCGAGATTCTTCCATGTGGTAAGTCGCAATACCCTGTGCGGGTCTGCGTTTTTGCCCCATAAGGAGCATGGTTTGTACCCGCATAATGTAGCAAAATAGCGTGAGCCCGTCAAACTTGACATAAATCCACTTAGTATGTTATACTTAACAGATACGCTCGTTTAGGGGCGAAGCCCCGAGGAGGCGAAATGAAGGCTCGAATGGCGCGCATTCGGCGCAACGCAAGCAATCTCGGTCACGGGTGGGCCGCCAAGCAGGCGGCCCGTCGTAGGGGCCGAAGGCGTAAGACGCGCAAGAGTGGCTTCAAGATGTAGTTGGTCGCCAGCGGGGCTCTTGGAAGAGAGCCCCGCTATTTATTTCTCGCAACCGTCAAAGCATTGACGCATAGCACAAGAAATGGTATATAAAACCTGTTCCTTGAAAGGGGGCTGTAGTGGCCAAAAACGACAAAGCGCTCGTCGAGGGCCGTCTGGAGGAGCTCATCAGAGAGAGTGAACGACTGGCGCGGGTGTATGTGCTGATGGTACATAACGGGGGGCGGGTGGACACCATTAAGTCCGCTGATGAGTACTGCAGACAACTCATCAGGGCTCGCGTTCAAGTCACTGTTGTCTATACGGCTGTTCGCGAACATTACGAACTCGGCCACTGCTACGGATTTCTCACCGAGTCGTTGGCCGAATACATCCGTCGTGTCTGCGAGAAGATGGGCTCTGCCGTTTAACAAGAAGGAGGGTGTGATGCAAGACGAAAAGTCGTACGCGCGCCATTATTTGACGAACCTGCGCATCTTTCTGGCTTGGCTGGCTGGCTCTGGGATATTTCTCACATGCATTGCCTCGCTTTTTCTGGGCTTTGGTACGGCAGCCAAGGCTGGCGGATGCGCGGCGGGGATTGTTACCAGCATCATCCTCATCCGGGAGCTTACCCGAATCGAGCGAGATGAGCAGTACACCAAGAGTTATTGCCGGAAGTTGGAGGCGGGTCTGGTTGCTGAGCAGAGCAAGCTCCTGGGTGCTTGTGGCTTCATCAAGGAATTCGCGAGTCTGGAGAATGTGGCTGCCCACATGAAAAAGCTCCAGGCTGAGTATTGGAATGAGCTACTCATGGCGCAACAGGCCGTGATCAATCAATCGCTGTCGAAGGCGAAGCCTCTCGAGTCACTGACCTATGCTCTCGAACGGATTGGGACGGCGAAGGAAGCTGTGATGCGAACGGAGGACAAGGTACGCAAGGCGTATGAACTCGCCGGTATGTGGGGGTTCTCACTCGGACCCGTCGAGGAGTTTCTGAAACCGCCTGTTGCGGAAATGCAGAACCTGCCGCTCACTGGTCCTCCCCGTAATTCCGACTGAAGCACGACCCCCGACACATGTCGGGGGTTCATTTTATTTTCCGATAAGAATTTCCACCACATCACCGTCTTTCACAATGTAATCTTTGCCGACGGTGTGTAGGAGACCTTTTGCACGGGCAGGGCCGTAGCCACCGCAGTCGAGCAGGTCTTGCCAATTGATGACCTCGGCGCGGATAAACAACCGTTCAAAATCGGTATGGATTGCACGGGATGCGCGGGGAATGTAATCGCCGATGTGGCAGGTCCAGGCACGGGTCTCGTCGGGACCGGTGGTGAGAAACGACAGAAGTCCGAGCGTGTGGTATGCCGTGCGGATGAGACGGTCAAGACCGGACTCCGGCAGGCCAAGCTCGGTGAGAAATTGCGCTTTTTCATCGTGCGGCATTCCTGCCTCGCCGGCAGACAGCTCCAACTCAAGCTTGTTGCATATGACCACATATTCCGAGCCGCCCATCGCATTGATCAGCTCGCCTTGCGGGGTCCAATTTTCGGATAACTGAACATCGCTGACATTGATGATATAGATGAACTTCTTTGCAGTCAGCAGGCCCAGCTCTGCAACCAACACCCGCTCGTCATCGTGCAGTTCCAGCTGACTGACAAGCTTTCCTTCCTGCAATGCGGTAGCAATTTTTTGCAAATGCGGAAGTTGCGCTCGGGCATCTTTGTCGTTTTTCGCTTTGTGTTCGGTCGTGACGACGCGTTTTGAGACGGTATCCAGATCGGCAATGATGAGCTCCGTGTTGATAATGCCGATGTCGCGCACGGGGTCAACGGTTTCATGCACATGAATGATATCGCCCGAATCGAATGCGCGGACGACTTGCGCGATGGCGTCAACTTCGCGAATATTTGCCAGAAATTTGTTGCCAAGTCCTTCGCCCTGACTTGCGCCTTTCACGAGCCCGGCGATATCGATAAATTCGATAGTGGCATACAGTTTCTTTTCCGATTTTGACAGTTCAGCTAGCTTATCAACGCGGTCGTCAGGAACCGCAACCACCCCAACATTGGGCTCGATGGTGGTGAACGGGTAGTTTTGGATGTCGACCTGCTTATTTGTCACCGCCTTGAACAGCGTTGATTTTCCGACATTCGGAAGTCCGACAATGCCAATTTGCAACATGAAAGGAGAATAGCACAAAAACCAAGGAAATCAACGATTTTTAGCCATTGCAAAATATAGAGTTATATGATATAATTCAGCTAGAGGGTTACATCAGAACCTCTACTCGTTCACAACCAAAGCACGCGACAACATCCGTAAGGATAGTCGCTCAAACAAGGAGTAATCGTCATGCCGACGAAATCCGCGTTCTCCGTCGTGGGTCTGGCCCACAAGCTTTTCTTGGCCGCCGAAGCGGAAGGGTATACTCCCGAGATGCTGAACGCCCTCGCGGAGAGCCCATCGCTTTTGGCCGGGATGCGGAGTGTTCAGCTTGGTCTTGCGAACATCAAGCCCATCCTCCACGCCATCGACTGCGACTCTCCCGTCTTCATCCCCGACGGCTGGAGCGTCCTGCCCGATGAGGACGATGACCCCAATAAGTGCCAGCTCCCCAACCGCGTGAAGGGCGTCTTCACCTGGGACCCCACCAGTGCGAAGCTCTACCTGCCTAAGAAGCAGCAGGGTGACAAGCGCATCGTGGGCAACGACCTCCGCAAGGAGCTCAAGTCCCAGCCTGTCCTGCCCGCCAACATCCTGGACTACCTGCTGGCCAACCCCCACCTCATCCCCGAGGAGTACAAGGGCAAGGCCATCTTCTTCTGGGGCACCATCTACCGCAGCTCCGACGGCCACCTGTGTGTCCGGTACTTGTACTGGCACGGCAGCGGGTGGTACTGGGGCTGCAGCTGGCTGGGCAACGACTTCTACGGCGACGCGCCGGCTCTGGTGCGTGCAAGTTAGCCCTCGGACCTCGGTTCCTTTGGTCCCGTCTGACCTCTGAACCTTAGTCCTTTGGCCCCGTCTGATGGCTCGTGTGTGAACAACACGCGAGCCATCTTTTTTTGTGCTAAAATAAAGTCGGCATTAGGCGAATATGCGGGCGATTACGGTTTCCCGCTGCCGAACCCAGTATCCGTATGTTGAGA
>JBBTQV010000042.1:0-4183 GCA_038065515.1 Patescibacteria group bacterium | reverse complement strand
GCCTTCCACGATATCGCCGACAGCGAGCTTCACGAGCTCGCCCTTGGCGGCCTCTTCCTGGATGGCGCGCTCGGAAACGATGAGTTTGCCTTCCTGTTCGTTGTAGTCGAGGATTTTCACCTTGAACGGCTGGCCCTTGAATTTCTGGAGTGCCTGAACGATTTTGGTTGTGTCACCACCCTCAACTTTCGGGTAGTGCTCACTGGACAGCTGGGACAGCGGCAAGAATCCCTGCACGCCCTCAACATTTACGATAAGACCCCCTTTGTTGATGTTGCTGATGATGGTCGTCATTACTTCGCCCTTATCACGGAGTTCCTTGATGCGCTGCCACGAAGTGGTCAGCTGTGCGGCTTTGAGTGATAGCTCACGGTAGCCGTCTTCGTTTTCCAGCTCCAGCAGCACGGCGGAAACTTCTTCGCCTGGCTTGAGCGCGCGGACGCGGTCGGGGTTATCGTAAAACTGACCGGGATACACAATACCGATACCTGCGGTGCCCAGATCCAGCATGACGCTGGATTTTGAGGCGCTAACGACGCGGCCGGTCAGGATCTGGCCTGTACGGGGCAGCTGGAACTCCTCATTCGCGAGCAGGTCCTTCATCGACTTTGTTGGGGTTGCTTGTGCTGTAGCCATAACAATGAAAAATGTCTCTCTGCCCTGTGGTGGAGGCCCTTGAGACTGGTACGCAATATACAGGATAAAACCGTACATTGCAAGGGTTGAAACGGGCTGGTTTTCTGATAGAATGAATGGGCAATGAACATCTCCTGGTACGGATACCGGTGCATCAGAATCGAGGCAAAAGAGGGTGCCGTATTGGTTGACCCGTTCGATCCGAAAGAAATCGGAATGCGTGGCCCGACCATCAAGGACGACCTCGTACTCATAAGCGATTTTGCGCCCGGCAAAGCCATTTTGGAGCGCATCAATGATGAAGCGTTCGTGGTCAGCGGACCGGGGGAATACGAGTGCAAGGGTATTGCGGTGCGCGGCATTCAATCGTGGGCCGACAGCCAGCAGGGGCGCGAGCTGGGGTTGTCTACCATCTATTGCATCGTTGCCGAAGATTTATCCGTCTGTCATTTGGGAGCCACCGGCCAGGACAAGCTCACCGACGAGCAGTTGGAGGCGATAGGCGACCCTGATGTTCTCATTATTCCTGTCGGCGGGCAGAGTGCGTTGGATGCAAAATCTGCTGCAGAGATTGCAACACAAATCGAACCAAAAATAATTATTCCGGTGCAGTTTGCGCTTCCCGGAGCCTCATACGAAGCCGATAAACTGGAGAAATTTGTGAAAGAAATCGGATTGCCCGTCGAAAAAATGGATACACTGCGCATCACCAAGAAGCTGTTGCCGACCGATCAGACGCGGCTCGTGGTGCTTGAATCCTAACGCAATGTCGCTTATCAACGAGATACACGAACAGAGACCCGCAGTCCGCTACGCACTCTTCGGGTTGACGATTATCACGGTGCTTGCCGTGGTTGGTTTTTTTGGTGTCACCGCGCTCCAGCGCGATATGTTTATGGCATTGCACAGTGACCAGCAAGAGAGAGCGGATTTTATTGCACAGCAGGACGCCGGCCGCCCCAAGCCGCTTGCAGCGCTTTCTCGTGTCGCGAACTCGCTCACGGCGAGCATCGGTTCGCTGCTGGGTATCAACCGCGATGCCGGTTTTGACAGGGGCGGGCAAGAAAGCGATACTCGGGGCGGCGTGCATCTGCTCCCTCTGTCGCAGTAAGGGCTTTTTTAATGAATGGCAAAAACAACTTCAAAAACAGCCGCTCCGGTCGTATCGCACGCATCTCCGACGCGTGAGATTACGACGGAAATCCAGAAATCATATCTTGAATATGCGATGTCGGTTATCGTGTCGCGCGCGCTTCCCGATGTGCGTGACGGCCTCAAGCCGGTGCACCGACGCATCCTGTGGGGCATGTGGGAATCGGGTAACACGGCCGGTTCGAAGCTCAAGAAATCAGCGAGCACGGTTGGCGATGTGATGGGTCGCTATCACCCGCACGGCGATTCCGCGATTTATGATTCGTTAGTGCGCATGGCGCAGGATTTTTCTTTGCGCTATCCGCTCGTGCAAGGACAGGGGAACTTCGGTTCCGTTGACGGCGACTCTGCCGCCGCTATGCGTTACACGGAAGCACGGCTTGCACGCATCAGCGACGAGATGTTGGGTGATATCGAAAAAGACACCGTCGATTTCCGCCCGAACTATGACGGCTCGCGCCGTGAACCGTCGGTGCTGCCGGCGAAAGTGCCCAACCTGCTCATCAACGGCTCGATGGGTATCGCCGTAGGCATGGCCACCAATATCCCCCCGCACAATCTGGGCGAAGTGCTCGACGGTCTTGCGCATCTCATCGAGCATCCCGATGCGGATATCAAGGACCTCGCGGAGTTCATTAAGGGCCCTGATTTCCCGACCGGCGGTTCCATTTATAATGAAAAAGACATTATAAGCGCGTACGCAACGGGCCGTGGTCCGGTGGTCTCGCGCGGTACCGCGGAGATTTCCGAAGGCAAGCGCGGTCAGCAGATCATCATCACCGAGATTCCCTATCAGGTGAACAAAGCGGAGCTCATCATCAAGATTGCCGATTTGGTGAAGGATAAGAAGCTCGAAGGCATCCGCGATATCCGTGACGAATCCGACCGTCATGGCATGCGCATCGTTATCGAGCTGAAGCAGGACTCCTTTCCCAAGAAGGTACTCAACTCGCTGTACAAGTGGACGGAACTGCAGAAGACATTCCACTTCAACATGCTCGCGCTTTCTGACGGCATCCAGCCGCAGACGATGAGCCTCAAGACCATTCTGGAGAAATTCATCGAGCATCGCTCTGTGGTGGTGCGCCGCCGTAGCCTGTTCGAGCTGGCAAAGGCCAAAGCCCGCGAACACATCCTCGAGGGTCTCAAGAAGGCACTGGACCATATCGATGAGATCATCAAAGTCATCAAGCAGTCGCCGACGCGCGAAGAAGCGTTCGGCAACCTGATGAAGAAATTCAAATTTTCCGATCTGCAGGCAAACGCCATTCTTGAGATGCGCCTGCAGTCGCTGGCCGGATTGGAACGGAAAAAGGTGGAAGAAGAACTGAAAGAAAAGCGCGCACTCATCGCATTCCTCGAAGACCTTCTCAAGTCGCCGAAGAAACTGCTTGCGGTCGTGAAAAGGGAATTCGTAGAGATGCGCGAGAAGTATGCCGATGAGCGCCGCACGCGTGTGGTCAAAACCGCACTGCGTGAAATCGGCGACGAAGAGCTGGTGCCGGAAGAGGATGCGCTGTTCATGATTACGCTGGGCGGCTATATCAAACGACTCCCGCCCGACGAGCTTCACGCGCAGAAGCGCGGCGGCAAGGGCGTGGGCGGCATGGCAACCAAAGAAGAAGATGTCATCAACCACTTCTTCCTAGCCAACACGCACGACAATGTGCTGTTCTTCACCAACTCCGGCAAAGTATTCCAAATTCGCGGGTACGAGGTGCCTGAGGCAAGCCGTCAGAGCAAGGGCCGTGCCATTACGAACTTCCTGCAGGTCACCGCAAATGATGCGATTACCGCCGTAGTGCCATTACCCAAAGAGAAAGAACAAAAGAGACAATTTTTGTTCATGGCGACCACCAATGGCGTTATCAAAAAGGTGCCGATGGACGCGTTTTCCAATGTGCGCCGCAGCGGCATCTTGGCTATCAATCTTAAGGGCGACGACAAGCTCGGCTGGGTATTATCCACGACCGGCAACGACCAAATCATCATGACCACTGCCACGGGGTCGGCAATCCGTTTTTCCGAGAATGATGTGCGTCCGATGGGCCGTGCCGCCGGCGGCGTACTGGGTATGCGCCTGGAAGAAGGCGACAAGCTGGTGGGCGCCGATATCATTCACGACAATATGGAGAAGGGGTTGACGCTCATGGCCGTTATGGCCAATGGATACGGCAAGCGCACTGATCTGAAAGAATACAAAATCCAGCACCGTGGCGGCGTCGGCATTCTGACCGCCAATATCACGGCAAAAACCGGCCGCCTAGTCTCTGCCCATGTGACGAGCGAGGATAATGTAGAGTTCATCGCGGTTTCCAAAAAAGGACAGGTTATCCGCACGGCCATCAAAGAAGTTCCGCGGTTGGGCCGCGCCACGATGGGCGTACGCATTATG
>JBBTQV010000041.1:0-2487 GCA_038065515.1 Patescibacteria group bacterium | reverse complement strand
TCATAAAAAGCACTCTTTCAGGCTTGAAGCTCTCTGAACTCCTCTCCTATGTCCCCGACCGCTGGACCGTTGATGTTGACCCGCGTTCTATTACATGAGATAATAGGCCTGAAGTATGGAGCTCACCAAAATCCCCAATCCCATTCTGAAAAAAACATGCGCACCATTGAAGGCTGCGCAGTTGAAAGCGGGTGCGCACGCGGAACTTATCGCCTCAATGAAGAAAGACATGCTTGCTTATAACGGCATCGGACTTGCCGCCAATCAAGTCGGCAAAGATTTGGCATTGTTTGTCATTGATGAACGGCTGGCACACGAGCACAAGGTGCCTTCTGTGTATGCCAATCCTGAAATCACCGAATATGGAAAAGAAGCCGATGATATGGAAGAGGGGTGTCTCTCGATTCCCGGCATGTGGGCTCCGATTCACCGTGCCAAAAAAATCATGTTCAAGGCATTTGATGAACACGGAGTGCGCATAAAATTCCGCGCCCGCGGCATGCTAGCTCGCGTTCTCCAACACGAAACCGATCATCTCAACGGACTGACTATCAAAGATAGGGTCGCGAAGCAGAAATAAGAATAAAAAACGGCGCCCTCCTAGCGGGGGGCGCCTTTGCTGACCTGTGGTTGCGCGGTGGCAACTGCCTGTTGTGTGACGACTCCGAATGCTTTCACTATCATCACCGCACCGTTAATGAGCGCAACGCCGAGCATGACCGTGACGCCCAGCACAACGCACAAACCTCCGAAACCGGCAACGCGACTGGGTCTGCGCTGACCGACCCCATGCCATGCCAGCATCGTGCCGCAACAGACCACCATTAGCCCGTACCAGACAACACTCCACGGAATAACAGTCGGATCGGTCATGGTCTCACCACCACCCATGCGACCGACCAAACGGCACCGTGAACAGGGTGATGTTCCAGCAGAGCAGCATGCCGTGGATGAGCAACCCGTCCAATGCATTATCGAACTTCAACTCATCGATTTCTCGTTCGCAATGACGGTGAGTTCCCTGATAGAGATCCGGAATGTCTAGTGCGCACCGGTATTCTCGGACTTTCCGGTAGTTGCTTATGATGAGCGTCGCCCAAATGATGGGCAGCATGACGGCCAGTAAGGCAAACCCGGCTTCCTTGAACGCCAGCAATGTCTGCATGCGTCTCCTTTCATTGAACTGGCCCCATGGTACAGTGTCATGCGTAGCTTGTCAATTCCCCACGGCTGGATTTCCGGCGTATACTTTGAGCGTGGCCATCTTTGTAGAATCGCCAAAACCTATCGTCAAATTGACGGCCGCCATCAAGCGGCAGTTGCGCATCGTGTTTTTCGGCACGCCACTGTTCGCAGTGCCGACACTCCGTCGTCTCCATGCCGACGGCTGGCCCATTGAGGCGGTAGTGACCGCGCCTGACAAACCGGTCGGCCGAAAGATGACCCTGACGCCCAGCGCCGTTAAGATAACCGCATCTGAACTCGGTCTGACCATTCACACGCCCATGTCGTTGAAAGACGAATCGTTCCGGACATTTTTTGAAAATCTGAAACCCGACCTGTGTATCGTGGTTGCGTACGGAAAACTCATCCCGCAGAAATTTCTTGAAGTACCCCGTCTTGGTTTTCTGAATATTCATCCATCGCTCCTGCCCGCATACCGCGGCCCGTCCCCTATTCAGACCGCAATTCTCGATGGATGTGCATCTACCGGCGTGAGCATCATGGCGCTCGATGAACAAATGGACCACGGGCCGGTGCTCGCACAGGAGAGCTGGACCATTCCGGCAGGATTCGATGCGCCGTTGTGTGAAGATGAATTGTCGCGTCTCGGTGCGGATCTACTGGCACGAACCCTCGAACAGTACGTCAAAGACGCAATCATACCCACGCAACAAAATCATGCCCTTGCCACGACAACGCATAAATTCGAACGCGCCGATGGTCGTCTTCATTGGACGAATCCGGCATTTGGACTGAATAACCGTATCCGTGCGTTGTCGGCAAATCCCGGCACATGGACCACATGGAATGACAAGACGCTCAACATCGTCCACGCATATGTCTATGACGGCCCCGTACCGCCATCACCCGTCGGCACGGTAATGATGCAATCGTCACAGGTTGTGGTTGTGTGCGGCATCGGCGCGCTAACGCTGGAATCTGTCCAATTGGAAGGTTCTACCCGTCAGAGCGCCCGTGATTTCATCAACGGCCGCCCGCAGCTCATCGGCTCTATTCTCATTTGAATACCTTCGTCGCATGCGTTAGAGTTGCCGCGCATGAATAACAGCCGGAAAATTTGGAATATCGGTACCGGTGCGCGCCTGTCAGGTATGGTGCCGGTTCATGGCAATAAGAATGCCGCACTGCCGGCCATAACAGCCGCACTTTTACTGCCGTTGGGCGGTGCGCTGACGCTGGGACAGGTGCCCCGCATCAGCGATGTGAGTGTGCTTTTGGATATTCTCGGACATCTGGGAATCA
>JBBTQV010000040.1:0-4259 GCA_038065515.1 Patescibacteria group bacterium | reverse complement strand
AAACGCCGACCGAAATTATCCAGCAGTGTTGCGAAGCTATTGAACTCTAAGCGTAGCCCCGCGGTTAGCCGGATAGTAGGCGCGGCCGGGGGTGCGCAAATCGATGTATGCAGGAGCCCAAGCTGGTCCGCCAGCCGGCGGATTTGCCTTATCCGACAGCAATACCCCAAGCGTGGCGAGCTGGTCGGTCATATCGCCGTAGGCGTCCAGTAGAAGGTCGTATTTCTTGTCGACAGCGATACGCATATCCCCCGGCGCAGAATCAGGTAGTGTAACCGACAGACCGCGGAGCCCGAGCTCCGGCAAGCCGTCGATAGCGGCAAGCATGCCACGGACTAGTCGCTCCGGCACATCGGAATCAGTCCGCCCATCCTGCACACGGACCAAGAGCGGGCCGCGGGACGGCACCGCGCTTCCCCACCGCGCACCGTCGCGATCGAAATACTTGCATTCGTCGTCGCGGCACCACAACCCGAACGCCACCCGCTCGGTGACGATCACCTCCAGCGTGTGCGGATATTGCTTGCGCACAACCACGCTTCTCATAGTATCGTAGTTCGACTTCACCGATGCGCTAACGGCTTCGGTATCCAGTAGAATAATATTGCGTGCTGGCTGGAACATCAGTAATGTGCGTCGGTCCAACAGTTCCCGTACAACGGTGTGAACCCGCTCGTCCCCGATGCTCTGCGCACCGCTGACGCGAATATCGGTCACCGCAAAAACCGATGAAAAAAAGAATACCCACCCGAGCGCACCCAGGACAACAAGCGCGATAACCGCGACGCTGGTTGCGCGCACTATTCCCGCCCGGTGATGTGCACGAGCTATCGGGTCATGATGGGCCTGCCGGCTTCGGATGGGAACCGACATGTATTCGCGCTATGAGCTTCTGATGATTTCCAGACCGCCCATGTACGATTGTAATACTTCGGGTACGCGAACCGTACCGTCTTCGTTCTGAAACTGTTCAAGAATGGCGATAATGGGGCGCTGACTGAAGACGGTGCCGTTGAGCATGTGGGGAAATTCCGCCGCGGTGTCACCTGCTTTGAAACGGGTCTTCAGCGCACGACTCTGAAAATCGGTGGTGTTACTGCAGGAATGGGTTTCCCGGTATTCGTTCTGGCCCGGCATCCATGTCTCGATGTCGTAGGTTGCGGCTGACGCGGCTCCGATGTCGCCCGTACACAAACGCACCACGCGATAGTGCAAGCCGAGCCCCCGCATGAGTTCTTCCTCTATTGCGAGAATAAGCCGATGCTCGTGCGCCGAATGTCCCGGTTCACATACGGTGAACATCTCCATTTTGTCGAATTGGTGCACGCGCAAAATGCCACGCGTATCTTTTCCGGCCGCACCTGCTTCGCGTCTGAAGCAGGTGGAATACCCCACATAGCGGAGTGGGAGCTCATTTGCATTGAGCATCCGGTCGTAATGCATCGCACCCAGCGGTTGCTCGCTGGTTCCCGCAAGATACAAACCATCACGCTCAAGAAAATATATCTCGTCATTACCGGGCTCGATGCCTGCACGCTCGGCAAAGCCCATCGCACGCATCATTTCGGGACGCAGCATAACCGGTGGAATCACGAAGGTGAATGCCGATGCCTTCAGCGGCAATGAATATTTGGTTATCAGTGATTCTATCCAATTCACATCGGTGAGCCGAGCAAGTGCGTACTGGAGCAATGCGAACTGTAGTTGTGCCGCAGCTCCTTTGATGTATCCGAACCGCGTGCCCGCAACGGTCGCCGCGCTCTCGGTGTCAATGGTGCCCATTGCCTCGGCGATATCCATGTAATGCTTCGGCGTAAATGCAAACACCGGTTTATCGCCGAATACAGAAATCTCCACATTTGCGGATGCATCGGTGCCGACCGGCGTGTCAGCAAGCGGAATGTTCGGAAGCGGAGCAATAGCATCGCTGACTTGCAACTCCAAAGCATCCGATACCACCTGAAGTTCTTTGATATGCCCCTTCAGCGCTTTAAGCTCGTCAATGCTTGCAGGGTCCATCGGACCCTTACTGGCCATATTCTGTTGGGCACGCGCAGCTTCCAGTTCCTGTAGCGCGGCACGGTGGCGTGCGTCAGTATCGGCGATAGTAGCGATATCCACGGCCAGCCCACGACTTTGCATCGCTTTCTGTACCGCCCCGGCATCTTGTCTGATGAGTTTGATGTCAAGCATGTCCGCTATTCGTTTTTCGTTTTTGGCTTCATGGTGGGGAACAGCAGGATGTCGCGAAGTGAGTGCGAATCGGTCAGCAGTGCGACCAGCCGGTCGATACCGATACCGATACCCGCCGCTGGTGGCATGCCGTGCTCGAGAGCGATGATGAAATCCTCGTCAACCCGTTGCGCTTCTTCGCTCCCCTCTTCGCGGAGCTTCTGCTGTTGTATCAAGCGCTCACGCTGATCAATGGGATCGTTGAGTTCGGAAAATGCATTGGTCATTTCAAACCCGCCCACGAGCAATTGGAATCGTGCAACGGTGTCGGCATCCGGCGATGTTTTTTTCGACAGCGGCGATAGCTCTAACGGATGGTCGATGACAAACACTGGTTCGAGCATCGCGTGGCGCAATGTCTTTTTATAAATCTCATCGGCGAGCGTCGATTTGGTCATCGATTTCTCCACCACGACATCGAGCTCGCGCGCGCGAGCGGCGAAGTCTTCCACCGTAGCCGTGGCGTAGTCAAGGCCGCTCGCTTCTTTGACCAAATCATTCCACGCGAGCCGTCGGAACGGCCGCTCCAGTACGATACGCTTCCCCTGGTATGAAATCTCCGGTGCGCCGAGCACTTCGGTCGTCACCGACACCAGCAGGTCTTCGGTAAACTGCATGAGCCATTGGTAGTCTTTGTAGGCCGCGTAGGCCTCCAACATGGTGAACTCCGGATTGTGTTCGCGGTCCATACCTTCGTTGCGGAAATTCTTGCCGATCTCGAACACGCGACTGAACCCGCCAACGAGCAGCCGCTTAAGGTATAGTTCAGGTGCAACGCGCAGGAACAGATTCAAATCCATGTCGTTCATGTGCGTCTCGAACGGCCGCGCCGTTGCACCGCCCGGAATCAGCTGTAAGACGGGGGTCTCAACTTCGAGGAACCGGTTGTCTTGGAAATAGCGTCTGATGGCCGCGATGGTTTTGAATCGGGTGATGAAGTTCTTCTTGATATCGTCGCTCAAGATCAGATCGAGGTATCGCTGTCGGTACCGTTCCTCCACATCCTGCAGGCCATGCCATTTCTCCGGCAACGGCCGGAGACTCTTGGAGAGCATCTTCCAGCTTTTCGCTTCGATGCTCTTTTCACCACGTTTCGTGGTAGTCAGCGTGCCGGTCACTTCGATGATATCGCCGATATCCAACACGGACAAAAACAGGTCGTACGCATCCCGCCCAAGACGGTCGCCCCCGACCAGTGCCTGCATGCTCGACAGAGCGTCTTTGATATCGAGGAAGGTGATGCCTCCGTGGCCGCGTTGTGCCATGACGCGCCCCGCGATCGTGATTTCGGTATCGGCGGCGACAAGTTCGTCGAAGGTTTCCAACGCCAGCCGTATCGAGCGATTGCGCCCCGTGACGGCCGGATACGGGTCAATACCTGCCTCACGGAGGCGGTTGAGCTTTTTGATGCGTTCATTGCGGAAATCTTCCAGCGACATGGTGCCTGCATCATACCAAACACGGCGCGGAAAGAAAATATCAAAGTATGGATTCCTCTTTCAGTCAGATTCCCGCCGCTCCCCATCCCCGCACCCCATCTCACCTCTCGCTACACAGGTGATACCATCCTGGCATTCCGTACGACGCACCAAACCGGATGGTGCGTCTTTGGGAATGCCGACGGATGGCATCTATATGCGCGAGCCGATTCCTAAGGTTCGCTGGGGTACGAGGATGGATGAGCGGCGAGTGCAAGCACTGGAGACCCGAGAAGCACTTAATCTTCTTCCACCGGAGTCGCAGTAGGTGTCAGAGTTTCCGATGCAGAAGCAACCGGCGGTTCCACGGAGATGGTCGGGAGCACGGTCGGAACTGTCGTTGGCTCTGCGCTTTGACTGCGAAGTAATTGCCGTAGTTGCTGAAGCTCCGCTTCATCAACGCATGCGGTACCAGCACAAAGTCTGTCCGTCTTCACCGTCCCCTGCGATAACTCAATGCCTAACACATCCGCAATGTACGCAAGGATGTTACGCACCAGCCGTGCAAGCGGTCCCTCCTCGGTGAGCACGGGGTCGGAGGAGAGGATA
>JBBTQV010000039.1:0-8919 GCA_038065515.1 Patescibacteria group bacterium | reverse complement strand
CTTTTCGGTCTTGTCGGTTGCTCTGCGCCCCCTTCCCGTTGGAGGGGGGCTTTTTATGAAAGTGCAAATAAATAGCCCCGCCTTGGCGGGGCGGAGATTGCACGGCAAGGGGCTGTTCTTTTGGGAGATTCCCAAAGCTGTCCAATCACAAACGGACAACAATCACACTCGCATCGTCTGGTGGCCCGCCGTGCATATACGGATCTTCCGCCGCTCTTTCTTGAGCTTTTGATGCTAGTTTCTGTGCGGCTATTTCGGGACTGCGTTCGTTATCTAAAATCTCTTTCAGGATTACTTCAGTGAGCGGTCTGTACACGCCATCCGAACAGATGAGAGCTTTGTCCCCCGTCCGTACCAAATCGATAGTAAAAACATGAGGGGCGAGAGCACTATAGGAATCACCGAGCGCCTGATCGAGCTCATCGCCGCCTCCAGTAATATGAGAAAAGTTTCCGTCTGCGTTCAGGTAGTACACATGAGAGTCCCCGACATTCCTAATAATGAGAGAGCGCTTACCTCCCGTACTTTTCCAGACCTTGAGAACCGTGGCAGTTGTGCACATGCGACTCAAGGATGAGTTCTCTCGCGCCTTTATTTTGATGGCTTGGTCAGCGGCGCGAAGGGCTGTCACCACTGCGTCTCTTGTGGTTTCAAGAGAAGCATCCGTGGGGAGCGCGGCTAATCTCGTTTGTACAATATCACGCGCCAAAGCGGCGGCCACCTCTGCTCCCCTATATCCACCCAGACCATCAAAAACACCAAAAGCGCCATGCTCCACATCAACCAGCACTCTATCTTGGTTTTCATGTTTGGGAGATTTGAGACTCTCCGCACCGGCATTGAGTTTGTGGGCCTCCCGTTGTTCGGGTGAAAATTCGATTTTCATATTTGTGATGGCTTCTGCGCAGGTGTTCTGGACTTCGGAGTGACCCAGAAGCCCATATACTTACCGAACATGAGGCGGGTTTGCGCATCGAGAGCCGGAATAGAACCGAAGAAGATAAAATTGACGGGAAACAGCGCCCACTGCAGAACCATCCACACATAGCGGAACTTGCCGAAGTTCGGAGGGCGCGGAGGGAGCATGACCATCGAGATGATTGCCGAGGAGATAAGTCCGACCATTGCCAGCAACATGATGGTCGTTGTGATGGATGGGAGCTTGTATGACAGCACCGTTGAGCCGAAGCGACCGGTGCCGATGGTGACCGGAAGCCAGCCAAGCAAAAAGATGATGAGCGCGTTCGTGGCACTGGAATGTGTCTTTTCTATCATATTGAAGCCGTGGCGTATCTTGGTGCTCAACGAGATGCGCTTGTTCTTCAGGAATCCAAATAAGAAATATGGATTGTTCTCAACGCCGTAATGCCAACGGCGGATTTGCTTATACTGATTCACCAATGTTCCCCAAAAGGTCGGCGCAACATTGGCATCCATATACACCGGATAGTGCAGGGGCACGGTACGCCAATCGCCGTCATATCGGAGGAGGCACTTCCAGAAAATTTGGGAGTCTTCACTCACCACATTCACCTGCCAGAATCCCACATCCACAAGAGCCTGCAGGCTGATCGACTGACTGGAGAATGTGACCAGCTGTTCGGGCCGCGCCTGCTGAATCATCTGCCAGAATGTTGTGGAGAACGCAAAGACACGGGCGAAGGCGGGAGCATGCCAGATATTATTGCTGAACACCGGAACGGGCTGGTATGAAGAACGAAGCGGCCGCGCGGCTGTCAGGTAGTGCCAAGCGAGACAGGCAAAGAAATCATGAGGCGTGACCGTATCCACATCGAAGACCGAGACGACGACATTGCGGTACGGAATTCGCAACTCGTCAATGACTTTCAGGGCTTCCTTGCCGGCCCAGGTCTCGTTCGATCCTTTCCCGCGGACTTCGCCGACGATGTTATCCGGATGTTCGGTAATCAAAAAACGGAGAAAGCGCTGCCCGAACTCGTTCTGTATTCGCTCGGCAATCTCCCGCGCCGGTGCCCCTACCCTGCCTTCTATGGCCAGTGCGACGATCATGTTGTCCAACGGCCAGCTGGTCTTCAGGAGTCCCTCGAAACTTTCGCGCACGACCTCGTACGGTTCGGTCGCCATCGGAAGTACGACCAGGTGGCGGATATCTTCCCAGGTTACGCCGGACAATTCTTGAGAATACGGCGTTGTACCGGCCAGCAACGGCATCCAGTCGACGCGTTGATTGGAACGCATCGCACGAAATGTGTGACTCATATGCAATGACAGGTAAATTGTTTTGATGAGCCAATACAGGTCAAAGATGATAATAAAAACTGCCGCATAGACCGGCATCCAATACGATGCAGCGACAACGGCAATGAGTGTGAGCCAGGCGAGCACGCCGGGCTGGAGCTCAAGGAGGCGGTAGATGAACCGGTCGCGCCGGTCGGTGATGTCGGCGGCGCGCCCGTAGGAGAGGTACTCGTAAGGCATGGAGTTCAATGTTGAGGATACCACAAAACAACCTTAGAGGCCCAAGAGGATCGAGAACAGTCCGTCAGCGGTATCGGCGAGGCCGTCTTTTGAAGAACGATCCAGGCGTGCGAGCCCGAGATGCGCGTGCCGTAGTTTGTCGGCATCAGCGGCAGCCGCTCCACGGGTCGTTTTCGAGATGACGAACGGGTGTAAGCCGGTGGCCGACGCGATGACGCCGTTTGGCTGGTGTCGTGCCTGCATATCTTTGACTAGGGAAAGATTGCGGATGCCTGCGGCAAGCGATGCCAGGAGCAGTTGTTCCGAGACGCCATCCTGCAGACGCCGCCACAGCACGGCGATGACAGAACGCTTGTCGTGCGCGGCGAGCGCATTGGACAATTCCCACCCGTCCTGTTCATAACGGGTTGGTGTCAGCAACTGCACGGCCTGCAGGGCGATGACCCCGTTACCCGCATACGCACACAGTTTCCCAAGTTCGTTAGAGAGAGACTGCATGTCACTGTTGGTGCGTTGCAAAAGTGCGGTAAGTGCGGCGGTTTCGATGGTAGCGTTCCGATCTGTGCAGTAATCGCGAACCCAGGAAGCCAGCGCTACGCCGGTAAGCGGTTCAAATGCTTCCGTCTTGTTCGCTGCCTTGGCAAGAGCCGTGAGTACTTTCTTGTCACAGGATTCATTCTTTGTGTGCTGAACGGCGGCAAGCACGATGTCATCGAGCTCATGCAGTTTGTACTGCTTCAGAATACCGGCCATGGCAGCGCCTGCGGCGTTACTGACGACGATGAGCTTCTTCTCCTCAAAAAACGACGGATACTTCAACGGTCGTTCGAGCTGTTCGGCGGCATCGTCATCGTCCCCATCGACCGTAAAAAGATTCAATACTGAACCGTAGGTTGCGTGATATTCCGCCACCAGCGCAGTGGTCGCGTGGCGGAGGCGGTATGCATCAGAGCCGGAATACAGAATCAGCATGGAATTATTGGGTGACAGCGGGCAACGGAGTATCGATGAGCACCCATATCGTTCCGGGCTCCAACGGTATCGCTTTGCCCTGACTGTCGGTGAATGCAAGCATAGCCGTCGCAGTCGGTTTTTTCCAGAGCGCGCTGATACTCCGGCCTCCTTGCCAGATCGTTGCCACGCCGGAACCGGTGGTGGTTACACTGATGTACTGATCGCGCAGAAACGATGATGCGGTCTTCATGATGATCACAACGCTAGCCCGCGCCTGTTCCCTGTTTGTTGTGTCGATTTCCGGTGTGCCGCCACGCCACCGAAGATATGCATTACTTGCTTCGTCGTAGGAAAAGCGCACATCCATTCCTTGCAGCCACGGTACAGTTGCGGAATCAGCGATGGTCCCGAGGTTGCGTTCAACTTTGCCGGTGATGTGCGTATACGCGGGCAAGCTAGTTGATGCACGGTATCCGAGCTGGTCGGCGCGTTCGCGTATCAATGGGAGCGTTGTGAATCCGTTGTGCGGTCTGGGTATCCCCTGCTTACGATAGAAAGTACTCCCCTCATATTTCAGCGCGTCGACATTATCGACGACACGCGCATCAAGCTCGGCAAGGGCATCATGCTCTCCGCCCCAGTGCGCAAAAATGGCATCAACCCCCTGCGCGAGCGGGATGAAATCCTGGCGGGCGGAACGGACGGAGCCGATTTCTTGCGGATCCGAACATTGGTAAACAGCCATGATCCGCGTGATGCCGTTCGGAGTCACGGGCATTTCAAATACCATATCGGCCTGGCTTATGCCCGATAACGGGCGCGCTTCCGGATCGGATGCCAGCATGATAGCAATAGGCCGCCGGTGGGCGCCGGCACATGGCAAACCGGTCAACGGGCTTAGGGGCCCGGACGGCTGTTCATTAACAACGGTGATGCTCGTCCCGCGGAAAATCCAGAACAGAAATACTCCCACAAACACAACGGCGACCGCGATTGCGGCCCAGACCGTAGTGTTGAGTGTCGGGATGCGTAGTTTCATGCGGGTTGTGCGTGTTCGAGTGGTTTCATTTCAGCCCAATTCATACCTGCCTTTGCATCGGCGACAAGTGGCACATCCAGTTTGTATGTTGTTTCCATGATATGTGCCAACACACGCGCGGTTTCTTCTACCGCGCCCTCCTCCACTTCAAACACCAGTTCATCATGCACCTGCAATAGCATGCGCGCTGGACAATTTGACCCTTGCTCGCGCAGATGCCGTTCGATGGCAATCATGGCGAGCTTCATCAAGTCGGCACCGGTGCCCTGAATGGGATGGTTGATCGCCATGCGCTCTGCCTGTGCGGCAAGCTGGGGGATGCGATTGTTGATGTCCGGAAGCGGACGACGCCGACCCAACAGTGTGGTGACATACCCGCGCTCGAATGCCTCCGCCTTCGTGTGTTCCATGTATTTCGCAACGCCTGAAAACCGTGTAAAGTACTCATCGATGAACCGTTTTGCCGCATCGCGTCCGATACCCGCGGCGCGGGCAAATCCGAGAACGCCCATGCCGTAGATGATGCCGAAGTTAAGCACCTTGGCCTGACGGCGCATATCCCGGTCAACCTGAATGGGTGCGACGCCGAATACTTCGCACGCCGTACGCGTGTGAATGTCCTCCCCGGAGCGGAACGCCTCGATCATGGTCTCGTCGTGTGCGATGTGCGCTACAATGCGCAGTTCGAGCTGTGAGTAGTCCAGCGAGAGAAGCCGGTATCCCTCGGGCGCCACAAATGCGGTTCGGAACCGTTGTCCCAGTTCGGTGCGCGTGGGAATATTCTGCAGGTTCGGGTCTGATGACGAAAGCCGTCCCGTAGCAGTTCCCGTTTGGTTGTAGGTGGTGTGCAGGCGTCCGTCGGCCGCAACGAGTGACGGAAAAGGTTCAATGTAGGTCGTCTTGAGCTTGTTCAGTTCACGGTACTGCAGTATTTGCTCGACGATGGGGTGTTCATCGCGAAGTTTTTCCAGTTCTGATGCGGCCGTGGAGAGCGCTCCCCCGCCGGTGCGGCGCACCCGTCCCTTGAGTCCGAGTTTGGTAAACAAAATTTCTCCCAGTTGCGCCGGCGAGTTGATATTGAATTCACCCCCGGCGAGTTTGTATATGTGCGCTTCCAATTTTGCCACCTCGGTGCTGGCCATTTCCAGCAAGTCGCTGATGTGAGCGGTATCTACCCGGATTCCAGCTTGCTCCATGGAGGCCAAAATGGGCACCAGCGGCATTTCAATATCGGTAAGCACCATTAGCATGTCCATAGACTTCAGGTGGTCCCACAACAGGGGTCGCAACTGCCAGATCGCTATGGGCCATGTGGATTGGTCTTCGTCCAGCATGAGCGCCGCCACCTCGTAGTACACGCGCTGGAGCGCATAGTCGCGTTGTTCCGGATTTGCGAGCCATGAGGCGATGCGGGTATCCATCAACGAATATCCGACCAGCAACGCCGGGTCCGGCATCAACTTAATGATTGGCTTAAGGTCGTGGCCGATGATTGTTTTGAAGCGCGTGAGCGTTTCCGCCAACACTTGTGGCGTCGGTTCGGACAGCGCATACACAGCGGTACCGTCGGTGGTGATATACAGCGTTTGCAGTACGCCCCCGCTGATAACTCCATGTACCGCGGCCTCTGACGCTTCGGGTAGCTTTTCCGGCTTACTGACTAAAATTGCCCTTGATAGTGCTGGCTGGCGCGCACCATCGAGATCGAGCGCCTGCGTGGTTGTTGCTTTCACGGTCGCGCCGAGGGCTGTATTGATGCGTTTCATCAAAGAAGTAAAACCAAACTCTTTACACAGCTGTTCCAGTGCCGGCATATCCAGATGGCGGTGCCAGTCGGCGGCTTCCAGATCAAATGACACCGGCACATCTCGCACAATGGTCGACAATTTTTTGCTGAAAAGCGCCATATCTTTCTGGTCGAGCAACTTTGCCCGCAGATTTTCTGATATTCCCTCTTTCTTGTCCGCGGCGAATTCCGGTTTCTCCAGTTCCTTGTAGAGCGTTTCGATATCTCCGAATTTCTGCACGAGGATGATGGCTGTTTTTTCACCGATACCTTTGACGCCGGGGATGTTGTCGCTCGGGTCGCCCTTGAGGCCTTTGAGGTCGGCCACCTGTGAGGGTGCGATGCCGTAGCGCTCGCGTACGCCGTCTTCGTCGTACATCACCGTGTCGGACATCCCCTTGCGGAGCGTGAATACGACCACAGTGCGCCCGTGTACCAATTGTAGGGTGTCCAAATCTCCGGTCACGATGACGGTTTGCAAATTGGGAAGGTCTTGCGTCTGCGCGCTGATGGTGCCGATAACATCGTCGGCCTCAAACCCTTCCTTTGCGAGAATTGGAATACCCATCGCAGTGAGAATGCGTTTCACCGCGGGAATCTGTTCGTACAGCTCATCGGGAGCTTTGACGCGCTGGGCTTTATACTGCTCGTATTCCTCGTGACGGAAAGTGGGGCCGGCAAGATCGAAAGTCGCCACGATGTAGTCGGGCTTCAGGTCTCCTATCATCTTCAGGAGAAGTGAGGTGAATCCATACACCGCATTGGTCGGTTGTCCCGTTGGTGACGACAAAGGAGGCAGAGCATGAAATGCCCGGTGCACCAGCGCATTTGAATCGATGAGAACAAGTTTTTTCATGATTCGCTGATGGTTATACTGCGCTTGTCGTTGCCCGCGTGCTCAAAATGTACTTCGATGCGGTCGCGCGGTAGGCCATCCCCTATGTTTTCCGGCCACTCGATGAGCATGATATTGTTGGCGTCTATAAACAGCGCGTGCAGATCGAGGGCCGCCAAATCTTTGTGACTCTGAAGTCGGTAGCAATCCAAATGCCACAGTGAATACGGTGTTCCCGGAATCGCGTACTGTTTTGCCAGCATGAATGTCGGACTCTTGGGCTGTTGCGTGATACCCAACGCATTGGCGAACCCCTGCGTGAATGTTGTTTTTCCCGCACCTAAATCTCCCCGCAATGCGACAATTGTTGCGCCGGCCAGCGGCATTTTGGCACGGATTTTCTGCGCAAGCTTCGCAGCTATCGCCTGTGTGTCCTGTGTGCTTTGAGAAACATACTGCATATCTGTATCGTATCGTTTTACCACGCTTATTTCAATGAAAAAGCCCGTACGCCCATCTCTTAGGAGATGAAGCGTACAGGCTGGGCAGGTCATCTGTGCCGTTGGGGGCGTACGATGACCGGCGGGTTGAACTCGGATTCGTCGTTGTCTGGCGACACGATGACGGGCGGATTGAATTCCGCACAGTCGCACTTTGCCGTTCTCTGCTCGCGTAGCTGTCGCACTTCGTTGGCAACGGCGGCACGCAGGGCGACTTGCGGGTCCGGTGCGATGATCTGTGGCGTGGGCGCCACAGCCACAACCGTAGCCGTTGTAGGCGGCATCTGCTTCTGGATGGCTTTTCCGTCTGGAGCGACTGGAGTTCCGACGAGGAGCGAACCGCTCAAGAGCAGTCCGCCGCCGAGCGACACATGCGCCCACAGCCACGGGATGGCGACCCAGAACAGGAAGCCACCGAGAACGATTGCGAGAATGACTACTAGCCACATGACATGCCTCCTAGCTGCAGAATAGCGAGATGCCGTTCTGCCGGTTGAACTTGGCTATGACACGGCAAGAACTGCCGCGTTCCGTTGAGATGCCGATATGCTCGACATCGTCCACCCCCATGCGCTGTCCGCGCTCAAGGCGCTGGCCATCCACAAAGAGACACTCGCCAGTCTCATTCGTGACGAGACTGGAAGCATCTTGCATGGTCGGCGGTATTTCAGTCACGGGCCCCTGTATCGGTTGCCCGTTGCAGAAGGCCATGGCCTCGGAAGCGTCCAACTCAACATGCTGCTTGCGGGCGTTCTTCACGACCCGCTCGAAGCACTTGCTGGGCTCTTCGGCTTTGCTTGCATCATCACGATGGCGATTTGCCACCGCGTTGATGAGCAGGCCTCCGCCAACAACAACGGCGGCGCCGATGGCCTCGTTGCGGGAGAGCCCGCGACGGTATCCGCCGTAGCCATAGTCATTGTATCGGTGGTTGTACCCTGGGCGGTTGTAACGATCCCTGCTGGTGTCGTAACTGCGCTGATTGTACCTGGGGCTCCCATACCCCAGCTCGCCGAACAAGCCGTTGACCATGCCCATGTTGCGGGCGGTCACGGCCTCTAGGGCGGTGCCGGAATAGCCATACTGATAGCCGCGCCGGTTACCCGAACGGCGGTTTTGCGCGGTCGCCGGAACGGCGACCGCAAGCGCCAGCAGGATTGCCAGCGTGTACAGCATGAACTTCTTCATGACTTCTCTCCTCGGCCTCACCCTCGCGGGGGCCTTGTAAAGGGGCCACTGCCTCACGGCCTAACATTATAAGTATATCAGTAAACGGCAAAAATGTCAATGGTCCGTAATGGTTCAATAGCTTCGCAACACCCAATGGCCTAGGATATGTATATGC
>JBBTQV010000038.1:0-2125 GCA_038065515.1 Patescibacteria group bacterium | reverse complement strand
GTGCGGCCGTCGGGAGCGGAGGGAGACGAGGCACGAGCGGGGACGGGGAGCGGAGTGGCGCGCATACTCGCGAGGCCTCTTCAGAAACTACCGAGCGTACTCAACGGAGCGGGTCTCGCGGATAACATTCACCTTGATTTCACCGGGATACTTCATTTCGGTCTCAATGCGCTGGGCGATATCGCGGGCCAGCTGAAGAGCGGCCAAATCATCGATTTTGCTGGGCGTGACGAAAACGCGAACCTCGCGACCGGCTTGGATGGCGTAGGATTTCTCAACGCCATCAAATGAATTGCAGATGCGTTCGAGGTCCTCCAGGCGCTTGAGATAGATTTCCACCGTATCGCGGCGGGCACCCGGGCGGGCGCCGGAGATGGCATCTGCGGCCTGCACGATGCGGCTTTCCAGCGAACTGTAAGGATATTCCTCGTGGTGAGCCTCCATCGCCTTGATGATTTTGTCGTCGATGCCGAACTTAGCGAGGATTTTCCTGCCGATTTCCACATGGGTCCCCTGCACTTCGTGGTCAACCGCCTTGCCGATATCGTGGAAAAGCGCGCCCTTCTTGGCAACCATCGTGTCGGCGCCCAATTCGGAGGCAAGCATGCCGGAAACATGCGCCATCTCAATGGAGTGAATCAGGACATTCTGGCCGAAACTGGTGCGAAATGCCAAGCGGCCGAGTAAATAGACTAGTTTTGGATCAACCATACCGACACCGCACTCAATAAGTGCGGCTTCACCTGCCTGGCGAATCTTTTCATTAATTTCAACGCGGGCTTTTTCAACATTCTCTTCAATCTTCGTGGGGTGAATGCGGCCATCGGCAATAAGTTTCTCCAGCGCGATTTTCGCGATTTGGCGTCGAACGGGGTCAAAGCCGGAAATCACCATCGTGCCCGGCGTGTCGTCGATAATAATATCGACGCCAGTGAGGCGTTCGAGCGTTTTGATATTGCGGCCTTCTTTTCCAATGATTTTGCCTTTGAGCTCATCCGATGGAAGCGAGACGACGGTCGTTGTGGCATCAGCGATGTGCGAACCGGCATAGCGCTGAATCGACATCGTCATGATTTCGCGGGCTTTTTGCTCCAACTGCTCGCGGTTCTCTGAATCGAGCTTGCGTAATTGGTGGTACAAATCATCGCGGTACTGTTCGGCGACTTTTGCCATGATCTGGTCGCGCGCTTGTTCGCGGTTGAGCCCGCTCACGCGTTCCAGTTCAGCCACCTGTTTGGCATGCGCCTGTTCGGTATCGGCTTTCAGAGCAACAAGCTCTTCCGCCTTATGTTTCAGCGATGCGCGTTCTCCGGCGACTTCTTTCCCGCGCTCTTCCAGGTCGCTCTCCTTTTTTGTCAGGAGATTTTCAATACGGTCGAGCTGTTTTCTCCGGTCGGCTTCTTCGCGCTTGGAATCCTCCAGTACTTTGAGTGCCTTGTTGTTGGCATCCAAAAGGACATCCTGGGCCTTCGCCTTGGATTCGTTGAGAATTGCTTCTGCGCGTGTCTCCGCCTGCGCCGCTTTACGCCCTGCGAGAAACTTCCGGAGAAAATACCCGATGAGAAGCCCCACGGCGACTGCGGGAATTGATAGAGTTAATGACATTCATATTACGCACAGAAAAGACCGCGGTGCTGATCACGCGGGTGATATTCGTTGCATCCCTTGTGGTATGCGTGAGGATCATCGGGCTTTCTGCGTCCAATTACTATTAATTGGTACTAGTATACCAGAATCACCCCATTATGCAATGTCAGGCCAAAATAGCACCTCCGAGCACCCGAGAGCCGCGATAAAACACCACCGACTGTCCGGGAGCCACCGCGCGAACGGGCCTGCGAAATGTCAGCGTATTGCCCCGCAATACCACTCCAACGGCCGCGGTGCGGTAGCGAATTTTTGCCTGCATCGGGGCTCCTGCTACAGGTTTCGGCCCAAGCCAGTGTACATCTGTAATGTGGGCGCGAGTTGAGTAGAGATTTTTCTCACCGCCGACGGTGATGGTATTGGCACGCATATCTTTTTTCACCACGAAATACGGACCATTGCCTTCTTTGATATCCAACCCATGGCGCTGGCCAATCGTGTAGTATGCGGCGCCGTCATGAGCACCGAGGACGCGTCC
>JBBTQV010000037.1:0-4007 GCA_038065515.1 Patescibacteria group bacterium | reverse complement strand
CCGTCGCTTCCTAGGCCTTCGGCGTTTGTTCCAGCGGTCCAGGCCGTTCCCAAGGGACGGCACGCTCCGTGACGGACACTGTTCTGCACCGACCAATCCGCCGGTGTGTTCCTGCCAGCGCGCTGAAAAGCGTGAGCGCATACCAAATGGCATCCGTCGGCCAGGCCCAAGATATGTCCGCATGACCGGAGCACCAAGCGAGCCGCAGCGGCGAAGCGACTGCGGAGATTCGGACATCGTATGCCTGGCCAGGATGCCGTACACCTGCGAACCGTCCTCGCTCTGCCGAAGCGGCTACGCGAAGGCAACGCTGGCAGGAACATACCGGCGGGGAGGGAGGTGTTAGCAGAAACAACAACGACGGCGATGGAAAACGAGAGACAAATAGCGTAGGATTGGGAAATGAACGAGATGAAGAAAACGGGTCCGTGTTTGGAAAAGAACTGCAAGGAATGTTGCGACCCAGTGAAGGTGTCGCGTTTTATGCCGGATGGAAAGACACCGAAAGATGCCGAAGGGAAGCCGTTATGGACTAAACGACACGAGATTTTGATGCCGGAAGATCGGGAGCGTACAAAGCTTGAGACTTATGACTGCAAGAACTTTGATCCGAATACTGGCAAGTGTTTGGATTATGAAAATAGGCCGGAAATATGCAAGGATTCCGGTTGCGTTGATCCAGTATCAAGTGAGCCAGCTGAAGAGCAACACCGAAGAATGAAAGAAAAGAAATTTATCAAAATTCGATGAAGAAGGTAGGAGTCATATTTGGGGGGATGAGCAATGAAGCCGAGGTGTCGGTGATGTCGGCGCGCAATGTATTGGCGCAACTGGACCGCGCGAAATACGAACCGATAGCCATTTACTGGCAGCGCGATGGTAGGTTTGTCCGTGTTCCTGATGCGGATCATTTGGGTGTTATAACCCCTTTGGCGATTGAGGAGATAACGAAAATAGTCGATGTTGTTTTCCCTGTGACACATGGCAAATTCGGCGAGGATGGCGTTTTGCAAGGGACACTTGAAGCAATAAAGATTCCGTACTGCGGATGCCATGTACTTTCATCGGCAATATGTATGGATAAGGCGATATTCAAGGCGCTAATGGCGGGCGCTAATATTCCCCAGACCTCGTATGTCGTACTGGATTACACTCTGCATTCAGACGAGCAAATCGCTGACACGATTGCACGGGCCAAACGGGAGCTGGCTCTGCCGTGGTTTGTGAAGCCTGCGAATTCGGGCTCATCGGTCGGCGTGACTCGTGTTCAGGCGCCCGATAAACTCGCCACTGCAATTAAAGTCGCTCGCTCGCATGATACGAAAGTACTCATTGAGCAAGGCGTTATGGATGCGATGGAGATCGAAGTTGCGGTACTGGGAAATCGGGATCTTATTGTTTCAACGCCCGGACAGATTGCCCCGTCCCGTGAGTTCTATGACTATGAAGATAAATATGTCGTGGGTGCGTCCACAACGCGGATTCCCGCTCCGTTGGATGCAACTGTTTTAGCGCGGGTTCGCACGCTGGCGGAGCAGGCGTACCACCTCGCTGATTGCCGCGGTTTTGCGCGCGTTGATTTCTTTGTGCGTAATGACGAGGTGCTGTTGAGTGAGATCAATACGCTGCCGGGTTTTACCGATATCTCTATGTATCCGAAACTTATGGAAGCCGCCGGAATTTCTTATCGCGATTTGTTGACGCGTATTATCGAACTTGCTTTTTGAGCGCTGACGCTTATGGCATTAATAAAAACTCCGAAACAGATTGCGACGATGCGGGAAGGCGGCATTGTGCTGGCCGCGATTTTGCGCGAACTGACTGCTACCGCGAAGCCCGGAATGCAGACCCGCGAACTCTCCGCCATCGCCGCGCAACGCATTAAAGACAACGGCATGAAGGCGTCGTTCTTGGGCTACCGCGGTTATCCTGATGTTATCTGTCTGTCGGTGAATCATCAGTGCGTGCATACGCCGGGGAGCGAATACATGCTACGCGAAGGCGACCTGCTCAAATTGGATTTCGGGATTTTGCACGAAGGCTTGCATACCGATGCCGCGATGACGATGCTGATAACAAATCTGGATAAGGATGCGGTGAAAGAGAACCTCGAATACCGTCAGCGTCGCCAGCTGGTCGCGGTCACGCGCGAGTGTCTTGAGAGGGCGATGACACTGTGTCGTCCCGACGGTCACCTGGGTGACATCGGATTCACGATCCAACAGCACGCCGAGAAAAACGGGTTTTCTGTCGCCAAAGAATTGGGAGGTCACGGCGTCGGCAAAGAACTCCACGAGGAGCCATGGGTCGCGAATTTCGGGAAAGCGCACGCCGGTCCGCGCTTGGAAATCGGCATGGTGCTGGCCATCGAACCCATCATCAACATGGGCAAGGGCGGCATCCGCGACGGCAAAGACGGCTTCACCTACGAGACCGCCGACGGCTCGCTCTCCGCGCACTTCGAGCACACCGTCGCCATCACCGAAAAGGGCCCGGTTGTACTTACGGTATGAAGCTCATACTCACGCGCCACGGGGAAACGGAAGAGAATAAGCGCGACATTATCGCCGGGTGGAAGCCGGGGAAATTGAGCGTAAAGGGAAAGAAACAAGTTGCAGCAGTTGCAAGAAAGCTACGCGGCACTCCGATTGATTACATTCTCTCCAGCGACCTGAAGCGGTGTAAAGACACTGTGGTGGCAATCAACAAATACCACCGCGCGCCAGTGAAATATCTGAAGTCCCTACGCGAACTCGGGTCAGGAGTCTTTGACGGCAAGCCAGGCGCGGACATTCAGAAAGCACTGGACGAGTACAAAGGCAGCCGCGAGGCATACAAACCGGAGGGTGGGGAGAGCATGATTGCATTCCGCCGTCGCGTGTTAGCGTTCAAGAAATCGCTTGCGAAGCAGAAGAAGCGATACGAAGGGAAGATCATTCTCATTTGCTCTCATAGCACATGGGCGAAAACCTTCCTCGGCTTGAAATCTCCAGCACTTCCTGCGGTCTATCTGGACCCGAAGATTTAGGGAAGTCTGTGGACTATGCCCTATTGACTTTTTTTGGCCGATTTGCTAGTCTTCATAGCACGAAATGGATACGGTATTACATATCTCAAAAGCCTCGCAAGCGTGAGTTCGTGTTGCCTTCCCAGGACGCACTGACCACGCCGCGAAAGCGGCGATTTTATTTGAGAAAATGTGGGAAAACGAGGGGTTTAACAGGTAGGGATTGGCCGGCGAGGCGCTGTTTCCCGAGGGAAGCAGCGCCTGGCAAGCGAATCCAGACTAGGCTGCACACGGAAAGTCATTTGAAAATTTATGGGTAATCAATTGCATAAAATCACCGTAGTGTATGTGACCCTGACTTTATAAGGGATCGTAGTTGTATGAAGACGGATAGAAGGGCGCACGGAGGATGCCTAGACACACAATGGCGATGAAGGACGCGGCGTGACTGCGATAAGCTTCGGGGAGGCGTTGAGCAGCCTTTGATCCGGAGATTTCCTAATGGGGCAACCCACCATGACGAACTCATGGTATCCCGTGCAAACGGGAAGCTGACCTGGCGAAGTGAAACATCTCAGTAGCCAGAGGAAAAGAAATCGAAGAGATCCCCTTAGTAGCGGCGAGCGAAAAGGGGCTAGCCCAAACCGTGCTTCGCTTCCGAAGCACTAAATCAAAATGCAAATATCCAAAATCAAAATTAATTTTGAAATTTGATTTTTCATTTTTGAATTTAGCGGAGCGGAAGCGGAGCGCGGGGTTATAGGGATAGAACACTGAATCTCAAATATCGGTTGGAGCGAAAGCTCTCGGCGGTATTTGATATTCTAAGGAGTTACAAATTCGACTGTTAGGAGAACGGTCCTGGAACGGCCGGCCATAGAGGATGAGAGCTCCGTAACCGAAAACAATCGAACTCCTGTTTTGTTACCTGAGTAGCCCGGGATCAGAATGTCCTGGGTGAATTTGCCCATACTACTGGGTAAGGCTAAATACATTGTGT
>JBBTQV010000036.1:0-9635 GCA_038065515.1 Patescibacteria group bacterium | reverse complement strand
GGGACATTGCGCGGCGTGCAGATTCCAGTTGGTTCGCCTTCACCCATGAGCTCTCTTCCGCTTTGAGGCCGTAGGTTCCGAACGACAGCTGCGTCCCACGCGAAGACTGCGCCTTCAGGCTTCCTTTGTGAACTTTCGTGTGTTTTACGCGGCTGGGCTGTAACATAAAGAAAATGAAAGCTTAAAAGTTAAAAATCAAAGTGAAAGTACTTCTGAATCTTTCATTTTTGAATTTTGCATTGTCATTTTGCATTTTGATATTCGCATTTCTATTTCTCGTCGTCGAATACTTCTCCTTTGTACACCCACACCTTTACCCCGATGGTGCCGTAGGTGGTGTGTGCCGTGGCCCGTACGAAATCGATGTTGGCGCGCAGGGTTTGCAACGGCAGGGAGCCCTCTTCCATGTGCTCAACGCGTGCGATTTCCGCACCGTCAAGACGCCCGGACAGCTGTAACTTCACACCCTTCACATCGCGGCTCGCCATCACCTTCAGGATGGTCATCTTCATGATGCGGCGGTACGGAGTGCGCTTCTCGATCTGCTCGATGATGTGCTCGGCGATAACGGCGGCCGAAGAATCCGGACTCTTCACTTCCTGGATTTCCAGCTGAATGGGCACTTTGAATTTAAGCAGTTTTCCCATCTTCTGATTGAGCTCCTGCACACCGGTACCTCCGCGGCCGATAATCAAACCGGGGCGTGCCGAATGAATGGTGACACGGATCGCGTTGTTGCCGCGCTCGATGAGCACCGAGTCAACGCTCATATTCTTCAGGCGCTTGGAAAGGAATTCGCGGATGGCAAGGTCATCGCGGAGGAACTGCGGATACTTGGCGCCGCCAAACCAGCGGGAAGCCCAGTCCCTGTTGATACCCAGTCTCATTGAAATTGGCGATGCTTTCTGTCCCATAGTATTATTTGTTGGCTTTTATCTTTGCTTCCGGTTTCTTTACTTCAACCTTCGGCTCGCGCGACTCCAGCACCACGCTGATGCGGCTGGTCTTTTTCTCAATCGGACTGGTGCGGCCGAAACCCTTCGGGCGGTAGCGTTTCAGCTTGACGCCATCATCAACAGTCATTTCTTTGATGAACAGCGTATCGCGGTTGAGCTTGTAGGTATTTTCGGCATTCGCAACCGCAGATTCAAGCAGTTTGACCAATGGAACGCTCGGGCGCTTCGCCATGTGGGCGAGCTGGTCAAGCGCGGCCTGAACATCTTTGCGCTTGATGAGGCCGACCAGCAACCGCACCTTGCGGGGTGAGATGCGCAGACCGTTCAGTTGTGCCTTGATCTGGGTCATGGGTAAGTTTATTTCTTCGCAGGCGCAGCAGCGGCAGCAGGTTCAACTTTCGCAGCTTTTGCGGAATCAATTTCCTTCTGCTTCGCGGCAGCTTCGATTTCTTTCTGCATGCGTCCGCCATGGCGGCGGAATGTGCGAGTGTGCGCAAATTCGCCCAGCTTGTGACCCACCATGTCTTCCGTCACCAACACGGGAACATGCACTCTGCCATTATGGACACCGAAGGTAAAGCCAATCATTTCCGGAACAATAGTGCAGGCGCGTGCCCAAGTTTTGATGACTTTCCGTTCGCCGACCTTCGCCCTGCCCACTTTGATGAGCAGTTTCTTGTCGACATACGGTCCTTTTTTGAGGCTTCGTGACATGGTTTTTCGTTACTCGTTTTTCATTACTTTTGCCTGCGGCGTGCGACGAACTTGCCGGATTTCTTTTTCGGGTCGCGTGTCTTGCGGCCGCCGGTCACCTTTCCGTGACGGGTCTTCGGGCGGCGGGTTCCGCGGCCCTGGCGGCCTTCTCCACCACCGTACGGGTGGTCAACCGGGTTCTGTGCGGTACCGCGCACCTTCGGGCGACGGCCAAGCCAGCGGGAGCGTCCCGCTTTGCCCAACCACACGGTTGAGTGCTCCTGATTGGAAAGCTGTCCAATGGAAGCGTAGCACTCGCCGGAAATCATGCGCATCTCGGACGACGGCAACTGCACCTGCGCGAGGCCTGCATCATGGGCGAGCACCAATGCACCGGAACCGGCGGAGCGCACGATGACGCCACCCTGGCCCGGGCGCAATTCGATGTTGTGCACCATAGTGCCCTGCGGCATGTTCTTGAGCTTCATGCGGTTGCCCACGCGGACCGGGGTCTTTTCCGAGCTCACAATCACATCACCCGCCTTGAGGTCCTGCGGCGCCAAAATGTACGCCTTCTGACCGTCGCGGTAATGCAAAAGCGCGATGCGGGAAGTGCGGTTGGGATCGTATTCGATACCCGCGACCGTTGCCGGAATATCATACTTGTTCTGTTTGAAATCGATGATGCGGAACAGCCGCTTCACGCCGCCTCCGCGGTGCATCGAAGTGATGCGGCCCTGGTTGTTACGGCCGACGCTCTTGTGGTGGCCGTGCGTGAGCGATTTCAACGGAGCAACCTTTGTCAGATTGCTGAAGTCGTAGCCTTGGGCGTGACGGCGGGACGGCGTTGTCGGTTTATAGTCCTTCATCTTATGGTTGTGCCTGTGCGATAGTCTGTCCTTCCTTCAAAGTAACAATCGCCTTCTTGATGCCGCCCTTGGTGCCCGCGTGCCGGCCCAGCATGATTTTCTTGGCCGGAAGACGAATGGTGTTCACCGAAATAACATCAACCTTGTATCCGCGCTCCACTGCATCGCGGACATCGGTCTTGGTGGCACGGCGGTCAACCTCGAATGTGTACTGATTTGCCGCGAATCCGCGCGTGCTTTTCTCACTCACAAAATAGCGCTTCAGGATTGTTCCCGCGGGTGCCGAAACCGACGGACCCGTCAGAACCTCATCCTGAACCTGCGGCTCCTGCTTGGGCGCCTTGGGTTCTTTCTTTGATTTGTTGAAAAGGTTAAACGCCATGTGATTATTTCTTTACCGCAAATGTCTTTTCGATGATTGCCAGCGCATCCTTGGTTGCTATCACATGCCCGAATGCCAGCGTTGTGAGCACATTGAGATCCTGCGCGCGGATGGCCTGCACATGCGGAATATTCGAAACTGCACGAAGAGTCAACGCGTCATCCTTCCCGCCGGAAAGTACCAACAGAATGTTTGCGCCTACCTTGTATTTCTTGAAGCCCTTGGACAATGTGGCGACCGCTTTGATGCCATCTTTTGTTTTTCCGGTTTCGAGGTTCAAAGAATCAACGGCGAGTAAATTGCCTTCCGCAACGCGGGATGACAACACCGATGCCAGCGCCAAACGCGCGGCGGTCTTGGTGACGGTCTTCTTGAAATTGGCTTCCTTGGTCGGACCGTGTGCAACGCCGCCGCCGACCCAAATCGGAGAACGGATAGAACCGTGACGCGCGCGGCCCGTGCCCTTCTGACGCCATGGCTTCTTGCCGCCGCCGCGGACCTCGGAGCGGGTCTTCGCGTGCGCGAGCACCTGGCGCTTGTTGCTCATCTGTGAAGTCGCAACCTGCCACACGAGGTCAGCATTCATCTTCGCGCCGAAAAGCTTTTCAGAGACACTGGTGATGCCTCCCGCTTTTCCACTCTGATTGTATGTCTTGATATCCATTATGAGATGACCTCTAACAGCGTACCGCGCGCGCCGGGCACTGCGCCCCACACGGCGAGAATGCTGTGTTCAACATCAACAGCGATTACTTTCAACCCGCGCACCGCAACGCGCTCCTGACCGTCGCGGCCTGCGCCACGAGTACCCTTGAGCGTGTGCTGGGGGAAGCGCTGTCCGATGGAACCGACATGACGCAACACATGGTGGTGACCGTGCGATGCGGGCGCACCGTGGAATCCGTGGCGCTTCACCGCGCCCGCAAATCCCTTACCTTTGGTCAGGCCCGTCACTTTGACGACATCGCCGGGAGTAAAGATTGAGACATCGACTTTATCGCCGACAGCCAAATCTTTACCTCCGACCGCGACTGCCTTGAATTCCCGTGCCCAACGGAAACTGCCCAAATCCTTGAAATGACCGCGCAATGCCTTACTCAATTTGGTGGCCTTTTTCGTACCCGCACCCAGCTGGACTGCGGCATATCCGTCTTTATCGGTAGTTTTGACCTGCGTAACGGTATTCGGAGACGCCTGAAGGAGGGTCACTCCGATGAGTTGGCCCTTTTCGCCATAGACCTGGGTCATTCCCAGCTTCGTGGCAAGTATAAATTTTGCGGGAATTTTAGCCATAAACAACATAAATTCCGGCCACGCCGGAATACTCGGCTGAGCCCACGCGGAAGTATCCTTGTAAGGACTTCCCGCATGTCTGAAGCGATGGACAGGGCTCTAACCCAAGCCATCACCGCAGTGGAGACATGATAGCCGATATGGCTAAAAGTGTCAACAGTCTTAAACCAAGACGCCCGTGATGGGCGTCTTGGTGAATGGAGCAATCAGAGCAGAACCTAGGCCTTATCTCCTTTTTCCCTGTTTTCCTGCCAGTGCAGAGGCTGCAAGTTTCTCAAGCTACCACTGCCACCTTTCGAGCTTGGATACTTGTGGTCGATTTCCCAACCAAAATCGCCCCTGGTTCCATAGGACGCGAATCGGATTTTATTCCCCTCCATATCACGCCTCCAAGAGTCCGGGTCTTGCCCCCGGATTTCTTTCGCTTTTTCCCACACTGCAAGAATTGTCTTTCTGTTTGCCATGTTTGTCCCTCCTCTCTATATACCCACTACTCATGGAAACTGGAATTTTTTCCTGCGACATCGATGGATTTTTCTTTGTCGCTTTCTGGTACATTCATCCCAATTTTCTCATGATTTCGACCGCCACCTACTAGTGACCGACACTATTGTCGGCTCTCCACATCGTCACGCAATGTGGATAACGCGCCTTCCTCGGCCATGTATATCATAATATGATATATGCAGTAGGAACCCCAAACTATGCCAAGCGAACAAACATTTAAAGCAGTCTATTTTTCAGACTACAAGAACGACGTCTCTTCTGCGCGAGGCGTAGTTCTTGCATTTGGCGAGAAAAATCTAGACCTATACCACGCAGTTGCGGAACTGAGCAGCTCCGAACTTCGGGCAAAACTCGGCACCGATTCTTTCTACGAACTTGGACAGCGCGCACGCGCAGAAGGTCTGCCAGTAAATACCTACTGTCTGTGGTATTTGAGGAAGAATTTTGAAATTGCTACGGATAATGAAGCACGCCAAGAATCGACAACACCAAAAGAAATAGAAACATTTGTCAATCGCGTCATCGAGGGCGACTGCGTGGAAGTGATGCGAGACATACCCGACCAGTCGATAGACATGATTCTGTGTGATTTGCCCTACGGAACTACACAAAATAAATGGGATAGCATCATACCCCTCGACAAACTTTGGGAACACTACGAACGGGTGATAAAGCCTACAGGCGCGATTGTTTTAACGGCTCAAGGCTTATTCACCGCGCAACTTATGCTCTCAAACCCGGGACTATTTAAATACAAGGTTGTCTGGGAAAAGTCGAAACCAACCAATTTTCTCAATGCAAAAAAGCAGCCTCTACGCAAACACGAGGATGTTTGTGTTTTCTACAAGAAACAACCCCTCTATACGCCTCAAATGTCTGCCGGGGAACCCTACAACAAGGGATTTCGAAAAAACCAACTTACTGGTAGCTATGGCGACTTCAAAACCGTCGAAGTAAAAAGTAGTGGCGAGCGCTATCCAACCGATGTTGTCTACTTCAAAACAGCGGAAAGCGAAGGCGAAGTTTTTCATCCAACACAAAAACCCGTCGAACTAGGGCGATACTTTATAAAAACATTCACAAGACCGGACGACATCGTCCTCGACAACACTTGTGGCAGCGGTAGTTTTCTTGTATCCGCTGTTTTGGAGGGCCGCCGCTTTATCGGCATCGAAAAGAATGAGGAGGTCTACCTTCACAAAAAACATGCGACAAATTATATCGCTATATGCGAGAAACGCATTCGTGACGCAAAACGCGAATTCAAGTCCCGACTTTTCTAAATTCCAGTAAACGGCTCTTCGGGTAGAAGCTTCCCAAGTGCTGCAATCTCGAGATTGGAAACTAATCCTTCGGCCTTGAGCCATTTGAGTACATGGTGATATTGGTTTGGATTCAAAATTGGCTTCACTGTTTTTTCGAGACCTGATTTGCCGATAACATAGTTCAGATGCTTCTTACCAAGAATACCTCGTCCGACCAGATCATAAACGATTCTGACAGCATCAACCCAGGTTACATTCAAATCACCGATGCGCACTTTATCCTCATCTACATTCTTCTTTTCAATATCCAGTAAGTTGCGCACATCGCTCAAGCCATTAAGGTTCTTGTTATAGAACTCAACTTCTTGCCCGCGGTATTGCATCCAAGTTCTACCGCGTTCGCTCAAAGAACCTCTCGGCAAATAAACGCCTTCGCGTGTCACCCGTTCTTTGGTGACCCAACCACAGACATAGAGAATCCATTTTTTCTGCCGTTTCGTGCCTGGTAATGTCCTTACCTTCGGAGTCTCAAGATGCGTCATGATATAAATGTCGGTATCCAGCTTGCTGTCATGGATTTGCCTCGCAAAAATGTTGTGCTTTGCCTCTCGTGGCAATCCATCACTGCTTGCATATTCTTCTTGAAAAGGCAGCGCACCACCGCGACATTTCACATCGGCTTTTACCCCCGACGGAAGCAATATGTCGTATGCAAGCGGATGTTCGACAGGATTGATTTCTGGCATGCCCAATTGGTTGCGAATAACCATTTCTGCCAATGCGCCAAAGCCCTGTTCTTCTGAACTGCCACGCTCTGCGCCAGTGTTGTTCCTATTTTCTGCAAGATACTGCGCCGCCTTCTGTCGTAACTCCCAACCCAATGGGTCGGTCAGTTTTATGGCAATCAGTTTTGGGAGATGGTATTTATACATAAAACAGATCTCACACTAGGGTATCACTCCCCCAATCACCCCGCAAACAGCCTCCCACAGCGGCCTGCGCTTGGCCGAGACCGAAGCGAATAAATGTATAGGTAGCTCCGAATCGCTCAAGCGACGAGGTCGCCGCAATTCTGCCCGTTTTCACTTCGTTTATACGAATTGAAAACGACCCCTCGCGGACACGATGTCGTTGAGGGGTCGGGGGCAGCGGAGCGCTACTGATGCCAGGAGAAGTAGATGCACGGCGTGTACACGGTGGCCGTGCCGCCGGCAAGCTCGTGCGGCTCCTCGCTCTCCGTGAATTCGAACTGAGCTTCGAAGCCATTCTCCTGAAGAGCCAGCACGGCCATCTGCCAACAGTTCATGTGGCGCGAGAAGTCCGCCCTGTCGAATCGCCCGGAGGCAAGCTCCACCAATACGGCCAGGTCCGCGCGTTTCTCGACCGATACCCGTGCGGCACAGAGACACTTGTCAAAGACCTCGCGGGCACGCTCGAAAACTCTTGACTGGACTTCGGTCTCGGCATCTCCGCGACGCTGCGCTTCTTGCGTTTTTCCGTCGCGCCGCATGGCGAGTACTTCTTCAGTCCGCTTCTTCAGATTTGCTGCTAGCGACATACTCACCTCCGCCCCTTATATACTACAATATTGTATATATGCAAGGTAGCTCAGAATCGCTCAAGCGCCGTCGGCGCTGCGATTCTGCCCGTTTTCACTTCGTTTATACGAATTGAAAACGACCCCTCGCGGACACGGTGTCGTTGAGGGGTCGGGAACCTACTACCGGAAACGCAGACCCCAGCGATTCTCCGAGGGAAATGCCCGGATTATCATGAGAGTGCCGATTATCGAGCACGGACCCGCGAAGACATCAAAAAGCTGTTGCCCTGCTTTGTAAGGTCTTCGAGCCAAGCTGTATGTCTTGGTGAGAGCGTAGTAGAACCATGCTCCACCGACCAAGCCGCTCAACGGCCACAACGGCACAAGAATCCACCACCAACTCATGCGTCACCTCCGGATATCTTATAACACAATGAGCGTGTCGCTGTCAATTATCAAAACAAATAGCAGCATACAAATTGAAAACGACCCCTCGCGGACACGGCGTCGTTGAGGGGTCGGAGGGTCAGTTACTCTGCGTTTTTCTTCTTGCCCTCGATGCTGTAGAAGCTCCGAGCAAGCCATGTGCCCATGAATGCGGGCCAGAAGAATGCACTTCCGATGACATCCAAGAAACCCGACCCCCCTTTGCCCAGGCTCTTTTCCTCAGTGGCAATCCCGAGGCCGACGAGAAGCGAAAAGACGATGTACCAACTCCACATGGCTCCACCTCCTCGTCTTGTATATCACCGATAGCCCGCGTTGTCAACCATCAGAAAACCCCCTTGCGGGGGCTTTCTGATTCTTCTTTTGCGATGGCCCTACATTTTTATCTCTATATCAACTCCAGCCGGAAGGGCTAGGTTAGTCAATGATTCGATAATCTTTGCAGTCGGCGCGTAGATGTCAATGAGGCGTTTGTGAATGCGCATCTCGAACTGTTCACGCGAATGCTTGTCGATGAAGGAAGCGCGGTTGACGGTGAACTTTGAGATTTCAGTCGGCAGAGGCACCGGACCGATAGGATGACCGCCGTAACGTTCAATGGTATCCGCAATCTGCCGCGCGGATTTGTCGATAATCTTGTTATCGTACGCGCGCAACTTTATGCGGATGCGCTGTTCCTCCTTTTTTTCGACTTTCTTAGTAGCTTTAGCCATGGCAAAGAACGGAAGGGCCCAGATTACTTAATGATTTTGGTAACGGCTCCGGCACCGACAGTCTTGCCGCCTTCGCGGATGGCGAAGCGCAGCTTCTCGTCCATAGCAACCGGGTTAATGAGGGAAACCTTCACGCTCACCGTATCGCCAGGCATGACCATCTCCGCGCCTTCGGGAAGGAACACTTCTCCGGTGACATCAGTGGTGCGGAAGTAGAATTGCGGCTTGTACCCCTTGAAGAACGGCGTATGACGGCCACCCTCCTCTTTGGTGAGCACATAGATTTCGGCTTCGAAATCGGTGTGGGGCGTGATGCTGCCGGGCTTGGCCAATACCTGTCCGCGCTCGACATCTTCTTTCTTCAAACCGCGGATGAGGATACCGGCGTTGTCGCCTGCCATACCTTCATTGAGCGACTTGTTGAACATTTCGATACCCGTGATGACGGTCTTCTGGGTCGGGCGGATACCGACGATTTCGATTTCATCGTTGATTTTGCAGATACCGCGCTCGATGCGTCCCGTGACCACCGTACCGCGTCCTTCGATCGAGAAGATATCTTCAACCGGCATGAGGAACGGCTTGTCGGTCTCGCGCTTTGGCTCGGGGATGTAGCTGTCGCAGGTGTCTACGAGCTCCTTGATGGCCTTTGCGTACGGGTCATCCATGTTCTTTGCGTCCAGCGCCTTGAGTCCTGAACCGCGGATAATCGGAGTGGTGTCGCCCGGGAACTTGTACTTCGTGAGCAACTCGCGCAGTTCCGCTTCAACGAGGTCAACCATATCTTTGTCATCAACCATATCCACCTTGTTCAGGAAGACGATGATTGAAGGAACGCCGACCTGGTAGGCCAACAGGATGTGCTCGCGGGTCTGCGGCATTGCGCCATCAGTGGCAGCAACCACCAAGATTGCGCCGTCCATCTGGGCGGCACCGGTAATCATGTTCTTGATGTAGTCGGCGTGTCCCG
>JBBTQV010000035.1:0-2367 GCA_038065515.1 Patescibacteria group bacterium | reverse complement strand
TGCGCGCATGAAGAAGACCGAAGACGACCTGCGCAAAGACTGGCACGCAGAAGCCAAGCGGCAAGTGCGTATTACATTGGTTTTGCGGACAACGGCAAAACAAAAGAGCATTGTCGTATCACCCGACGAAGTCGAAGCCGCGCTCAATGAGGCTATCGGTGAACTCATCCGTCAGGGGCAGATGACCGAAGACCAGGTGGACCCGCAACGGATTCGCAACGCTCTCCATGAGCGCATGCTCACCGATCGTACGCTGGACTTCCTCGAAGGCACCTGTGCAACCGCGTAAGAGAGTCAGTTGTGCACTGTTGTACGCATACATACACGCCCTATAATGGGCGTGTATGTATCAGTCTCTCCACGCCTCACAGGTGTCCATCAGAATAGGTTTAGCGGTAGTATTTCTTTGGTTCGGAGTGAACAAATTCATTCAGCCCCAGTACTGGGTGGATGCATGGATTCCGCAGTGGACGCAACACCTTGCCCAAGCCGCAGGCATGAGCGTCACGAATGCGGTGTTCCTTATCGGAATCTTTGAAGTGCTGGTTGCTGTCAGCTTGGTGACCGGTTTTTTCACCCGCGCGTTCGCGTCGGCCGCGATCGTATTTCTGCTCGCAGTGCTTATAGCGAACGGTCTCAATGAAATCGTAGTACGCGATATCGGTCTCATCGCCGCACTGGCGGCGCTTGTCATTTGGCCACAGCGACGGTACGCTTAGCCGTCGAATGCCACAGGAAATCTATCTCGACCATGCGGCCGCAACACCCACCGACCGGCGGGTAGTGTTGGCTATGAACCGTGCGATGCGGCTGTCAGGCAACCCGTCATCGTTTAACGATGCGGGCCGCCGCGCAGCCGCTGCTTTGGAGTCCGCGCGGGCGGGTGTGGCAAAATTCCTGCACGCCCGCGCGGGAGAGATTGTATTTTGCTCATCTGGCTCGGAGGCCAACACACTCGCGCTTGCTGGGGCAAAACACATTCTCACCCAGCCGACCGAACATCTTTCGGTGCTCCGTGCGGCAGGCAAGCGGGCGAAGTATATAACGGTTGATGAGCTGGGATTCGTGAACCCCGACAATCTTGTTCATGCGCTGGATTCAAAAACACAGGTTGTCTCCGTGATGTATGCCAACAATGAAATCGGAACGATTCAACCGATTGTCCGTATCGGCCGGGCGATAGCGCAGTGGCGGCGCGCTCACCATAGCGCGTATCCGTTGTTTCATGTGGACGCGTGTCAGGCAACCACCTATCTGGATATGGATGTCCAACGGCTGGGTGTTGACTTGCTCACACTCAACGGCGCGAAAGCATACGGACCACACGGGGCGGCTGTTCTCTTTGTGCGTCGCGGGGCAGCAGTCTCGCCGATTGTGTTGGGCGGTTCGCAGGAGAGCGGACGGCGTGCAGGAACTGAAGATGTTCCGTCTGCAGTTGGCTTGGCAGCCGCGCTTGCGCTGGTGAAGAAATCCGAAAGTACGACAGTGGCACGATTGCGGGACCGGCTGATTGAGGGTGTTCTTGTTGCCGTTCCGGATGCACATGTCAACGGACCACTTGGCTCCGAGCGGCTGGCAAACAATGCGAACATCTCTATTCCCGGAACGGACAGCGAGAACCTTTTGCTTGAGCTGGATAAACGCGGCATCCAGGCGGGTTCGGGGTCGGCGTGTACGGCACACAGCGTCGAGCCGTCTCATGTGTTGCGGGCCCTAAAGACCCCGAAGAAATATCTCGACGGTGTCCTGCGTTTCTCGCTGGGCCGGCACACCACGAAGAAGGAAATTGATGCGGTGCTCAAAATATTACCCACAGTAGTACGCCGTATTCGCTCTCGTTCCATAAAATAGTCCATCCGATAAAGGATGGACTTGAAAAGCCGAGCGATGCGTCAGGGCTAGATGCCGAAGGGAGTATACCAGATATCTGGCTCACCATTGTTGCATCTGCACGGTCGTCCGCACTCTCCTGCGATGTGCTGAAGGATGTCCGGCTTTACACGCTGGAATGCCTGCTTATTGGTTTCACCTGGCAGAACGCCGCGTAGAAATAGGAAGCCATGACAGCCGCCCTCTGTCTGTGGCGCATGAGCAACGACATTGATGAGGTGGCTCTCGAGCGACAGATGTGCTGTCTTGATGAGGTCTATCTCCTCTTTTGAAAGATTCAACAAAAGACTCCTCCTTTCTTTGTCTGCAGTCCGCCCTCCTGGATTCGAACCAGGGACCTTCTCCTTAAGAGGGAGCAGCTCTACCAACTGAGCTAAGGGCGGTATTCTTCAACAACTACCCGGGTGTCCCCGGAGGGAATCGAACCCCCACCAACAGCTTCGAAGGCTGTTGCTCTATCCGTTGAGCTACGGGGAC
>JBBTQV010000034.1:0-4021 GCA_038065515.1 Patescibacteria group bacterium | reverse complement strand
AATACGAAGGGGAACAGGGCCGCTCGCGGTTCAACCAGTACAGCCGCATCCTGACCGTTCCGTTGGCCATGATTCAGGGCTACGGATTTCTTGCCATTCTTCAACGGCAACAGGTTATTTCGTCACTCGGCGGTATGCAGATGTTCGCGACGCTTGCCATCATCACTGCGGGCAGTGTGTTTTTGATGTGGCTGGGCGAACTTATCACCGAAAAGAATCTCGGAAACGGTACCTCTCTGCTCATCTTGGCCGGTATCGTCGCCCAGGTGCCCCAGCAGATTCAACAGGCTATTTTCACCTACAGCCCCGATCAGTTGTTCACCTATGTCACCTTTGCATTGGTTGGTCTTGCGGTTATCGCAGGCGTTGTGTACATCAGCGAAGCTCAACGCAACATTCCCATCAACTACGCCCGCCGCGTGCGCGGTATGCGTCAGTACGGCGGCGTGAGCACCTACCTGCCGATGCGCGTAAATAATGCGGGGGTGATTCCCATCATCTTCGCGTTGTCGCTTCTGTTGTTCCCGGGTATCATCGCCAGCTTCTTTGCGGCATCAAAAATCGCCATCGTCGCCAGCATCTCGGTAGCGGTTAGTAATTTCCTGCAGAATCAGTTGTACTACGGCATCTTTTACTTCGTGCTGGTCATTGCGTTCACCTATTTCTACACCGCAATCACTTTCGACCCCAAGAGCATTAGCGAGAACATCCAGAAACAGGGAGGGTACATTCCGGGCATCCGCCCCGGTCCCCAGACCACGACATTTCTGAACCACCTTCTCAACCGCGTCACACTTGTCGGCGCCGTGTTCTTGGGAACCATCGCCGTGTTGCCCAATGTGGTGCAGGGACTCACCGGCATCACCGCGTTTACCGTCGGCGGCACCTCCATCCTCATCGTTGTCTCCGTTGCGCTCGAAGTTATGAAACAGGTGCAAGCGCAGTTGTCTCTCTACGAATACTAATGTCTGGAGGGGCCTCGCGAATACGCTCGCGTCCTTCCAGCGTCACTCAACGAACGGTCCACTCAGTGGGCCGTTCGTTTCGTTCCTGCCTCTCCAAGGCCTCCTCGGCGCTCGCGGCTCCGCAGAGGAGCCGCTTTCCGCTCAAGATAATCGCTTCGCCCTCGGAGGGTCGGGGCTATCTTGAACTGTCATCTGTACCGTGGTATACTATGCGTGTCCCTTGAATGCTGTCTCGGGACCTTGGCCCACTCCGGGCTGCGGGAGGCGGGAGATGGAAAGGGCTAGAATTGTTAAGTTCTGCGATGTGCGGGTCGGTGACATCGTCTGCAAGCGGTTGAACGACCTCCGAATCGATCATGCCTATAAGGTGCTCGAAATTGGGGCGAGCGAGGACAGGAAGGGCAAGCTCGTGTCGTTGCGACTCCAGCCGCCCAACCAGTCCTGGCTGCCGCACTGGCTCAACTCGGACCCGGACGACCGCATTATCCTTGTCCACCGTCCGTGGACGAAGGGGAAGACGGAGCAGGATATGATTCGACGGATTGACGACGCGCTGCCTTCCGATGGTCTGACTTCGGACGGCACGGCGCGCCGGATCCACCAGAATCTCGCTCATTTTCTCCCAGGTCTTCGTGCGGCCATGGATGTCTACGAACTGGGCAAGCCGCTGGAGAAGTAAACCGTGTGGCGGGGATTCGTCCTTGCCTTTTCTTTTCCAGAAAAGTGTAGTACAGAAATTAACAGGGGGTGACGATATGGTGAAAGCAATTCGGTTCGCAGATGTGAAGCAGGGAGATGTGGTGTCTCGCGGTCTCACTGAGGAATATGAACGATTCACAGCTGCAGAGTCCGCCGAACCGTTCGAGCAGACGGGAGTCATCAGTATCCGCCTGAAAAACGGAGGCAAACTTCTCGGTAATCCGGATGAGCTCATCGGCCTGCTCCATCGCCCGTGGCCGGAGGGGAAGACAGATCGGAAGTGGCGCAAGGAAATCGAAGTCTTGCTTCTCATCGCGTGGCGTGCTGTCGAGGAAGATAACTGGCAGCATGGACCGGATTACGGCAGGAGTGATCTGCACTTGGCGGCGCTACATAAGGCGATGGATGCCTACGAGCTCGGCAAGCCTGCGCAGGCAGGCAAGCCGCTCGAATCGGACAAGTGAGGAGGCTCGAAGCGCGTGCCAAAAACACGCGCTTTTCCTTGGAAAAAGCGCGTTCTTGACTTTGTTGTGTAAAGCGTGTATAATACATGCATAGTCGCTGGGGTAGCGATGATCGTTACAAAAGGAGGCGGACATGACCAAAGTGGATGAAGGAGTGGAAGTTTCGACCTGCCGCAGCACCAAGTGCGGCGCGCAGTTCTTGACCGGTTCGGGCATTGTGCCCGACCTGGTGGTGATCTTCGAGCAGGTTCGTGGGACCAAGGTATATCCCACCTATCCGCTCACTCGGGCGGAAGTCCTGTTGATGGAGTTCTGCCGCAGTTGCGGAAAGGACAGGTTGTTCGAGAAGTTCGGCATCAAGACCTTCCCCACCGAGGACACGCTGGGCATCATGGAGCAGTGGGTGGAGAAGAATGCCCGCGAGCTTGCCAAGCGGCGGGAGTCGCAAGTCTGCTGGGAGGAGCGTGAACGGATGCATCGGCTGAATGCGGCGCTGAAGCGCTCTGACAACCGGGGTTTCGTGAATCAGACCTTCGACGAGGCCAAGCCTCGGGTCGACAAGCCTAGGCCGCAACACCGCACTCACCGCCATGTCTCCAGCTCCCTTTCTTTTGGAGGACCCAAGAAGTACGGTGAGATGCGGTCCGTCGCCAAGTCTTCGAAGGAGAACAAGAGCGACAACGACAACAAGAATCAGAAGAAGGGCGGGAAGAAGGGTAAGAGCCGCTAGATTGTTACCCGATTACCCGCCTGAAAACCACAGCCAAAGAAAGGAGAATGGAATAATGCAATGAGCGGGGAAGATCGTTGAGGGGACGCTAAGGAAGGGTGAATAGCCCACCACCTCTCATGGGGAAGCCAACTGGCTTCCCCTTTTCATTATTATGATCATGGTGGTGTAGCGATTCTGAGCTACATTTGCTATTCTGAAGTCCATGACGGACCACATGCAACTCGTGATATTCATCGGACCGCCGGGTTCGGGCAAAGATACGCAGGCCAACCGGCTCGTGGAAGAATACGGGTTTGTGCAGGTGCCCAGTTCCAAGATCATCCGTGCAAAGTTTGCGGCAAATCCCGATGATCCCGTCATTGTGAGGGAGAAGAAGATTTTTGATGAGGGGAAACTGAATAATCCCGCGCTCGTATCGGAGTGGATTCTGGAGTTCGTACGGCCGTTGGCGGCACAGGGAAAGAGTCTCGTGTTCTCCGGCTCACCGCGCACGCCGCACGAAGGCGAAGTGGAGCTGCCGGTATTGCAGGAGCTCTACGGCCGCGAGAATATCATTCTTATATATCTGGACATTGATTTTGAAGAAATTAAAAAGCGCATCGCTGACCGCCGGTTCTGCAAGGCCAATGGCCATCCCATTCCGGGAGCTCCCGAGTTTGCGCATCTCACCGCGTGTCCGCAGGACGGCAGTCCGCTGGAGCGCCGGGCGCTCGACGACCCGCACCTCATCCAGACCCGCATGGAAGAATTCCGCACGCTCACACGGCCCATCGTCGACATTGCCGAAAAATTCGGTATCCCCGTTTTTACCATAGACGGCAAGCAATCTATCGAAGCGGTGCATCACGATGTCGTGGCCCTCATCGAGCGCCGCGCTACCCCGGCTCCGCAGGAATAATTTTTGTTGTACTTCCCCACCGCTCTTGCCCCCACATCCCGCACCCTCCGCTCCCATCCCTTGGTCACTATCAGCTTCGCCTTCGCGTAGCCGCTTCGGCAGAGCGAGGACGGCTCCGCTGACAAACGCTTCTGCGGCCTGCGTTGCGACGGTGTCGGATGCCGTGGTTCCCGTTCGGTACTCCGAACGACCTCCGGCGCTCCTGCCCCGTCGCTTCCTAGGCCTTCGGCGTTTGTTCCAGCGGTCCAGGCCGTTCCCAAGG
>JBBTQV010000033.1:0-3292 GCA_038065515.1 Patescibacteria group bacterium | reverse complement strand
TAGAGCATCGCATTTACACTGCGAGGGTTATAGGTTCGAGTCCTATACCGCCCACAACTTGAAATAAATCCGCCATGTGGCGGGTTGATTTCAAGCAGTAGCCGATAGGAATAGGACTCGAAGCCCGGAGCGATGCGTACGCAGTAGCGGACGCCGCGAGGGCCGGAGCCCGGAGGAAAACGGCTCAGACCGTGAGCCGTTTCACCGGAGGGTGAGTCCTATACCGCCCACAAAAAACGGCCAGCCTCCGCAAATGGAGAAGCTGGCCGGATGACGCGTCCGACGCGTCACGGAAGAAACTTGAGGTACATGCTGACTTCCGGACCGGAGTGGTGGTAATTCGCACTCCGATTCACGAACATCGGATACGAGAGCTCCACTGCTAACCGGAAGTGATACCCGCCACTCGCCTCAAGATAGAGCACCGGGCGATTCACCCGGTATGCCTTGTCTTGACCGGGAAAAATCCACTCCCCGGCAACCAGCACACTCGGACTGACATACCCAACAGACACGAAGGGCCGGACCGCGGAACGGGTCAACCCCAAATCGTGAAACTTCAGAACCGAGTAGGTTGCCCCGCCGCCAACGAAGTAGTTCCGGTTGATTCCCGGCATGACCATCACGCGGGTGCGGCCGTAGGCCTGCTCCAAGTTCTTGTACAAGAACTTGTCGGTGCGACTGTACATCATGTCCGTCTGAACGAAGAGATGCCCGGTTTGCACCTCCATCCCGACGCCGGCCCCAAGGAATGGGTACTCGTAACCGGTTGTCTTGTTCCCAGCGACCTCGACGATGGCCACCGCCCGGTACCGTGGGTATTCGGCAAACGCCGGGACAACACCCCCGAACATCACCAACAGAACCAACACTATGCGCATCTTCACTATCCACCTCCACTGAATATTGCTATTATATCAGTAGTATTGTAATATGTCAATGATGCCTCGGCTTTCAATCATCTACGAAGACAACGATATGGTGGCGATAAACAAGCCGCCTGGTCTTACGGTGCACAAAACATCAGCCGATGACCCGCAAATCACGCTGGCTGATATGGCGGTTGAGCGCTGGCCCGAACTCAAGGATGTCGGAGAAGACCCCCTGCGTCCCGGTATCGTGCACCGCCTCGACCGCGACACTTCGGGCATCATCGTCATCGCGAAGAACCAACCCGCATTCGAATACCTGAAAAAATTATTCCAAGAACACGCCATCCGCAAGACCTACCTCGCACTGGTGTACGGCGCACCGAAGACCCCCTCGGGAACCATCGACGCTCCGGTTGGCAGAGTGGGCGCAAAGACAACCACCCACATTCACGGCACCCGCGACCTGGTCGAGCGCTCCGCCGTGACCGACTACCGCACCTCGCGCCGCTTCAACGGCTACACCCTGCTTGAGTGCATGCCCCGCACCGGCCGCACGCATCAGATCCGCGCTCACCTGAAAAGTATCGGCGTTCCTATTGTTGGCGACCCGCTCTACGCTTCCAAGCTACAAGCTACAAGCTACAAGCTCGATCTCCATCGGCCATTCCTTCACGCGTGGAAACTTGAGATGACACTCCCGTCGGGTACCGCCATGTCACTGGAGGCCGACCTCCCGGGAGACTTGCAAAAAGTCTTGGATATGCTACAATCTTCCGGCGTTTGAATTCATCATTCGTCATTATCCATTTGTCATTTCTGTATATGTCCCAGCAAATCATCAACGAATTCGCAGTAAAGCATAATCCTGAAAGCCGTTTTGGCGACCTGAAGGTCGGTATGACCGTTCGTGTCCACCAAAAGCTCAAAGAGGGCGAAAAGGGCAAGAGTCAGGTGTTCGAGGGTCTGGTCATCGCCCGCAAGCACGGCAACGAGGCCGGCGCCACCATGACGGTCCGCCGCACCGCAGGCGGCTATGGCGTCGAGAAAGTCTACCCCCTGCGCCTGCCAAGCATCGAAAAGATTGAGGTGGTAAAGGTCGGCCGCACGCGCCGCTCCAAGATGTACTATCTCCGCGAGAAAACAGCCAAAGAAATCCGCCGCAAGACGCGTTCCGAGCTGGCCCACCTCAAGGCCCTCGAGAAACCCGGCGCGGAAGTGCCGGCTACCGAAGAAAAAGCAGAGTAACGCCCATCAGCCCCGACTCCAGTCGGGGCTGATGGCTTCTGTCGTGATTTAATTGGTATACGCTTTATACTTGAGGAATGGGGAAGCGCGGACCGAAACCAAGAAAGCTGATCGATACGACATGGTCGCCCGGCCTCGCCTACTGTGTTGGCCTACTTGCCACCGATGGATGCCTATACAATGATGGCCGGCACATTAGTTTACATCCGCCGACCTACAACTCGTTGAGCTATTTAAAAAACTCCTCAAACTCTCGAATGTTATTGGACACAAGAAAAGCGGCTCCAGCGAGAAGCGTTGCCCCCACATCCAGTTCGGGAGCGTCCTATTCTACAATTGGCTCGTGGGCATTGGCCTCACTCCGCATAAATCACTAACGCTCGGCTCTTTAGAAATACCGAAAAATATCACTTAGATTTTGTAAGGGGTTGTTTTGATGGAGATGGTACTATCTATTCATATATGGATCCGCGTTGGGCTAATAGTCACATGTTCTATATATCTTTTGCCTCTGGTAGTGAGCTTTTTACGAGGTGGCTTCGCGAAATCCTCTTGGATGTTGCCGGCATCCGGGGCCACATTTCAAGGACAAAGAACTTTTTCCAACTTCGTTATGCTAAGACCGAATCGCTTGTTTTAATCACCAAAATGTACTATAATCTGCATGTTCCCTGTCTGCAGAGGAAGCGGCGCAAAATCCTTAACATTCTCAAGGTCCATCGGAAAATTCAATCAGTGAATAGCCGGATATTCTTGAAAAAGACTCCGAAAATAAAATGTAATGCGGACGTGGTGGAACTGGTATACACGTGCGTTCGAGGGGCGCATGCCGAAAGGCGTGAGGGTTCAAATCCCTCCGTCCGCACCAGAATAGAGCAAGGGGGCGGTTAGCTCAATTGGTAGAGCATCTCATTGACATTGAGAGGGTTATAAGTTCGAGTCTTATACCGCCCACCATAGACCGATCAGAAAGGTTGCTGGCATCGTGTTTTTGTGGTATTCTTCTTCCCGAGCGCCGTGCCGGGCTAGCTCATCGGTAGAGCGCTGCCCTAAATCTTTGGGGCTTTCCGCAGGAATGCGGATCGAAAATTGGGTGAATTCGGGGAAACCCTTATGGGCAATCCCGAGCCAAGCTTCGCGGGGTTTAAGTAGCGAAGAAAGGTGTAGAGACTAGC
>JBBTQV010000032.1:0-10632 GCA_038065515.1 Patescibacteria group bacterium | reverse complement strand
TTTCAATGAACTTCTTAGCCGCTAGTATTCTACGCTGGGATTGTTATTTGTCAAGCTTCGGTACCCGCTCCTCCCATATGCCGCCTTATCTATATACTCACCTGATTCCAGGCATCGCTCGGAGCATAGGGAACCAGCCGGGAGTCGCTGGAAATTCCGCTCGGAAAGTCGTAGGATGCTCTCGAAAGCTTGGTCCGAGCTCGAGCTGTCCAGCCGTCTTGAGCATAGTTCAAGCGACCGAGGCGCATTGATACTCTCCCTAGTTCGTGCTACAATTTAGCTCATGAAAACGCCTACATTCCAGCTATCTTTGCCCGTAACGATACTCCGCGAAGGGGATGCTTTTGTTGCGCATACCCCAGCTCTCGACCTTTCCACCGTCGGAAACTCTCTTGAGGAAGCGCAAAAGAACTTTTCAGAGGCGGTAAACTTATTCCTCGAAGAGGCCTACTCAATGGGGACGCTTGACGATGTATTGAACGAAATGGGTTGGAAGCGGAAAGCCCAGGATTGGGTTCCTCCCGTGGTTGTCGAGCATAACTCGCAGACCTTCCAAATCCCGCTCTCATAATGGCGGGGCTCGCTCCTGTTTCTTGGAAGGAGTTCGAGCGATTCCTCGTATTCATCGGCTGTACCTTTCGTCGTGAAACGGCGAGTCATCGCGCATGGGGCAGGGCAGGTTTGAGTCGTCCGATTATCGTCCCCAAATATCCGGCGATTCCGGTTTTTGTCATTCGCAACAATCTGCGCACGCTTGGCATGACCGTTGCCGAGTATTTAGAAATTTTAAGAAATCTATAAAATAGATCTGCTCCCCGCATCCGAGGTATGTCGAAATGGTAGAATGAAATGACGCTCGGCAACCCTTGTCTGCCTGCCTGAAGATTTTGCTATACTGGCACCATGGATAGGCGAGATATCTTCAAAAAACATGCCACTCTCTTTGAACCGACGCCGCTTGAGTTGTCAGAGCTGGAAAAAGACGAGCCCCGCGTTTCGTTCACCGTGCTCCCACCTGATGGGATCAGCGAAGGACGCCAGTCGCGCGTTTCTATTCTTGAATATACCGAGCAGAATACTACGCGACAGGTGCTATTCAAACGCATGGGCGCAGGAAAACAATTGAGCCTCGATACCGCAAAGAGCCTGGAATCACGCCTCATCCCGTATCGCGACGAACTCGCCCGTTTCGGATGGCGCATCCCAACCGCCTACTACACGCGCACGCTCTTGCACGAAGGCGAGGGCCAGATATTCTCCTATGAACAACGGGTCGGCCGTGGTGACGGGGAAAAGATATTCGGGAACCCGGAGCAGCCAAACTTCCTGCGCTGGAACATTATCCGTCAAACATTCGAAACGCTTGCGCGTTACCCGCAATCGTCGTTGAAGCGCCGCCAACTCGCGGGTCAGGGTGTGACCGCCCTACCTCATGGGCTGGATTTGAAGCTCGCAAATGTAGTACCGGACATCGATGGAACACTGTACTTCGTAGACCTATTCGGACCAAAGGAAATCGATGAGCAAGGTCGTTGGCGTACCTATCGCCCCGAGCTTGACAGCCTTCCCAAAGAAAACCTGCTTGCCGTGTGTGCCAGCCGTGAGGGGACTATCCTCCGTTTCTGGCGGCTTGCGGAGACCATCTGGTCAAAGACGCTCAAGGTAGGCATCGAAGATATCCGCAGAGGTTTTCTTGAGTTCCTCGATTCTCTCAATCTGCCAAGTGAGGAGTCTGATTTTATCAAGCAACAGATTGCCACGGGCTATCCTTGGCTCGACCGCATCTATTCCGAGCAGAGAGTGTAATTTTCAGACTATTCCAAATGCGAGAACCGGCGTATTGATTCCAGTTGTGCCGCCAGGAGAGGATTGCGCTTCAGATCGGGGTCGATTTTCATGATGGCCAGCGCTGCAGTGCGCGCTTTTTTGATGAGGTCGACATTGGCAAGCGCGGCCATCGTCAGGTCTGGCAGACCAGACTGTTTGATGCCGAAAAATTCGCCGGGCCCACGGATGCGCATGTCCTGTTCGGCAAGCAGAAACCCATCATCGGTTTTCGTCATCGCCTGCAAACGGCGATTGCCAATCGTGTCATCGGTAGAGAACAGGAAGCAGTAGGACTGGTGTTCGGCGCGGCCAACCCGCCCGCGGAATTGATGCAGTTGCGCCAGCCCGAACCTATCGGCACCCTCGACAACCATAATTGATGCGTTGGGAATATCGACGCCGACCTCAATAACCGATGTAGACACCAGAATATCGTGCCAGCCTTCTTTGAATTCGCGCATCACCGACTGTTTCTGGGCGGGCTTCATGCGACCGTGGAGCATCGCGACCTTCAGGTCGGGGAACACTTCTTTCGATAAGCGCCTGTATTCTTCCTCTACCGCCTTCACCTGCGCCCAAAGGGCTGATAGCTTGGCCTGCTTTGGCGTCTTCGATGCGTGTGTCGGTACGATTGGCGATGAAGGCTCAATGGCAGGACAGATGACGAAGACCTGCCGGCCATCGTGCACCTGCTGGCGGATGAAGTCGCATACTTGTGGGCGTTGTGCGGATGATACGACCGATGTCTCAATCGGTTGCCGGCCTTTTGGTTTTTCCCGGATAATAGAAATATCCAAGTCGCCGAAAATGGTCAGCGCCAGTGTGCGGGGGATTGGGGTCGCCGTCATGGAAAGCAGGTGCGGAACCAGCCCCGATGTATGACGGTCTGATTTCATCAGCGTGGCGCGTTGCTCGATGCCAAAACGGTGCTGTTCATCGATGACCACCAGTGCGAGTGCTTTGAATCGTACATCGTCGCGGATAACCGCGTGCGTGCCGACCACGATGTGCGCCTGTCCAGTACTGACCGCGCGCTTCGCGGCAACTTTGGTCGTGATACGGTCATCTACGCATGCGGTGGAGCCGGTCAGAAGCACGGTGTGAATATCTGCAGAACCGGCAAGCGTACGCAGTGTGCGATAGTGCTGAAGGGCGAGTACTTCGGTCGGAGCAAGCAGTACCGTCTGGTGCCCGAGACGGGCTCCATGCAGCGCCGCAAGCAGGGCTACAACCGTTTTGCCCGACCCGACATCACCCTCCATGAGCCGGTTCATCGGATACACCCGCTCCATGTCGCGCAGAATCTCCAGCGTTGCGACCCGTTGGTCTTTCGTCAGCGTGAACGGCAGGGTCGCAACCAGCATGCGCATGTATGCCGCGTCCATCGGAATGCGCACCGAGCGCAGTTTATTTATCTGCCGCCGTTCGCGAAGCGCTTTCAGTTGGAGCAGAAGCAAATCATCAAATGCGAGACGGTCGCGCGCCGCAGGAACCGCTTCTTCCGTGTCGGGGTAATGAATCGTCCTAATCGCGTCGGTCAAATCGGTGAGGTCGTACTGGCGACGGATGGCCGCAGGCAGGGGATCGGGTATCACAAGACTCTCCAGAAGAGGCTGGATGAGAAATCGCAGATATTTTGAAGTCACGCCTTCGGTTTCGGGATAAATCGGTATCAGGCGGCCCGTGTGCCGCAGAGCTGAAGTCTCAAGTTGCGAGTTGCGAGTTGCGATTTTTTCGTAGATTGGGTTAGAAATATAGAGCCCGCGTTTATCCAGTACCATTTTGCCGGCGACCGAGAGCAATGTTCCTTCCGTCAGTGTTTCTTCCAGGTACGGCTGATTGAACCAAACGGCACGGATAGCGCCGCTATCGTCCCGCAAAGTCGCGGTCGTGATAGTGAGCCGCCGTGGCCAGATGTGGCGACTAACAATGGAAATAACTTCGCCCTGGATGCTCTGCTTCTGCCCCGGAATAACATCAGCAATGGGAACCGCCAGACTGTAGTCTTCGTAGCGGGCGGGAAGGTGCCACAGCAGTTGACGCACCGATTTGATGCCGAGCTTCGCCAGACGCGCGGCACTCCGTGTACCAACCGAACGCACCCGCGTAATGGGCGTTGCGAGATCAAATGCATTATTCTGCGGTTCAGATACTCTCATTGGCATGCCTTCTATCAATACCACGGAGCAGAGTCGAATGAAAGCGGGCCTTTTGGGACCCTTTGGCAAGAATAGGCTGGCTCCGTAACAGACAGCGCTTACAGCGCTTTCTTTGGTTTATGAAGTTCAACCTCGTAGGATGCGATTTTGTCGTGAGTCCGCCCGCCTGGGTATGCGCAGGGTCGCTTGCTGTGCCAAAGCCGAGCGAACAGCGATGACGACGCATGCACCGGGACCCGGCGTATGCCCGGGCGGGCGGAAGCTATCGGGGTGGCCTTGCTTCGCCGAAGCGGCTACGCGAAGGCGCAGCGAGACGGCGCTGCGGCGGAGCGGCAAACGAAGGAAGGAGAACAAGGCTAGCTGCGGAAGTCCATCGGGTCACGATTGCGGGTGATGGCTTCGATTTCTTTGCGTTTGTAAGCGGAAGTGTGCGTGTAGGACACATACAACAGCGTCATGATGGCGGACATCAGCAGTGCCGCCAATACTGCATCCCCAGGACCCGTTTTGACTGTACCCGGAACAGTTGCCACGGCACGCGTAACAACGACGGGCAATACTCCGTTTTGTTGAGTTGCGCCATCTGCGCTAGCACTCACTGCAATTTCAACCTGCGTCGTGCCGACAACGAACGAAGAGCCGACAACTCGTGCACGAAAGACCACCGTTGTTTCCTGTTGTGGCCCAAGCACTCCCAGAGAAAGGCCGCCAGTGGTGATTGATTCAACGGCAGTCGGTATGCCGACAACCGATGTCGAACCGGCAACATAGGTGAGACCGGCCGGAAGTGTTGCGCGCACCACGACATTGTTGAGTGTCGTCTGCGTGTTGCGAACAAGCATAATAACTTCTACTTGCTGGCCGCCCTGCGCCTGCACGATTGCCGATGGAGTACTCGCTGTCGTCACATTGCGGCCGCTTAGTGCAAGAATGAAAGATGGACCGGGTGCAGGAGTGGGGGAGAGCGAAGGAGAAACCGTCACCGTTGCAGTTACGGTCGGCGTCGGAGTGGGACTCGGACAAGTCACCTCATTGGACGGTGTGCTAGCCCACGCCTTGTGACGGTAGATATAAGTTTGTCCGGCTTGTATGGTCGTATCGGTGAACGATACGGGTGCCGTGAGTGTGAATCCGGTTCCAATGGTTGTCCAGGGGCCACTGACTCCTAATTTTCTTTGAATGCTGTTGGAGTCATGCCCGGCCGGTAGGGTCCAGTCGAGCTTGTTCTGTGTTGCGCCACAAATCGCCGTAAGTACCGATGGGATCTGCACGATAGGAGTCGGTGTCGCCGTGGCGGCCCCGCTCGGGCATTGCACCGAATTGGAAACGACATTCGGATCGGTCTTGTGACGGTACACGGTCGTTGCGACGAACGATTCCGAGAATGTTTTCACGGTCTTGGTTGGGTCGGAATACGCAATCTGCCATCCCTGGTTGTTGATATTCTTCTGGATGACATTCTCTATGATGCCGGAGGGAATATTCCAATCCAGCTTCGCCGTTGTACCGGTGCAGGATACCGTTAACACCGCTGCAGCCGGCCTGCCTCCCGGTGCGGGAGCTGGCGTGCCGGCAGGTGTCGGAGTGGCCGAATCAGATGCGCACTGCGTATTACCGACGGCATAATACCCACTCGGACAGTCGGAAGGTTTCTCCACGCATGCCTGCGGCATTGGAAATGCTGTCCCATCTGTTTTTGTCCGCTCTGTCTGATAGGGAAACCGCGAATCCGGACAAGAAGGACGGCAAAGGCCCGTGTTGTCCCACGCGGTATAATCCGCATCGCTATAGTCTGTGTTTCCTTCCTGATACGATGGTGTGCAAACATGGCACATATTTACTCGAGTAGTCGCATTACACGCACATGCAGGATTCGTCCTGTCAGCAAACCCACATGTCGTACTCGACGGCGGAGCTCCGGCTGCTGGCACACAACAGACCTGCTCCGTGTTCATAGTGTAACAATCTATGTTCGCAGGAGAGTCAGCCGATTGTTGACCGCCGCCAGCCGTGCAACTGCTGGGAAGCTGACAGGAACCACCGAGAGTGCTACATTCACCAGCTGCGAAAAATTGGCCGACTTGGACAGTAAAGCCAAGGCGAGCCCAGACGATGAGCAGGATGCTCAACACCGTCAGCCCGCTCAAAAGCAGGGTACGGTGGGAAGAATAAAAAGCTTGCGTCCGCCGAAGCGACGCGGAGATGCTTGCTTTGATTGCTAGTAGTTTTTCGTTCATAAATTAGCGGCCGAAATTGAATGGTTCGTCTTTTGATTCTTTCACCAGCTCGCCAACTTCATGACGGCGATAGGTGTCGGTGCTGGTGTAGCCGACATACAGCAAAGTGATGATGCCCGAAATGATGAGGGCCAACACAGTGGTTTCTCCCGGCCCGGTATCAACCGGAGGGACAACGACGGCTGTACTCGTGATAATGACGGGAAGCTGGACGGTGAGCATACCAACTCCGATTGCCGTTGCCTGTACAGTATTGATGAGTGTAGTAGTTCCTGCGGGGAGTTCAGATGCAACCGCAACGCGTCCCGAGAAAATAACGACTACCTCCTGACCGACAGCGAGCGTCCCAAGGTTCAACCCGGCGCCGAAGAGCGCATCGGAGGCGACTGCACCACCAACCCGTACGCTTCCGGGAATAGCGGTAATGCCTGTGGGTACGATATCGCGAAGCATGACATTCGTGAGCGATGCGTTCGATGTGTTGCGAACGCGGAGAATGAATTCGATTGTCTGGCCGGGAGAAGAGAGCACCGGAGTCCGTTCGCCCGTCTCGCCGCGCGTAACATTGCGGCCCATTTTCACCAGTGACATCGTGAGATTTTGCGGAGCGTTCACAATTGTCACAAATGCGACATCACTGACCTCAGGCGCATTGGAACCGCGGGCATAGCCAGTGTTGGTAAGCACGCTCGTACCGGAGGCAAAGAATGTGGTGGCGGCAACCGTAGCGCGGAACCGGATAGTGATGGTGCGGCCGGGAGACATGTCGCCCAGATTCAGACCGGTGGAAATAATGCCATCCGATGCTGGCGCACCGTCAACGGTGGTAGAGCCGGGGATGTAGGAAAGGCCAGCGGGAAGTGCGTCGCGCACCAGTACATTTGTCACGGCGCCCGTACCGACCGACGAAACACGGAGAGAAAACTCAACCGACTCGGCGGGATTCGCGTTTGCGCTGTCGCCTTCCGCGGACCCCTGCGTAACATTGCGCACCATCTTCTGTAGTGTCAGTAAGGGGGTCGTCGGCGGGGGAGTAGTGATCGAAGGGGTTGGCGTCGGAGTTGGACACCAGCCCCCAGCAGGTTCCGGCATCAGACATCGGGGAGTAGCATCTAAACATGCGGGCCGGGGCTGACATGTTGGACTGACCATTGCGCTTGGCGTAACGGAAGCCGAGGGAGTCGGAGTTGCGACCTGAACAATAACCTGGCAGGTCGCCTGATCACCTCCGCTCGTCATCGTCACCGTCTTCTCGCCGGGAGTTGCGTAGGTTGCGATGAACGATGCGCCTCCGCCCGTAGCGGTGCCGCTACCGGGCGCGTACCACCCGTAGGATCGTGTTGTCCCGCCCGAACCAACCATGGTCGCAGGAGATCCTAATGCAACTACTTGTGAGGCCGGAGTGCAGACCAGTGGTTGTGGTGTAACCGTTGTTGAGGGTGTCGCGGTAGGCGATGTTGTCAAGGTTGGTGTCGGGGTAGATATGGCGCCCTCATTGCAATAATGCTGCGTGCCGTCCGCGTCGCCAACATCCCAGAATTCCACTCCTAAAAAATAGCCGGGAGAGTAACGCGGCTGCGGAAGCGGGTCGCCAATCACCACATCGACTTGCGAATAGCAGTCCGGCAGACCGACGGAAAGATTTCCTGTCTGTCCAGGACCGACCGTAATCGTCGTTGATCTGTAAATGGTCTGCTGATCAATGTAGTGCGGAGCAACACCACCCCCGTCTGACCGGATGTTATATGAAACAAGCGTGATAACGCACTCGCCGGTATTTTCGTTTCTCACTCGAGAGGTCGCGGGGTTTCCGTTTACATTAATGCTCGGAACATCAGTACGAATATTTGCCTTCTCACACGAGGGTACCACCGGAGATGTGGTGGGCAATACACACGCGTCCGAGCTTGTGCCACAAGACGCATTTGGCGTGCCAGGATTTCGGCATACTGGACGGACACAGCCCTCGGGATCGTAACAATCGGAGTCACCACTACAGGCAGGCGCACTCCCTTGGACAATCGCTATCTCACCTTGACCATATGCAACAAAATCACCGGCAAGATTAAAGCAGTCCACACGAAAACCGACAGTTGCCGCAGTTGTTGTCGGGCTAATGGTCTCGTCGGCAGAGCCCACAATGGCAGAATTCGTATCGAAATTACCGGCAACCGTTGTACATCCAATAGCGCCATGGCCGGTTGCATCCCAAGTAATATGCACCGTTTGCCCCGGAGCCACTTGCGCTGGGGTAACATCAAACGATATTTGCGTTGCCGCAAAAAACCGGCTGAAATCGAATGTGAACCCCGAACGGTACCAGAAGTATCCGAATGTGGACACAAGAATGAGCAGTACCACAAGAAAAAACTTCATGTTCGCTTTCAGGTATGCTCCCAGCGATGAGAAAAATCCGGATTTATCCATATTATTGATCGAGGACCGGTGTAGTCACTACCACAGTACAGGCAACACTATCTACATACACAGGGCTGCCGGCTCGTTCGGCCTCAACGGTAACTTTCTTGATTCCCGCAGTGGCATAGGTGACGGAGAAGGTGAACCCCTGCCCGGTCGCAGGACTTCCTTCCGGTGCATACCAACGCGCCGCTTCAAAGCCCTTCACGGTCGTAAGGGTTGCGAGCGCGCCGGCCTGTACCGTTTGCGTAGCGGGTGAGCAGGACACGATGGTGGCCCTGTCCGGAGGACCGAGATACGCCGGTGCGGCAAAGAACCTCATGAAGTCAAGGCTGAACCCAAAGTACCACCACGCGCCCAATGCAAGGAAAAGCACGACAACAACCGACGCGAGAATAGTTGTGCGGGTATTACCGGACATTTCAGAAAATGTAATCTCCCTTGATTATAGTACAAGGGAGATTACCAGCACAGCGACATATCCACACTCCGTGTCAGCTTCTGAAATCCATCGGCCCCTGATCGCGGCTGACAGTGTCCGCTTCATGACGGCGGTATGCGGCAGAACGGGTGTAGCCGCTGTAGAGCAGAGTCAGAGCGGCCGCCATCACCAGTGCAATGGTCACCGCGTCTCCCGGACCCGTTTCCACTCCGCCGACAGCCCCACCTCCGGCTCCTCCTGTGCCTCCGGCAAAGCTGGAACCGTAGACCGTCACGCTCATGTCGGCCGAAGTATCGGCACTATCAGTTGCGGTCACTACCACGCGTGGCTGGGATTGGTTGGGGCCCACTACAAGTTGTCCGGTAGTATCAGCCGTTGCCATCCACTGTATATTCACATTGGCTCCGGGTTCCAGCGCATCAAGCGCAAGGCCGCTCGTGGTAATGGCATCAACCGGCATCGCCTGCCCGTTTATCGTTGTGGACCCGGCGCGATACGACATGCCTGGCGGCAAGGTATCAAGAACACGGAGACCGGCGGCGGCCGTTGTGCCAGTATTGGTAATGTTTACCGTGAACTGCGCAATCTCATTGGGATTGATGCTGATAGCGGAAGAGCCGGTGCCGGAACCGGTGGAAGCATTGATACCGCGTTTGGTGACCGTCAGCATGGATTGCGCCTCGCCTCCGGTACCGGTGACCGTTACCACACAGGTGGCGGTTTGTCCTCCGCTGGAAACACGCACAACTTTCTGGCCGGAAACGGTGTAGGAAACATCAACTGATGTGGCGGTCCCTCCCTGCTGAACGCCGCTACCGGTGAGCGACCACTGATAGGTGCCGCTACCACCGGCTGCAGTCACGGTCGCATTTTGCCGAACAGCAACTGTCTGATTGATGGGCGCGCACTGCAATGGGGGATATACCGGAGTCGGGGTGACTACCGGACCCGGCGTCGTGCCACCACTCGGACACTGCACGACATTCGAAATCGTGCTGGGAGAACTCTTGTGCAAATATTGTGTTGTCGGCACGAATGTCTCGGTGAATGTCGTCTTTGTTTTCGTAGGGTCAGAAAATGCTTCCACCTGGGTCGCGCCGTTCACAATTTTCCTGATGACATTTTCCGTTGCCCCGGCGGGGATGTTCCATGTCAGCGTTGCTTGCGTTCCGGTGCAGGTCACCTTCAGCACGGCCGCTCCGGGTTTTGGCCCGGGTGGTGGCGTTGCGGCTCCGCAATCTTTTCCGTAATTGAATACTAAATGCCAGCCGTCTCCGGTCTCCTGGCCCTGCCCGCCGCTCCAAAAGGCCCCGTACATATGGATACTGCCACAATTGAAAGCGGCCGGATCATAGGTCATCCGCGCGGTGCCCGCGACACCATTGGACAAATCGTTGCTTACAAAACCGGTCACATCGGTGGTGATGCCCTTGCCGAGAGATTCTGTTGCTCCCAAACGCGGATCGCAACTTGCTTTGTTCCGGTGGTCGGCGCGCCAGACAAGGTGCAGATCTTTCGGGTGACATGCGTCCACATTCGCCTGTACCCA
>JBBTQV010000031.1:0-14831 GCA_038065515.1 Patescibacteria group bacterium | reverse complement strand
GCGTGATGGCATTAGGATTCGTTGCGGGGGTGACGGCAATGTTGCTCAATGTGCCACTGCTATTGCCTTTTATTGCCATTATTCCGCTGGTGGAGTCGTTGAGCGTTATTATCCAGACATCTTCAAAGAAACTCCGCGGTAAGAAAATATTCGTATCCACGCCTATCCATCATCACTTTGAGGCGCTGGGGTGGCATGAAACACAGGTCACGATGCGGTTCTGGCTCATCAATGCCATTGGTGCAATCACGGGGCTTGCCATTTTTCTCGCCGACTCAAAACTTCCTCCTCTGAACTCGGCAATTGTTCGCGATTTACTCAACACCATCCTCCGCTAACCGGTGGCATGCTATACTGAAGTATGGCCAAGCGACTGTTCTGGCTCATTCTTCTGTTACTAGGCTTCGGCCTGATTGTTTTGTCGTCGGCCAGTGTCGTGCAGGCGACAAAACAATTCGGTGTTTCTGATTACTACTGGAAACATCAGCTTCTCTACGGCATTCTTCCGGGTGTCGTGCTGTTATTGCTTTTCCGTCGTATCGATTACCGGCGATGGCGACCGGTCGCATTGCCGCTGTTGTTTGCGGCACTGACGCTCATGGTGCTTGTATTCGTGCCGTCTCTAGGCATACACCTTAAAGGCGCAACCAGCTGGCTGAACTTCAGTGTGTTCACCTTTCAGCCTGCTGAAGTCCTCAAGCTCGCCCTCATTGTATATCTTGCGGCATGGCTTGGCGAACGGGGCGACCGTTTTAAAAATTGGCAACTGGGATTATTGCCGTTTTCGCTTGTCATGGGTTTTGTTGCGTTGCTTCTTCTGCTACAACCTGATTTGGGAACGCTCGGCATCGTCGCAATCATCGCCGCCGGCATGTATTTTATCGCAGGAGCGCCCCTGAAACAGGCCGGCATTGTACTTGCCGTGTTGGTCGTGTTGATTGTTGGCGTTGCCGCGGTTTCCCCGATGCGGTGGAGACGGATTACAACGATGTTCAATCCCATGGCCGATGCCAGGGGTTCGGGGTGGCAGCTGAATCAATCGTTAATCGCCATCGGGTCCGGAGGCATCTGGGGAGTCGGTTTTGGGCAGAGTACACAGAAGTTCGGATTCCTGCCCGAGCCGATCGGGGATTCGATATTCGCCGTGCTTACCGAGGAGTTGGGATGGGCGGGGGGCATGTTCACCATTGTGTTGTTTAGCGCGCTCGCTACGCTCATGATCACCATTGCCCGCCGGGCGCGCGACGGATTCGGAGCGCTTCTGACATCGGGGATGTGTCTGTGGATTATGACGCAGGCATTGGTGAACATGGCCGCAGTCACCGGCGTCGGACCGCTCACCGGTATCCCCTTGCCATTCATCAGTTATGGGGGCACTTCAATGGTGGCGATGTTGGCGGGTCTTGGCGTGGTTCTCAATGTTGCAGAGTATAGCTAAGAGTCGCTTCGCGATAGCACGCGCTTCTCGAAATCGCGCGGCTATCGCTGCGCTTGGGAATTCGCCATTCCGGCGCTCTGCTTCGTTGCCGCTGTGCTCCTCGCTCACCGTACAAGTCGTACGGCTCGCTCCGGTGCTCGCTCGCGCCTCGCAGGGCATCCGGACTGTCGAATCCGTGGTATTGCCCCACTCGAAAAGAAGTAACGACTTATGTCGTGAGTTGTATAATCCAAAAACTATGGTTTAATGTTCACGAGGTGAGAGATGGAGCAAACGAAACCAGACGAGACTTCGCAGGTGTGCGTATGGGCAGGAGGCTATAAAGCTGAGCGACTGGACGGGTCATTCGAGGTAGGTGGCTTTTTCACCATCGCCGAGTGTGCGGAGGATGCATGGAGGAATGTTTTCCGCACCGTTCTTCGAAACCCGAAGGTTCTCGGCATCTGTCTCTCTGCTGACCCATTGCCAGTGTGGGTGGAAGCGGAATATCTTCAGGCATGCAAAGAGGCGTGGAAACGGTATGGGCTCTTGGAGTGTTCATGATTGCGAACCGAACCAATGACGGAAGCCGCGGCTTCCGTCATTTTTTATTACGAGGTATACTTCCTTTATGGACAGACCTTTTTTGCAGACACCGGAGTGGCTCGCATTTCAGAAACATTTGGGTCGTCGCGTGTGGCGATTGGATGATGGCTTCATCAAAGCAAATATCATCCGTCACGATGTGCGGCTCGGTCAGAATTTCCTTTATATACCCTACGGGCCCGAGTTAAATCTCGACATGGCGCGGGACGGTTTGCGCAATGAAGTGAAGCACTTCGTCCGCTATCTGCAACAACTGGCGCATGCCGAGGGGAGTATGTTCATCAAAATCGAACCAGCACACGACATCGTTGTGGAATTGTTAATACGCAACGGCATGCGCTTGCGCCATTCACCGCGTCATATCCAGCCGATAAAGACGGTTATCGCAGACCTAACACAAACTGAAGACGAGATGCTGGACCGTTTGCACCACAAGCACCGCTACAATATCAACCTTGCCCAACGGCATGGTGTCACGGTGGAAGAATCCGATGATGCCGAGATTTTTTGGAAGCTTCTCCGGCAAACTGCGGAGCACGACGATTTCCGGACGCACGACATGTTGTACTATAAGAAACTGTTGCGGTTCTTTGGTGAAGACAGAGGAGAACTGCGGACAAGATTGTTTCTGGCAATGCAGGGCGGTCGGCCGGTTGCTGGTGTCATCATGATGGAGCACGGCCGAACCGTAACTTATCTCCACGGTGCGATGGACCGCGAACACCGGGCGCTTATGGCGCCACATCTGGTACATTGGATGCTGATGAAACGATACAAACAGCAGGGATACGCGTGGTACGATTTCTGGGGGATTGATTCCGACAAATGGCCCGGTGTGACACGGTTCAAGCTCGGCTTTGGCGCACGCACCATCGAATACCCCGGTTCGTTCGATTTGGTTACCAAGCGTTTCTGGTCTTGGTTATATCGGATAGCGCCGCGCTAGAACAGGCCACTCTGCCGTCGGTCCGATGCGCGGGCATCATCCAGGCCTGCTCGCTGAACGGTCGCTCGGACCTTCTCGCGGGGACGGGACGCTGCGCTGACGGACCTTGTCATATGAGCGACGATTCCAGCTACCGTCCTCCAGAGAGGCAAGACGCAGTCGCTGAGCACAGAACAGATGGCTCTCGTCGTCCGCGCCAAAGCCATCCGCATGACCGGAGCATGAAGCCCCGCCACAGGCGGGGCGACTGCGGAGATTCGGATGGCTGGCAGCGCGGACAGAGAGCCGCTCCAATGCGAGGTGCCGAATCGGAGGATGGTGGCGGGAGAGGAGCGGTCAGAGCTCTCATGAACGGCTAAGATGGTGCCATAGTAGCCGTTTGAGCTAAATCTGGTACCATGGAGCCATGTTTAGGGAGGGCCTGCTCGACAAAACGCTTCGCGCCATCAAACGCTTTATTCCTAAGCGGATTTTTTCATTGGGCGCAAAAGTATACCACCCGCTGTTGGCGTGGACGGGTGCTCTGCGCTACGGCTTTCCGTCGCGCAAGCTGCGCATTATCGGGGTCACCGGCACCAAAGGCAAGAGTACCGTCGTGTACATGACGGCGAAGTTGCTCGAAGGCGCGGAACATCCGGTCGCGGCAATCGGGTCGCTGGGATACAAAATACGGGAGCGCGAGTGGCCGAACATGCTGAAGATGACGATGCCGGGTCGTTGGAAGATTCAGAAATTTCTGCGTGAAGCGGTGGCAGCGGGTTGTACGCATGTCGTGATGGAGGTTCCCTCTGAAGGGTTGGCGCAGGGAAGGCATGTGGGCGTGCGCTTTGACTGCGCGGTGTTCACGAATATGCACCCCGAACATATTGAGGCACACGGAGGCTTTGAGAATTATCGTACCGCAAAGGGCATGCTATTTGCGACCACCAAACATCTGCATGTGCTCAATGCCGATGATGTTGAAGCGCATTATTTTGCATCATTTCGCGCGCAGAAAAAATTGTTCTATGGGATTCATGGCGGAGAACTGCGAGCGAGCGAACTGGATGTTCACGAAGATCGCGCATCATTTCATGTGTATGGCACGCAGTTCAATTTACAGTTGGGGGGAGCATTTAATGTGTACAATGCGCTCGCTGCGCTATCAGTCGGTGCGCTTTACGGCATAGACTTGCCGACGGCAAAACCCACCCTGGAGGCCATCATGGAAATCCCCGGCCGTATGCAGTGGATTCAGAAACAACCGTTCGGAGTTGTCGTCGACTATGCGCACACTCCGGAGAGTTTGGAGCAGGTATATCAAACTCTCCGAAATCAAAAATCAAACATCAAAAATCAAAAATTGATTTGCGTGTTAGGTGCGGCTGGCGGGGGACGCGACAAGTGGAAGCGCAAGAAATTCGGCGCGTTGGCCGAGCGGTACTGCGACCGCATCATTCTGACGAACGAAGATCCGTATGATGAAAACCCCGTGGCAATCGTTGAAGATATCGCAGCGGGAATCACAGGACCATTGCAAAAGAAGGTTGAGCGAATCATGGATCGCCGAGCTGCAATCGCAGAGGCGTTGACTGATGCGCACGAAGGCGACATAGTGATCATCACGGGAAAGGGGTCGGAAACCAGCATGGCGCTGGCAGGTGGAAAGAAAATCCCCTGGTCCGACGCCCAAACCGTGAAAGATCTTTTGAAAGGGAGGTAGTGATGATAGGGATAGGCATCGTCGGATTGATACTTTTGGTGTTGGCGGCGTGTATCGGCATTTCCGAAATGCGTGTCCAGCATGGTCCGGGAACGACCGGTGGGATGGCTTCATTCGGCATTCTCGCGATGGCGCTAGTGTTTTGCGGCAGCGGCATCTTCCTGACCTTCTTGGGTTTCAGTAACGGCATCACCATTGGATTGTTCCGTGGCGTCTTGGGCGTCTATATGGGATGGCTCGTGTTCGGGTTGTTTGCCGCCCCACACAGCGAGCGTCGCGCCATCGTGATCAAACTCCTGATTGCTGCGCTTCTGATGGTCTGCATTGTGTCGGTCTGAATGACTCATCCCGCGCATCCGTTGCGCGGGGTTCTTCTTTTGTATATTCTTGTTTGGCTCATTGAAAAGAGGTGAAAGATGTTGCCAAGGCTCGACGCTCATGTGTATCGCAAGACCAAATACGGCGCCGATGTGTTTGTGCTGGAAACGGGCGCAGCGATTGATGCAGAAGCGGAAGCGATGCTTCAGGCGCTCCACAGCCGTTCCACAGGTGGGCTGATAGCTCACTTGAAGCGTCTGGAGGAAAAAGGCGCAGCGAATTTCATGGCCAACTTCTATGTCGGCTATGGACACAAATCCATCGGTGATTGCGGAACGACGACGGTATTCGCCGAGGGAATTTCCATGCTCGCGGCGAAAGCGGTCCAAGATTGGCCACTGTACTCCGGTCAGGAAAGCTCTACACGATTTGTGGATTTCTCCAGACAGCCGTTCCTTGATGTGACAGGCACGGGGGCGGGCAGGGAAATTCAGGAGGCCTGGCGGGAGTTCTATCTTTCGTTGCAAGCGCCGGTACGCCAACATCTACGGGAGAAATTCCCTCGTGGCGATGGCGAAGATGCGAAGATGTGGGAGAAGGCGATAGAAGCGCGTTCGTTCGACATCACGCGGGCGTTCTTACCCGCAGGAGCGACTACGAACATCTCGTGGCACACGAACCTGCGCCAAGCGGCGGATAAACTCGCACTGTTGCGTCACCATCCGCTTTCTGAAATTGCCGACCTTGCCGATGCGATTGAAGATGGGCTCCGGGAACGGTACCCAAGTTCGTTTTCGGCAAAGCGCTACGAAGCTACGGAAACATTCAACGCGAGCATCGCTCAAGGGCATTACTATCACCGACCGTGGACGCCGGACTTTGAGCTCACCGAGAACACGATTCGGCCGGATGCATTGGCGGCATGCTGTGGGATTTTGAAGAGCCGACCCGCAAAAACCGAACTGCCGCGATTCTTGGATGACCTTGGCAGAATCCAGTTCTGTTTCACGCTTGACTTCGGTTCGTTCCGGGACCTGCAACGCCACCGAGGTGTCACCCAGCGCATGCCGTTGCTGACCGACGAGATTGGCTTTCACCCATGGTATCTGGAAGAACTGCCTGAAGTCCAGCGCGAACAGGCCAAGCAGATTCTCGACATCCAGCGCAAGCGCATCAATCAGCTAGGTCTGTCTCGCGAGCTCCATCAGTACTACCTGCCGATGGGGTATCTTGTCAGTTGCCACATCACCGGCGCGCTTCCGCAGATCGTGTACCTCATCGAGCTGCGTGCAACGCGGTTCGTGCATCCCACACTGCAGATGCGTGCCGTGCAGATGGCGGGCATGCTCGACAAGTTGTTCGGCAAGTGTGGCCTTGTGCTCCATCTCGACTCCGATCCCGGTAGGTTCGATGTGCGACGCGGTAGCCACGATATCACGGAGAAGTGATTCGTTGCCGTATGCGGCCCCGCCTTGGCGGGGCCGTTTTTCTATGATACGGTCACGAATAGTTCCTATCACGGAGGTGATGTGAGACAGCCGAGACATCATTTCATCCATCGGACGGGCACTGCGGTATATCTCGATGCGAACATCGCATCACTCAAAGCGTGCCGGAATGGTTGTATCCGCGATGCGGACCACGCGTGTATCCACCGGTTCGGTTCCCAGGTGTATGTCATCGCGCAGCAGAGCCGCATCTCGTTCACGCGCCTCTCTGATCTCCAGGTGATTCTGGATTTTTTACACATTATCCTCGGCCGATGGAAAGGCGGGGCAATCGGTGTGTGGAAGCGGCGATATGTCATCCTCACCAGCGACCGTCGTTTCGTGCAAAGTGCGGAGCGTTCGTATCGGATGGAACGGAATATGCGCAAGTTGCCGCTTCGGTTCAAATCGGACAGTGTGACCTATGAGGATCGCGGGTACCCGTGGGATATCCGCATCGAGGTGCATGTGCTTCCGCATGACGCGAACGAATCTCCGAATAACTTGCGCGATGCCATTCGGTATACGCTCTCCCGTTTGAGCAGATGATGCAGGAACCTCATACCATCCCGATCCACTATGGTCGGGATGTTTTCGATTGGACTTTGTATAAGGCAAAGGACAATCGGCCTCAAGCGCAGCCGCTGTGCGGCTTGGCGCTGTAGGGTTACAATGTTATATTCAGATACAGAGTCATGGATCCACTGGCTATTCTTGCAGTTCGGCGCAACGAAGGTGAACCGCAACACGGGAGGCCTCATTTCTGGCCGCTGATTTTTCTCATGCTTATTTTGCTTGCCCTGGCGGTTACGATGCTCGGGCAGCCGGTGCCGGCGGATACAACAGCAACACCGACACCCGCGGACAATGCAGACCGGGAACCCCGTGTGTACATGGTCGGCTACAAGTACGGAGTATTCAGTCCTACGAATCTGCGTATCCATGCGGGCGACACGGTTCGGTGGCATAACCAGAGCTCGTTGCCTATTCGCGTCGTGGCGCAACTGCAGAGCGGCCAGCGGATCCCGGAATTTGACAGCATCGGTTCGGTCCAGCCCGACGGATATTTTGCGTTTACCTTTTCCAAAATTGGTATCTATGGGTACTACAACCCATCAAGCTCCAACGAGTCGGGCGTTATTATCGTGCGATGACCGACAAGCTGCGCATCTTTACCGGCAGTATCACGATGTACGCCATCACGATGGCGGTATCGCTGACCGCCGCGTGGCAACATGTTATCCGGCCGGCGATTTCTGGAGGGGTCGGTCCTTTGGAGTTGACCCTGCAGACTGGCGTCATCTTCCTCGTTGTCTTTGTTGTATTTACGACGATCATGGTGCGGTTCGCGGGCGTGGCGCGGCTGTTCTTATCATTCTTTTTAATCGTAGCGCTCATTGCCGGCGCACAATTCATTCTATCCGCATGGATGCCGTGGCCGTACGACATCATCGTCGCGGTTGCGGTGGCATTGTTGCTGTGGGCGTTGCCGCGCGTGGCAGTTCATGATGCCGCCATCGTGTTGGGAATTGGCGGTCTCGCCGCGGTACTGGGTCTCTCGATGACGCCGTTGGTGGCATGCGTGTTGCTCGCGTCTCTCTCGGTGTACGACATTCTGTCGGTCTACCGGACCCGTCACATGGTCGTGCTTGCGGGCCGCATGTTGCAGAGCGGCGCAGTGTTCGGTTTTCTGGTGCCTGCGCGGCTCTCGGATTTTTTCATGCGTCGCGACGACGCTATTCATACGCGCTCGGTGATGATGCTTGGTTCCGGGGATATCGGTCTGCCGCTGGTGTTGGCGACATCGGCAGTCAGTCAGTCCATCGGCGCCGCCGTGATGGTCGCGGGCGCATCCCTCATCGGCATCTCTGTGATGCATTGGCTCTTCGTACATCAAGAACGACCCGCACCCATGGCGGCTCTGCCTCCTATTGCCGTTTCTGCGATTCTTGGGTACCTGTTGGCAATCCTACTGGGCGTTTAGGTATATAATGGAGGGGATATGAAGCTCACCTTTTTTGGCGGAGCGACGCATGTGACGGGCTCAAATTATCTGCTGGAAGCGGGCGGTCTTCGTATTCTGGTGGACTGCGGCATGATTCAAGGGTCGCGGTATAACGACGAGATGAACTACAAGCCGTTCGGGTATGATGTGCCGTCCGTAGATTATCTGTTCATTACGCACAGCCATGTAGACCACATGGGTCGCGTACCCAAGCTGTACCACGACGGATTCCGCGGCATCATCTATGCCAGCGAGCCGACAGCCGGCATTGTTGCGGCAGCTCTGCCCGATACTCTGGATAAGGTAGTCACTGAAGCGCGGGATCACACTGTTCCGCCACTGTACGACAAGCACGACATGGAGGGGGCCATCTCGCTGTTCCGCCCTGTGCCATATCGCCAGCGGTTAAAACTAAACCATCTGGTTACCGTTATCGGTCATGACTCCGGGCATGTGCTTGGCTCGACCATCTGGGAATTCTTTGTCGAGGAAGACGGCGTCACCAAACGCATCGCGTTTCCGGGGGATATCGGAAATCCGCCGTCGGTTCTTTTGCACGACATTGATTTCGTGCGCGGCGTCGACTACACACTGGTGGAATCGGCCTACGGCAACCGCATCCACGAGGCGCGGTCTGAACGGCGTCAGATGTTATTGGATGCAATTGACGAAACATTTCGCCGCAATGGCGTTCTGATGATGCCATCGTTCGCGATTGAGCGTACGCAAGAACTTCTCCTGGAGCTCGATTCACTTTTTGAAACGGGGCAACTGCCGAAAATGCCCGTGTTTGTCGACAGTCCGCTCGCGATCAACATCACCAAAGAGTACAGCAAGTTTTCACATTATTTCAATGAGGGCGCCCGCCAGCTCCTCAAAGACAATAAAGGCATTTTCCAATTCCCGTGGCTTACATTCACGCCATCAGTCATCGAATCGAAGCACATCAATGATGTGCCCGCACCGAAGATTATTATCGCCGGAGCGGGGATGAGTCAGGGCGGACGGATACTGCACCATGAAATGCGGTACCTTCCCGACAGCCGGAATACGATTCTGTTTGTCGGATATCAGGTGCAGGGTTCGCTTGGCCGGCGTATCAAAGACGGTGCGCATGAAGTCTCGATATTTGGCCAGCATGTGCCGGTGCACGCACATATCCGCACCATTGGCGCGTACTCCGCGCATGCCGATCAGAATGGACTCTTGGAATACATCCGTCAGGCGAATCAACTCTCCTCCGCTGAAGCTTCGGCGGGCAAGGGCACCCTCAAGAAGTGCTTTGTCGTGCAGGGCGAAGAAGACGCCGCAAATGCTCTGGCAGGACGAGCCAGAACAGAGCTTGGTGTAGACGCAATCGTCCCGCAGCTTGGCGAATCGTTTGAATTGTAACCTTGTGAAAGGGCCCCTTTCATAGGGCTAAGCACCTGCTGCGCACCTGTAAAGGGGCCCCCTTAACAGGTTAGCTGTTATCAAGGAGTAGTGCTTCGGAGAATGAGTGGCGGCTTATCTCAAGAGCTTCGGCGCTGAATGTTGCGTATTCTGCCGAGTTCTTGAACTGTTCCATAATAATTTCTGTTTTACACGGTGGCGCCCCGAAAGTGTTGTCCGTATAGTTTCGATAGCTACTCCATGACCAGTCGGCAGCATATTTTACCAGTGACGCTTTGACTGGATTATTATGGATGTATGCTGAAAGCCATACTACCGAACGGTTAGTGCTAGCATGGCTCTGTTTGAATTGATCCTGAAATACATGTCCGACCCGACCATATTTCTTATTAAAATACATTGAGTAACTGGTACAGATTTTTCCGATGAGCTTACTGGTCGGTATATCTCTATCTTGTCGAAGCAGGAGATGAAAATGATTTGGCATGAGGCAATACGAGATAAGAGAAAACGAGTTCGGTGGTAAAGGACGGAAATGCCGGTTCACAGCTATATCTGATGACAGATTTTGATCCAAGCGTAAAAGAAAGAATCTATAGTCGTCGTCATCTAGAAATACAGGCTCTTTTGCATTGCCGCGGTTATAGGCGTGATAATATTCGCCGGGAGCTGATGATTTATAATCTCGAGTGAGCATGGCTTGTAGGATATAACTTCGCGGACACAACTGTAAAGGGGGCCCCTTAACAGGTTAAAAAAAGGGGGGGGATGCCGGGTAGCTAAATGCTCATGATATGATAGATTTCGAATATGGATTGGAATGTGGTGGGGCATACAGAACAGAAGAAATACTTCCAACGGATGATGTCCGGCGGCTCGCTTGCGCACGCATATCTACTCCACGGGCCGCAGGGGGTCGGTAAGCGGATGTTTGCCGGCGAGCTGGCAACGGCACTGTTGGCTGATAGCGGTGTTGCCTTACAAAACAATCCAGATTGTATACTGCTACAGCCGGGTGTCAGTAAGGAAACGGGCAAGCCGACCGAAATTCCCGTTGAAGCGGTGCGTGAGATGAAAAAATGGGCATATCAGCGGCCGCTGTACGGCGTACGCAAGGTCGTGCTTATCGATGATGCCGAACGGATGAGCGATGCCGCCGCCAACACCGTACTCAAAGTACTGGAGGAGCCGCCGGTGTATTTGAATTTTCTGTTGGTATCTTCCCGTTCGGGGCAGTTGTTGGAGACGATCACATCGCGCTGTCAGGATGTTGCGTTCCGAACACTGGAAGATGTGGAAATGAAAACAGTACTTGCGTCTTTGAAAATGGATGCCGATGACAGGCAGCTGGTTGCTGCAGTTGCGGCTGGGCGGCCGGGCGCGGCATTACGGCTGGTGAAGGAGAAGAAACTTCCCACCGTGGCGAAAGCGATTGCAGGCTTAGAAAAAATGCTGATATCGGGCACCGCCGAACGCATCGTTTTTGCCAAAAAGATTGCTGACGATGATGACGCCCTGCAAATCGTCTCATGGTGGCTTGCATGGGCTCATGCACAGCTTGTCGCCCGTCCGCGACTGGCAGCGGTTGCGAACGGTCTTCTGGACCTGTACAACGCGGTGAGCGAAACTAAATACAACCGCCGTTTAGCGGTGGAGAAGTTCCTACTGGAACTTCTCGCGAGCGCATAATTGTGGTATGTTGCGGACACTATGATAGAGGAACTCATCAAACAACGGCGCGGTGATTTGGAGGAAGTTGTCGCGTGGCTCAAGGGTGAGGCGGCCGCTATTCGCACCGGCCGAGCAAACCCGGATATGGTCACGGACATTGTCGTCGATTACCTGGGAACGCCGCTACGCATCAAAGAGGTTGCGGCGGTCAGTACGCCCGATGCGCGCAGCATCGTCATCCAGCCGTGGGACAAGGGAGCGCTTTCGGCCATCGAAAAGGGTATCCGTGAATCGTCCCTGCAATTATCACCGGTCGTCGACGGCGTTGCGGTGCGCCTGACTGTCCCGTCGCTGACGAAGGAGCGTCGTCAGGAATACATCAAATTAGTGGGAACAAAGACAGAAGAAGCGCGCATCCGTGTGCGTCACATTCGGGAAGAACTGCTCAAAAAAGTACAGACCGCCGTTAAAGAAAAGACCGCCCGCGAAGACGATCTGCATCGCGCAAAGGACCGTCTGCAAAAACTGGTTGACGAATACAACGGCAAACTTGAAGACATCGCGAAGAAAAAAGAAGCGGAACTGATGAGCGTTTAGGACTCATTTCAATTGTTTACCCTCATCATATTCTTGCTAGTCATATCGGTTCTCATCTTTGTCCATGAGCTGGGACATTTTGTGGTTGCCAAGCGCACCGGTATGCGTGTGGAAGAATTCGGATTCGGTTTTCCGCCGCGTCTGTGGAGTTTCCGTTATCGTGGCACACAATATAGCATCAACCTCATTCCCTTCGGCGGATTTGTACGCATTTTCGGTGAAGAGGGAGAGCATCGCCATGCGAAGGGGAGTTTCAGTCACGCAGGTTTCTGGCCGCAGCTGGGTGTAGTAGTGGCGGGCGTTTTCATGAATTTCCTGCTCGCGGTGGTGCTGTTGATGGCCAGCAACTTCATGGGATTGCGCGTGGGCTTGTTCGATGAGCAGATGATTGCCCGGGCGGCTGATCGTCGCGTGCAGATTTTGCAGGTCTCTGCCGACAGTCCGGCGGAGGCGGGTGGTTTACAGCCGCTGGACCAGATTCTCGGTTTTCGTGCGGCGGGAGGCGCCGTAGAGGCGACCGACAGTTCGGAGGCCGTTCAAAAATACGCGTTTGCTCACGCAGGTGCCCCGGTTGTAATCGTAGTGCGAAGAGGGGATTCAGAAACTGACATTCCGCTTGCACTTCGGCAGGTAATCGGCCCGGGACAGGGTCCAATCGGTATTTCATTGGCGCTGACCGGTGTCATCCGTTATCCGTGGTACGAGAGCATCTGGCGTGGCGCGGTTGACGCGTGGTTTTTATTTGTAGGAACACTCGTCGGCTACTGGGGATTGCTGACATCATTGTTCGTCAACGGCCGTCTGGATGCGGATATATCAGGACCCATCGGCATTGCCACGATGACAGGCCAAGCAGCCCGCATCGGGTTCACCTATCTCATACAGTTTGTTGCGATGATATCGGTGAACCTCGCAGTACTCAATATTCTGCCGTTTCCGGCCCTGGACGGCGGACGCGCAGTGATGGTGATCGCGGAAAAACTCCGCGGGAAGCCGATGAGCGAGACGGCCGAACGCGCCATCAATTCGTTCGGGTTTATGATACTCCTCGCACTTATGGTTGCCGTAACGGTTAAAGATATAGTAAAGTTCTTTTGAATGGTGGCTCAACTTCTGTAGATATGGCCCACCATTCATCCAGAGCGCATGGGCGCGGAGGACTTCAATAAATATATGCGACTCACTAAACTCTTCACCAAGACCCGCAAAGAAACGCCGACTGGGGAGACTGCAAAAAATGCCGAGCTTCTCTTGCGCGCCGGTTTCATCTTCAAGGAGATGGCCGGAGTGTATTCATTCCTGCCCTTGGGGCTTCGTGTACTCAAGAAGATTGAAGGCATCATTCGCGACGAGATGGACAAAGCCGGCGGGCTGGAGATGCAAACATCGGTGCTCCAGAGCAAGGAAGTTTGGGAGCAATCCGGTCGCTGGAGCGATGAGGTCGTCGATAATTGGTTTAAGTCAAAATTGAAAACCGGGGGCGAGGTCGGTCTGTCGTTCACGAACGAAGAGGCGTACTCCAATATCCTCAAGCAGTACATCAGTTCATACAAGGACCTGCCGGTATACCCATACGATTTCAAACATATTTTCCGCAATGAAGTCCGCAGCAAGTCAGGCATTTTGCGGGGCCGTGAATTCTATTGGAAAGCGCTATACTCGTTTTCCAGAACCGATGCGGAGCATGCGGAATTTTATGAGCGGATGAAGTCGTCATACCAGGCTATTTTCAGGCGTGTCGGCATCGGTCACCTGACCTATATGACATTTGCGTCCGGCGGTAGTTTTTCGAAGTTCTCTCATGAGTTCCAGGCGATAACCTCGGCCGGGGAAGATACTATTTATTTGGATGAGAAGTTGGGCATAGCGATAAACAAAGAAGTGTACACGGATGAGGTTATTGATGAGCTCAAGCTTGATAAGAACAGTCTTGTCGAGAAGAAATCAATTGAAGTAGGCAACATTTTTTCACTCGGTACAAAGTTTTCCGTTCCATTCGATCTGACCTATCAGGACGAGGGGGGGCAGAAGCAGCCTGTCATTATGGGAAGCTACGGCATCGGCTTGGGGCGTCTGATGGGTACGGTTGTTGAAATACTGTCGGATGAGAACGGCATGGTCTGGCCCCGGTCTATTGCACCGTTTACATGCCACCTGATTGCTTTGGGAGAAAAGCTCGCCCAAGCGGATGTGCTGTACGAAAAATTGGTGCAATCAGGCGTCGAAGTGCTGTACGACGACCGGGCGGATAAAACGGCCGGCGAAAAATTCGCAGATGCCGACCTCATCGGTTGCCCCGTTCGCATCACTATCGGAGGCAAAACTCCCGATGGCCAGGTTGAATTCAAGCCTCGTTCCGAAAAAGAATCCCAGCTTGTCGATGAGGCTGAACTCCTGGAGCTCACGCAGGAGTAATAAAAGAGCCCCGTTGATGTTATCGCGGGGGCCGTACGAGCGAAGAGATCGCATTATTAGCCGGGACGACGGCTGCACTGCACTGTGGCGCAAGCGCTAGGGGCTTGCTGTGCAACCATACCCGACAGTCTGGATCACGCGGGGTCCGCCTCTTCTCCGGATGCCACTCTCACCAGCACTACTTTAAGTATAGCAAACTGGTATAATTTGTCAAGAGCCTGTGGTAATATGTACACACATATGGCGGGTTCCCCTAGACTGGGGGAATGTGCATA
>JBBTQV010000030.1:0-7361 GCA_038065515.1 Patescibacteria group bacterium | reverse complement strand
AAATGCCTTCAAAATAGCGGAAAAATACCATGCCGAGGCGCTTTGCGCCGAGGCTGTTTCTTACGATTTCACAAAAAGTGAAAATTGGCGGAGAGGGAGGGATTCGAACCCTCGAAGGGATTTTAGGTCCCTTACCGGTTTAGCAAACCAGCGCAATAGACCGCTATGCGACCTCTCCATGCTGATATCTTTCTCTGTGCTTAGGATTGTGACTTCCAACGATCGCGAAGTATCTTTTAACATCTTTTTGCGCTTCAATCCTGATGTTTCTTTTTCGCACCCCACTTCTGATGCCGAGTCCGCATAATATAACATTTACGGACCCGAGTAGCAAGGCGGAACGGCTTGAAAAATCTATCTTTTTATATGTGTAATACTTCCCGCTCGAGAGGTATCGGTGGACAACGACCGACCCATCGGTATCCACGAGGCCGCGGAGACATGCTATCCGATATCGCCTTTTCTTCATGATCCAATCAGGGATACCAATCTGTTGCCTTATTTTATTTCCAATCACGAGCCCGCGTTCACGAAGGTAGTGCACGAGTCTTACGCGGGAAATCGTATAGGTATTCACTGAAATCTTGGGAATATGGCGAGTTGTGGGTGTAACGCCGAACAGCTTTTTCATGAGCCTGGTAATATAGTGTCCGTATTCCTTGTCGTCCACATGATGGAGCGTGACGCTGACCTGATACTTACTCATCCCTCCATCTCCCATCATAATTCCTAGGAATTCCGCAAGCTCATTTGATAGGGGAGGATTCTTACAGGGGAGTGGAACGAATATTTTATTGTGGGCGAACTTACCCTCACGCTCCCACCATGTGCGCCAGCGCGCTATTCGGTATTGAGTATGAACCGGAACCCGACCGTATTTTCCCATAACGACCGAACCGCCAATCTTGCCTCCCTTGCTTGCGTACCAAAACGGGCCTCTCACTTGGACGGAGCTTGGGACGGGGATATTTGTCTTTGAGCACAACTTTTTAAGCGCCGATAACGACATTGAGAATTTCTCCCGTTTCCAATCATATATTGTTCTTCGGCTGACTCCGGCTATTTTGGAAAGATCGCCCAGCCCTAAGCTGAGAGACTTTTCTAGCGAGCATATGAAGCTTGTTTGTGCGCCCTTTGCGAAGACCGCTCGTTTACCATATTTAATCCTCTCTGTCATATCTCCATACTAGCACAAAAGCAACTATTCGGCACATATCGAACAGGTCGCGAGCTGTTTATGAATACCTCATCCCCGCGCAAGGACGATGGCCGAGACCAAGCGCGCGCCGGATTCTTTCAGAGCGCGTGCGCAGTCTTCCAGCGTTGCGCCGGTGGTGCAGACATCATCAACGAGCACGATATCACGGTCGGTAACCGTTTCTGGGTGTACAACCGCAAACGCTCCGCGCATGTTGTCCAGACGCTCAACGCGCGAATGCGTGCGAACCTGGCTATGCGTTTTCCGTACGCGCGCCAGGGCCATCGTGTCAATGGTGCCCATTGACACGATGGCAAGCTGACGGGCCAGCAGTGCGGCCTGATTGTAGTCGCGTTCACGCAGACGGCTCGGGTGAAGCGGGACGGGAACGATGAGGGGATTGGCGCCGAACATCCGTGCGGTGTCCCTTCGCAGACCGATAACCCCGGCCATCCAATCGCCCAGTGGAATGGCAAGCTGCTGCATGCCGCGGTATTTGAGCGCATAGATGAGAATCTCCATTGTGCCGCGCATCGGTGATGCCGCGGTGAGCGAGTCCAGATACGCGCTTTGCGTGCGGCCGCGTTCGTTCAGCGGCGTAAGCGTTGCTAGGCACGCACCGCACAAGACCGCGCCCAGCGTTGAACACGCCGCGCACCGGGAGGGCCAGAGCAGTTCCGCGAACCAGCGCAGTGTATGATTGAGGTAATCCACAAGGTAACCGTAGGAACGGTATGCGTGGTATACTTTATTTGTCTATGGCGTTCAACCTCTTCAAGCCAAAGAGTAAGCTTGGCATCGATATCGGCACCTCGTCGATTAAGGTGGTTGAGTTGTCACAAGAGGGCGGTCGTTGGAAATTGGAAAACTACGGCACCTACGAACTACACGGCATTGAGGGCGCGGCCGACACCGCGAAAACGGTGATGGATTTGTCCGACGCGGAAATTGCACAAGCAATCAAGAACATCCTGCAGTCATCCGGCATGAAGAGCCACGATGCGGTTGCGGCGATCTCGTCGTTTTCCACATTTGCCACGGTTATCGAGATGCCGTACACGACCGAGGAAGACCTAGCAAAGACGATTCCGTTTGAGGCGCGAAAATATATTCCCGTTCCGTTGGACCAGGTGGTGCTGGATTGGTCCATTATCGGCGTCGTCGGTGCAAGAGGGGAGTCAACGCCGCTACCGACGACTCCCGCCATGCTGGGTACAAGCCTGCCTACCGGACAGGCAGGCGTCACCGTTGAGGTATTCCTCGCGGCAGTACCCAAAGACGAAACGGCTCGCTACCAACGCATCATGAAGGCCGCAGGCGTGAATCTGCTTGCGCTTGAGCTCGAAAATTCCAGTCTCGTGCGTGCGCTGTTAGGGAATGATCTCTCTGCCACGGCTGTTTTGAATGTCGGCGGACGCAGCTCGTCGATTCTGGTGGTCAGTAAGGGGTACGAGCGGGTGAGTCATAATTATGAGATTGGAGGATATGAAATGACGAAAGCAATTGCCACCGCGTTGGGCATCGGTGCCGATCAGGCCGAGGGCCTCAAGCGGAAATACGGATTGATAGATAATCCCGAAAACCGGGCCCGCGCCACAATGATGCCGCTGGTGGATATGATGCTGTTTGAAACCAAGAAAACGATCGAGTCGTTCGAGCAGGCGCGGGGTGCACGCATCAGCCGGCTGGTGCTCATTGGAGGATTGGCGAATATGCCGGGGCTTTCGCAGTATGTAAAACAGCGCATTCCGCGCGATGTGCTTATCGGCAATGTGTTCGCGCGTCTCATCTATCCGCCCGAACTGACGCCGCTGCTGCAGACATTGAGCAATACGCTTTCGATTGCGGTGGGATGTGCGATGCGCGAAGTTTGACACATGATATAATAAAAGCGATTTCAGATGCCATATAAAGGAGGGGTACAACTGCTTCCCGAAACCCAGCGCCGACCGACGCTGGCATCCTATACGAGCGGTAACTCGTATTTCTACGCGGCCGTCGCATTGGGCGCTGTTTTTCTTGTCATCAGTGCCACCTTGGCGGGGTGGCGCGCAAATATACGCGATAACATCGATGCAATCGACGGGCAGATGAGTGTCAGCGAGAACGCCCGCAACAAACAACAGGAGCAGGAGCTCGTCAACGCATCCAAGCAGTCCCGCATCATGAAGGATTTACTGTTCAATAAACTATACTGGTCGCAGGCTCTTGCGCGCATGCAGCAGATGATGCAATCGTCCGTGACGCTGACGCAGATGGAAGCAACGGCCACGAAAGGGACGATATCATTCCGCGCAACGACCGACAGTTACGCATCGGTTGCCCGCCAGCTCGCGGCGTTCGTTGCCGCGACCGGTGTGAACGACATTTCAATCAAGACCATCAAAGCGACATCGCAGGGGACCGTCGAGTTCGACGGAGACCTCATTATCGACACCAAGGCGATGCTGACGAAACAGCAACCGAAAAAATAATATGAGCCCTAAGAACATATTCGGAGCATTCACGCTTGCCATCGCACTGTTCTTTTTCTGGCCGGCCGTGTATGGATCGTGGCAGGAAACGAGCGCCTTGCGGTCGGCTTTGAGCGAACGCCAACAACTGCTGGATACCCGCACCGCCATTCTTACCGGTGCAGGCCAAGAGTACACGAAATATCAGGCTGCTATCAGTGGCGATGCGGGCCGGAACTTTATCCAGCTGGTACCGGTGAAGAAAAACACTGCGGAACTGGTGTCGGCGGTACAGGATATCGCCCAGAATTCGGGCGTCCAGCTTGCGCAGGTGCAAATTGCGGAGGTCAAGGGAAAAGACACCGACCCGTACAAAACGCTTTCGCTGTCGCTCGAGATGAGCGGCTCATATCCATCACTGCGCAGTTTCCTTGGCAGTCTTGAGCAGTATGTACGCATTCTGAATGTGGGGAGCATTCAGGTCTCGGCCGACCGGTCGTCCGGACAGCTCCGGTATTCGGTCAAAGCGGATTCGTATTTTCTTAAGTAGAACCTATCATGCCGACTACGAAACCAAGTAAAATACTCCTGTATGTCATCATGGCGTTCGGTTTTATCACGGGCTACCTCTACACCATGCAGTCCGATCCGTCAGCCGCCGTGCCGGTGCTGGACAACCGTTTTCTGCTGACATCGTTGAAGAACTTGCAGGGAGCGCGTATCGACGAGTCCGTCTTTTCCAGCGAGCAGTACAAGGCATTGCGTGTCTTCGGATCTCTGCCTGTCCAGGCGAGTGGCGGCGGAAAAGACAATCCGTTTCAATAATTCTGTAACCGATGGCGGGCAAAGTCCCACAAACACTCATCAACGAATTGGTGCGCATCAGCCGCTTATCGAAGGCGGATGCTGATGCGCTGGTTGCGGGTGCGCTCAAAGAGGGCAAGGATGTCGGCGCGGCAATCATCGAATCGGGTGTGATGTCCGATGCCGAGCTTGCGAAGTTCAAGAGCGACCTGTACCGCATTCCGCAGGTGGACTTGGAAAAGACGGAGCCCGACCCCAATGCTTTTCAGGAAATCAGCGAGGATGTCGCGGGGTTTTATCGTGTGGTTCCCTTTGCAGTGGGCGGCGGAGTGCTGAAGGTCGGCATCATCGACCCCGAAGACATCAACGCGCTCGAAGCACTCAAATTCATCTCGTCTGACAAGGGACTGAAGCTGGAGAAATTCGTTATCACCTACAAAGATTTCGGCGCGACGCTCAAGAAATTCAAATCGCTCACCGGAGAGGTGGGCAAGGCCCTGCAGTCCATCGCCGAAGAGGCAGGAAAAGAGGTGGGCGGCGTGGAAGAGGAGCTGTCGCTGGACCAGATCACCGCGGAAAGTCCCGTTACCAAGGTGGTCTCGGCGATGCTCAACTATGGCATCGAGAGCAGAGCATCGGACATCCACATCGAGCCGTTCGATGACCACACGCGGGTCAGATTCCGTATCGATGGCATTCTGCAGAGCGTTTTGAATCTTCCCAAGAATCTGCACATGTCAGTCGTAACGCGCATCAAGATACTGTCCAATCTGAAAATCGATGAGATGCGCGTGCCGCAGGACGGCCGCTTCAGTATTTTCCAGGGAAAAATGAAATTCGATTTCCGTGTCAGCACCTTTCCCACCAAAGCAGGAGAGAAGGTGGTGATGCGCATCCTTGACCCGCTCTCCAGCCGCATCGATCTGGCGATGTTGGGCGTGACGGGCCGCAGTAACGAGCTTCTGCAGGAAGCCATCCAGCGCCCGTTTGGTATCATTCTCATCACGGGGCCGACCGGTTCGGGAAAATCGACCACCATTGCCGGCATTCTGAAGCAGATGAACACGGAAGAGATAAATATCGTCACGCTTGAAGACCCAATCGAGTATTTCATTGACGGAGTCAACCAGTCCCAGACGCACGACGAGATTGGCTACACATTCGCCAACGGACTGCGTTCCATTCTGCGCCAAGACCCGGATGTCGTGATGGTCGGTGAGATCCGCGACCGTGAAACCGCAGGTCTTGCGGTGCAGGCGGCATTGACTGGGCATATCGTGCTCTCAACCCTGCACACCAACGACGCATTGGGCGTCATCCCGCGCCTCGTGGACATGGGCGTGGAAAAATATCTTCTGCCGCCGGTGCTCAACCTCGCGGTGGCGCAACGCCTGTTGCGCCGGCTGTGCCCGACCTGCAAAATCAAAGATATGGCCAATGCGGCCGAGGAAAAAATTATCAGCGATGCACTGGCGGCAATGCCGGCACCGATTGCCGCTCCGTATCTCAAGCCGCACCATGAGCTCTACCGGCCGAACACAAAAAATCCCTGCAAGGAGTGCGGGGGGAAAGCGTTCAAGGGACGCATCGCCGTCTTTGAAATGCTGAAGATGACCGATGAACTGGAAAAAATTATTTTAGGGAACCTTTCCGAGTCCGCCCTGCGAGAAGAGGCGCACCGGCAGGGGATGTCGACGATGTTCCAGGATGGCATCACCAAGGTGCTCGACGGCATCAGCTCGCTGGAGGAGTTGCTGGAAGTTGCGCAGAGCGCACGGGACGAAGAGGAGAAGTCATTAGCTATGAGCCAATAGTGCCGATATGCAATTCTCATACCAAGTCAAAGCACAGGACGGCGTCGTCTCAAACGGGCTTATCGAGGCATCCGATGAGAATGCGGCCGTTGCCGAGCTGCACGGCCGGGGATTTGTCGTGTTGTCTCTGGCGTCCACCGAACGGGGCGTGCTTGGGAGCGACATCATGCGGTTTTTCAACCGTCCGAAAACGCGGGATGTGGTGATATTCACACGCCAGTTGTCCACGCTCATTGAGGCCGATGTTCCGCTCGCCGAAGGCATCCGGACACTGGCAAACCAGAGCGACAATCCGATATTTTCCAAAATAATCGCCGACATCAGTGACAAACTCGAGGGCGGTTCTTCATTGTCGGCGGCGTTTGCGGAGCACCCGAAACTGTTCACGCAATTCTATGTCAAACTCATCCGTGCCGGTGAGATCTCTGGCCGCCTCCAGCAGTCACTGTTGTATCTCGCCGACTATCTGGAACGCAACCAAGCTATCACCAGCAAGGTGCGCAATGCGTTGGCGTATCCCGTGTTCGTCATCTTCGCGATGGTCGCGGTGGCGATGATTATGGTGGTGTATGTCCTGCCGCAACTGCTGGTGATTTTCAAGGAGGCCGGCGATGTGCAACTGCCCATTACAACGCGTGCGCTTATCGCCGTCACCGATTTTGCCAACAGTTATATTTTGCTGATTATCGCGTTCCTTATCGTCGTCGTGGTCGGCTCTCTCCAGTGGATCCGCACGCCCGACGGGCGAGAGTGGTGGGACAAATTCAAGATGCGGATACCGGCGTTCGGCGTCATTCTCAAATCGCTCTATCTGTCACGCATTGCCGAGAACATGGCGACGCTTATCAAATCAGACATCGCCATTCTTGACGCTCTGCGGGTTACCGGCGACATCGTGGACAATGTCGTATACCGCGACATTCTCCTGCATGCCGAAGAGGAGGTCCGCGGGGGAGGGAGTGTTTCGGATGTGTTCCGCCAATATAAGACCCAGATACCGTCGCTGATGACCTCGATGATCGCCATCGGTGAGCGCACCGGCAAGATGGACTTCATGCTCGGGCATGTCAGCAAGTTCTACCGCGCGGAATC
>JBBTQV010000029.1:0-12918 GCA_038065515.1 Patescibacteria group bacterium | reverse complement strand
TCAACCACATACGGGTCTTTAGATCGGTGAGTGATTCGCCGTCAGGCGGCCGTTGCGTGAACTTTGACTCGTATGTCGGGTAGAGCTCGTGATACTTGCTGTCGTGGCATCCGGCCAGCGTCGGACCTAGTTTTATTTCGCGCAAACGGTCGTCGGTTGTGATGGATTTCATGCCCAACTCGCGTGCAGCGATTGTGGCAGTTTCGTGTGCACGCTGGATCGGTGACGAAATGACGGCGGCAAGCTTCGCCCGTTTTGAGGACAACTGCTTCTTGAGTATCTGCGCCGCGGCAACCACCTGCGCTTTTCCAACATCAGTGAGCGGAGATTCAAGCTCCCCTGCGTCGATGATGTGATCCACATTCTTCAGCGCTTCACCGTGGCGCATTACCCAGAAGCGGGCCGGCGTATCACCGCGGTAGGTGTCCATATCCTCCATCGAGTGCGCGACGATTGTTTGCTTGCCGTCCTTCGTGCGCCAGATGGGAAGCGGTGTGCCCCAATATCGCTCGCGGGAAAATGCCCAGTCTTTTCCTTCCCGGAGCCACTGGCCGAACCGTCCGTCCTTGAGGTGCTCCGGAATCCAGTTGACCGTGTCATTGTTGGCAAGCAGTTGTGCATTGACCGCGCTCGTGCGGATGAACCAGCTGTCTTTTGCGTAGTACAGCAGCGGCGTGTCGCACCGCCAACAGAACGGATATTCGTGCTCGTATGCGGAAGTTTTTAGTAAGAAGTTATTCGTCTTCAGTTGTTCCAGAACGAGGGCTTCCGTACCCGCAGACTTCACATACATACCGTCAAGCTCGTCAGATACTCCGAAGAATTTTCCCTGCTCATCAACGGTATGCTGTTTCACCAACCCGAGCTTGGTACCCAATTGATAATCATCTTCTCCGTACATGACCGCTGTGTGCACGACACCCGTACCGTCCGTGGTTGAGACAAAATCAGCGTCATACACTTTGTATGACTTCGGTTTTTTCAAAGCTTTGACGGAAAACAGCGGCTCGTAGGAAGTTCCGACAAGTTCGCTGCCATTGAATTGACGCTCGATAGCCAATGGTGCGCCCAACACTTTATTCGCCAGGTCGGCGGCAATGATAAAATGTTCATCTCCCCCATTCGGCTTTGCCAATACATATTCGATGTTACTCCCGACAGCGAGTGCGACATTGCCCGGCAGTGTCCACGGCGTCGTGGTCCACGCGAGAATGTAGGTATTCTCCGGAAATTTGATTTTTGATTTTTTAATTTTGAATTTAACCGTGACGGACACATCCGTCACGGTTTTGTATCCCTGCGCGACTTCGTGGCTCGACAGCGGCGTTCCACAGCGCGTGCAGAACGGAACGACACGGTGCGCCTGATACAGCAGTTTCTTGTCCCAGATGCGGCCGATGATATTCCAAAGCGACTCGATGTATGGATTCTCATAGGTGACATAAGGGTTCTGGAGATCCAGCCAGTATGCGATACGGCGCGTGAAGCGCTCCCACTCTCCTTTGAATTTCCATACGGACTCACGGCACTTCGCATTGTAGGCGGCAACGCCGTATGTCTCGATGTCTTTCTTGCTCTTGAATCCCAGCTCTTTCTCAACTTGAATTTCAACGGGAAGGCCATGCGTATCCCACCCGCCTTTTCGCAGTACAAAATATCCGCGCATTGTCTTATAGCGGCTGATGATGTCTTTGAAGACCCGAGCAATAACATGGTGGATGCCGGGGTTGCCGTTTGCCGTCGGCGGGCCCTCAAAGAACACGAACGGCGTGCTCCCCTTCCGCTGCTCCATGCTTTTTTCGAAGACATTGTTGTCTCCCCAAAATGCGAGTATCCGCTCTTCGAGCTCCTTGAAATCGGCCATAATCTATCAATCCTATGCAAAATCTGACTTTATTTCAAGGAAAGGATCGAATGTAAAGGGGCCCCCTTTACATCTCTATTGCCGTACAAAGCAAGTATATCAAAAAAGGACCGCCGGAGAAAAGAACCCGGCGGTCCAAGGGCCAAAGACCATACAGACCAAAACCCTACTGCACGAACCTCACCAGAGGCCGAGCGGCGACGCTGCCGAGGCGACCGTCATGCGAACCGTAGCTGACATACGCAAGGCCGCCATGGCCACGATCGCCGCCGAAGAGGCGGCAGTCATCCTCAAATTTATCCTGGAGCCACACCCACATGTTAAATGCACCTCGAGTGGGGTCGTAAATGTTGCCGATGGCGTTGAACTCTACGGCCCGTTCCAGACTAATCTGGACACGGTGAACGCCCAACTTTGCCGCCATTTGGGCCAGTACGCAGTCGTTCCACTCATCCCAGGTGATGGCAAAGCGCGAACCCGAGGGGGTGGCGTCGTACCCTTTGATGAGCTTCGCTCCGCGGAGCTCGGTGATGAGCGGGGACCACGGGTCGCTGGGGAGCACTTGCGTGCCATTCGTGTAATCGGTGCCTGGCGTGAAGTCTGCCAGATACCAGCCACGCTTCAAGCGCGTGGGATGGTCGCCCTTGATGGCTCCCGATGCGATCCTCTCGTAGAACCACGATTCCAGCTTGACCCAGCCCTTGCGGGCCCAGTTCGCGCTGATGTCCGCATCGGGGAGGAACACCGGACGCATATTGTATGCGGCGGCGTTGGCGAGGAATGCTGGGGTCCAAGAGGCAGGGACGGGGTCCGCCTGAACGCTCCGGCCGAAGAATTTCTTGAGCTTGCGGCGGGTACCGGAGATGAGCTCATCGGCCCAAGCATTCGCAGTCTGCGCTGTCGTGGAGAAGGGATTCTCCCCCTTCAGGAAGAGCTTCAGCCGCTCCAGCCATAGCGCTCCGTCGTTACCGGAGAGCTTCTGGAGCAGGTCCGCCAGTACGCCAAGCACATCGCTCGGCATACGCCCGACCATATCTAACTTCATGGTCAGTTCCTTTCTTGGCTTTAGTTTTCAGAGAGCTTTCGCTTCTGTTGCCCGTGTGGGCCTGTCAGTACGCTATATCTTATTATAGCATAGATTATAAATAAACGCAATAGCGTAGCGTCTCTACGGCGTGGGAGTCGGAGACGAGAGCACCAAGACCCCCTTCAAGTATTTCGCGGGCCAGCGGCGGTACCAGCTCTTGAACTCAACGGTTTTTTTGGTGCCGTCGGAATAGGTCACGATATAAGTCGCCGTCGCTGAACCGCCCGGGTGTGGAGTTTCGACTTGCTTGATGACTCCCGGCGTGAGGTCGGTCGTTTCAATGTATACCGGTTCACCAGGTGAGGTTTCAGTTAATAATTTGGGACCGATGATCTGGCTTGTGCGCCCGTCTTTTGTACCATAAAGCTCGAAAGTTGCCTTGTCACCGATAACATAGCCGATGATGAGAATGGGGTGCGTAGTATCATTGAGGAAGCGGAAATCGGTATCCGGCTGGTAGATAGTCGCGTCCAAGCCTGGCCCGATGACTTTGCCATTTGCATCTTTCTCATAGTACGAGACCCGGTAGCTGTGATTGCGCCGCGCCGTGATGGGAAGCCCCGCATCCAAAACGGAGCGGAACAGCGTGGTGCTCACCTGGCACAATCCCCCGCCAAATTCGGGTGTGGTGCGATCGCCCTTAATCACCAACTCCGGAAGATAGCCAGTTGTGTTGTCGATGATGCCAAGCGTAGCGAGCGTGGAAAATTCTTCACCCGGAGCAACGATCGTCCCGGTAAGAAACTTCACTCCGTTTTTGATGTTACTGATGCGATTTCTCGGACTGCCGGTGAACGGCGTCGTCGCGCGTCCGATAAGCTCGGTGATGCCCGAATCCTCATCCAAACCGATAAGCGACATCTTGGTGGACTTCAAGGGCACAACGAGCGTATCGCCGATTTTGTCGGTTCCCGTGCGGACGGTAATCGCGTTGATGATGTTGTCCGTCAGCTTGTCTTCCTGCACCGAACGGCCGACCTTCGGTGGGATAAATCCGGTGACACGGCCATCTTGCGTGGTGATTTGCGGAGGTTGTGAGGCAATATTGAGCGCGGTCGCGATTGTCGTGACATATACGCCGATCGCCTCACGATTGAGTCCCGGCTTGAGGCGGTCACCGTCATATTCGGAAATGATCCATGAGCCAAGCCGTTCGCGGTTGATGTAAAACTGCACATCTTCATACTGCAACGATAACGAACGGGAAATCATCTTTTGCACATCGCTCACTGCAGTCTTCGCCTTTGCGATATCAGCCCGCGGCATGTCGTCATACAACTGCAGCGCGATGGGCGCGGCGCTTAATCCGCGCAGAGAACTTTGAATACGGTCGAATGCTTCGCTCTGGTCGATGGCACGGCCAGGTTTTGTGTCGGTCAACAGCGAAACTTTTGCGGCAATGACCTGCAGGCGAATATCGCTTCGCTCAAAGTCTGTGGTATCGGCAATATCCGAAATCTGACGACGCAAAGCCGTCTCATCGATGCGCACGGGCGCATCACGGCGGTGAGATGACCACAACGCAGATACCCGCTGCCATGTCTGCTTCAGTGCTCCGCCTTTGTGCCCACGCAGAAACGCAGCATCAATCGCTTCGCTCAAATTCAGGTCAAGCGCGATACTGTCGGGAGCGATGACATCTGAACTGCCTTCCACGGAAAGGACAATGCCTTGTGCATTGAACGCATCGAGCGCCTCCTGAATGCGGATCGCAGCCTGCTCGCGCGTCATACCACCGACCGCAACGGAACCGACCCATGTGCGCGGCACAATACGGTCGGACAGATACCACGCATAGGTGATCGAAGCCACAAACAGCGCGCATAAAAAAACAACCGCAACGATTCCGGCCTTGTATGCTGTCGATTGTGCGTGGAAAAACCGGGGCATCATCAGATAAGCTGTAATTCGGAGAGCGCCGCCTCGAAGTAGCCGACGGCTTGACGCGCTTCGGTGTACCGCAGGAAATAATCAACTTCGTGCGCAAGCCGATTGCGTACTTTGTGCGCCCACCAGATACCATCCAACGACAAGAGCGTGCCGGGCTGTATATTGCTCAAACGGTCGCCGAAGGTATCCCCCGAATATCCGGCTTTGGCGAGTGCATCGTCAACCAATTTATCCGCTTCAATGACGGCAATCTTCCATTGCGCTTCGTGAGTCGAGTCCAGGTATTTGAGCAATGCGTTCCAGCGGTCGCGCAGAAGTCCTGCCGGTTGTTCCGGTGCGCCCTCTGTAGCCGGTGCGGTTGCCGGTGTTTCCTGCCGCGCCTTCAGTGCGCGCCTCTGGGTCATCACGAATACGATAAACAACGCGAACACAGCGCACAAAACCAGAGCAACCTGCGATAGAAGTACTTTGATGCCCGCGACTTGATCATTCGTTTGCACAAAATCAAACAGACGCGCTGAAAGCGAAGTGTCTATCGTCACGAATACATTCTTGTAGAGCGCCTGCACCGTCGAGCTGACAATTGTGGGAATATGTTCGTAGAACATCGGTTACGGTTGGAGCCCTTGCTCGACATGCCATGCCGCGCGCAAGATTGTTTCTTCCCGGAACATGTCACCGATGAGTTGGAGACCGACCGGAAGGCCCGACTGCGAACCGACACCGCAGGGAACGGAAATCGCCGGTACTCCTGCGAGATTCGCCGGCACGGTATAGATATCGGAGAGATACATCGCCAGCGGATCGTCCGACTTCTGGCCTATCTTGAACGCCACGGTGGGCGTCGTGGGACCGGCGATGACATCCACCTTCTCGAACGCACGGTCAAAATCCTGACGGATAAGTGCGCGGACTTTCTGCGCCTTAAGGTAGTACGCGTCGAAATACCCGGCAGACAACGCATAAGTGCCCAACATAATGCGCCGCACCGGCTCGGCGCCGAATCCTTTCGCGCGGCTTTTTGTGTACACCTCCAACAGATTTTCCGCACTGTGCGCATGATAGCCGTAGCGGATACCGTCATAACGCGACAGATTCGCGGACACTTCGCAGGGCTGGACAATATAGTAGACGGCCAGCGCGTACGCACTGTGCGGTAGCGAAATCGGCGTAATGATTGCGCCGCGTTTTTTTAATATCGCAATCGCCTCTTCTACGCGCTCCTTGACTTCAGGTGCCAAGCCCTCGCCAAAATGTTCAGCGAGTACACCGATGCGCAGGCCGGTAATATCATGTTCGATTGTTTCCGTGTAATCCGGAACATCACGCGGCACGGTCGTAGAATCAAACGGGTCGTGTCCCGCAATGGCGCCCAACACCAGCGCGCTGTCACGGACGGTTTTTGTGAACGGGCCGATTTGATCTAACGAAGATGCCATCGCCATCAGGCCGTGACGGGAAACCCGCCCGTAGGTGGGCTTGAGGCCGACGACACCGCACAGTGCGGCAGGTTGGCGAATGGAACCCCCGGTGTCAGAGCCCAGCGCAAAAATGCACAGGTCGCCGGCCACCGCGGCGGCAGAACCGGCAGAACTGCCGCCGGGCACCCGCGTGATGTCGCACGGGTTTCGGACTATGCCGTACGCACTGTTCTCTCCCGAACTTCCCATCGCAAACTCGTCCATGTTGGTCTTTCCCAGCAGTTGCGCGCCACCGGCGTTGAGCTTTGCATACACAGTAGAATCGTACGCTGAAATATAGTGTTCCAAGATACGGGAACCTCCTGTCGCAACGGTGCCGGCAACCAGCATGTTGTCTTTTAACGCATAGGGGATGCCGGTGAGAACCGATGAGTCAAGTTCGCGTTGTACATACACAAAATCGGTAACGCGAAATGCATTGAGCTCCTCATTGCGCTCACCGATGCGTCGTTGGTAGTGCTCAAAGAGCCGCTCGGGCGTCAGATTCCCGGAAGCAAACGCCTCACGCGCCGATACAATGGTATATCCGGTATTTTCCATAACTTTACGCTTTTGACTTTACACTTTTGACTTTTATAAGCCGCCCCTGCGAGTGCGGTGCCTGTCCAACCAGATATTCCGTCAGTTTTTCATCCGGTACCAAAACCTGCCTGCCGACAGGCAGATCGCCTCGCCGCTCATCGGCGCGGGTCTGATTCTGCAGGCCGGTCACCTGGTACAGCGGCTCGACTCCGGCAGTGTCGGCCTTTTCCAGCAACGCAATGTAATCAAGAACCTCGGAGAGGTCGTGTTTCATGCGCGAGCGCATCTCATCGGACAGTTCAATACGCGCCAGTTTGGCGATGTGTTCAATTTCCGTGTCCGTCAGCATATGTGTAAAAATATCATGATTTTCAGTAAAAAAATAGCCCCCGAACGGATTCGGGGGAGCAGTGGAGACGGCGGGAGGATTTTAACCTACCCTACGAGGGATTGCCGTCCCTCGGCCTAGTCACTCGGCCACGCCGTCGCCATTATTCTAACATACGAATCAATTCTTGTTCATCAAGGATGGGCACGAAGGATGGGTACGGGGTTCAATGCCGGATATTCACATCAGCCAAGTGCTTCTTGAGAAGCTCTGCGAGCGTGCGTGGTAGGTCGACAACATCCTCACACACGAGACCGTCGGGGGCGTATGCCTTCTTAGCCGCAGTGCCCTCTTTGGTGATACCGACACCAACCACGACCGCGCCCATCTCACGAAGCCGCGCTATCTGTGATTTCAAAGCTGTCGTATTACTGCTATCGCCATCCGTGAGCACGATAATGATTTTTTTCAACTTCCGCTCACGCATCAGCTTCTCCTCGTCCGCACCGATCGCATCCGCGATGCGCTCAAGCGCGGCATAATCCATCGTCGACTGGCCAGATGTTGAACCAAGCGCGCGATATACCGACACGCGGTCTTGCTCGGTAAGTTCGTCGTTGAGCGGCTTGAGTTCTTGTGTGACCGCTTCATCGCCGAACGACCACACCTGTGTTCGCACCGTCAAATCGTCAGCGAGTTCTTTCTTCCGTTCGTGAACGAGGTCGGCAAAATCAGTAAGCGCTTCAAGGGCAAGCCCGGCAGCAAGCCGCTGCTGGACGGCTTTTTGGCCGTTGCCTTCCGCCATGCTTTCCGATCGGTCGCACACGAGCGCCACATCGATGTCGCCATAGAGCTCGCCTTTCTTCTCTTTCCGTTCAATCGTTTCCCAAACCGGCGGATGGCGATCGCCCGTCCGTGTAGCGATGTGCGCCTGCGCCGGTCGCGAAAGCCGGTGGCCATGGGTCACCGGATGCTTGGGCACCATGCGAGGCCGTTGCCGTTCTGAAATAATCCGCTCAAAGAGCCCGCGTAATTCATCGACAACCGATCGGTCCGTTTCGGGATCGGAAAGCGCGGCGATCTGTTCGTAGAACCGCCGATACTGGGTAAGGTCACCCTCCGAAACTCCATGCTCGCGCGCATACGCCACGCGCGCCTCTGCCGCCGCATCGCTCGGCTGTCCTCCGCGCGGCTGTGAGAGCGCTCCGGCTTTTTCGGCATCCTCAACTGCTTTGCCAAGCGCATCATCGGGAAACGCGCCGTCGGGATTCTCCGCATCAAATGCGTCGTACTCCTCCGAAAAGGCGCCCTCGCCTCCCTGCTGAGGTTGCTGTTCCTGCTGGTCTTTCGATTGCGCTCGCTCCACCACATCTTGCTGGAACAGCCGCTCGTAGAGCGGCTCAACATACCGCTCCTGAAGCGCGAGCCGCGTGGACATTTCGGTCTGTGGGTCTGTCATGATATCCATCGCCGTGCGACCGCTCGGCCCGCGAACCGCATCAAGCTCATCCAGAGCCGCCCGCACTTCCGGCGCAACACCGATTGATTCATCAGGCAACATCCCCCGCCGCAGAAGTGAGTACGCAAATTGCAGGTGCCGCGGCGCATCGGTAAAATCCGCCGACCCCTTATTGAACCGCGTGCGATAAAATCGAAAAAGTGTTTCCGTCTGCACCGGCGCCCGAAGCATTTCCGTGCGGTTGACCTTGATGTCGTCTACCCAGTTGTCCAAAATACCATACCGGCGGCTCTCCTTGCGCCGCTTGCCGTGCGCCCGCCATGTCTCGACTCCGCCGCAGGAATGCACCAGCGCATCCGCTTCCCGCACATGCTCCAGCTCGTGGAGCATGTGCGCCGGAATTTCCGCTTCCGAATACCCGCGCTCAAGAAACCACTCCACCACCACATACACGACGCCCTTTTCCAAATCAACGGCAAAAGTTCCCAGTTTGGGCGGCGATGGTTCTACTTTGAGTCCATGCACCCCCGCGTACGCCTCAAAATACTTGCTGTGGTCGCGCCAAATCCGTTCGGCCATTTCGCGCCTCGCAATCTGTTCCTGTGTCTGCTCCGGGAGATGTTCGGTCGTGCTCACTCATCCAGTATAGCAAGTTCCCGAACCGATTGCTCAAGATGAAACGCGTTGCCATGCCCCAACAGACCGAGATACGATGCGGTCACCGATGGTGCGACAGGCCGCTGCAATGCACGGAACATCCGCCGCTTCGTTGAGGTACGCAGCACTCGATGATGAGGGAAGTGTACCCACCCCAGAAAATCAATGCCCGAAGCGGCTGTTCGTAGTGTAAGTTTGTCGGAATGCAATTGCAATTTCAAAGCGGAACCGAGAAAAGTGCGGACCCTCGGAACCAGCGAAATCAGCCACCTGCGGTCGTGAGAAATTATCGCCATATCATCCGCGTACCTGATATACCGCTCGCATCGAAGCGTTCGCTGTACGAACATATCAAACTCATGCAAATAGACATTCACAAAGAGCTGACTGGTGAGATTGCCAAGCGGGATTCCCCTGGCTCTGCCTCCCGGCAAGAAACTATCAATCACCGAACGGATAGTGCGCATGATGCGCGGACATGAAATATGGCGCACGAGTATCGCGCAAAGAATCTCGTGGTCAATCGACGCAAAGCATTTCCGAATATCACACTGGAGCTCCCGGGGACTGAATCTGATTCGGCATCGCAATGCCCTAGCGCCCTGCGCAGACGCAATTCGTGCTGTCATGAGTCGGCGGTTCACACTGCGGCAGACATACGCGAGCCACATTCCGAAACCGCCCGTCTCGGCACCGCGGCTGATAGGCTTGCCTGCTATGCCTTTGCGTAGCCGCTTCGGCGAAGCAAGGCCGGAGGCAGGAGCAGTCCGGTCCGCTGATATTCGCGGCGCAGATCAACAACCAACCGTCCAAACACCAATACAAACAGACAATGCACAACAGGCTATTTTTTCACAAGAACGACACGGTACTCGGCATTCCAGTCATCCTCAAGCCAATTGCCACCCCGGTTCCACCGGTCGCCGTGCCAGTCCGCATACGGCACACCCCAGCCGCCATACAAGCCCCGGATGAGGGAGCCGAAAAAGAAGTGATACTTGCCATCGGTGAATGATGCGGGGGCAGTATCGCCCAGTTCAAAGATGCGCCGTTCGAGCTCCAGACCGGGGAGACGGTCGGAGCCATACTTGTTGATGATGAATGAGACGATAGAGGCAAGAGATTTGTCGGTAAGCTTCGTGAAGTCGGGGTCGGTGTTGATATCAATGATCTCTGTCTTTTCGGCGATCTGTTTGGGAGTCATGGACTCCCAGGCGATGCTGATGGTTTCGGGATTCAGGGTGAACTGACCTAATTTTGACGCATCAACATCCGCTGTGCGGGCAGGATAGTTGATGGTGCGGGGATTGATGGTTTCGGGAGCAAGATTCTGTTCGGCGACTGCCATCTGCTCATCAGTGTATCCCCATGCAGTCTTGAATGTGTCTCGCGCAAAGGCCGTTGTTCGCGCGGTAACCGATTCGAATGTTTCCGGCGGCGGGCGTTTCGGTTTTTTCTCCACCCCCAGCGCTTCCGCATCATCCTTGAGCGATGCCGCACGCAACTGATAGGGGTCCAAGAGCGAAACATCGCGGAGCGTGGTATGGCCCCGTTCAGACACGGGTAGTGGCGCAGAGACGATGGATGCGCGGGTGGCATCGGTCTTTGCAAGATCGCCGATGGATGCGCCGATGATACCGTACTGGGAAAACACTTTTGCCATGAGATTGCGGTCGTTGTCGTTATTGAGATTCGCCAACAGGTCGGTAACGCGCCGAGCCAAGTGCTCGGCCAACGACACGCCGCGCGGCGCTCCGGCAACAGAAAAGTCTTTCACCAGCCGAAGCGCAAGCCCGGGATCAATGACCGTCTTTTCCAGCGACTGCTTGATTCCCTTGGATGCCTTGCCCTCCATGTCAAAGACGCTTGTCCCGCCGGTGTAGATGCGTTGGATTCCGGCAACGGCATCGCAGTATCGCTTCAGCGTCGTAGACGCTTCGACCGCGCTGATGGGGACATCGCCGCGAACCGCAACGAGCGACGACAGGCAGAGGTCGTAGAGCTCGTGTGCGGGAAGATATTCGACATCAATGGTTGAGTCGAGGAACACGCGTTCTTCGGCATCGTCCAGCGGAAATCGGGCGCTCTCGTACCGCGCACCGAGGTTGGCGGTGGTGATGATGGCAAAGCCCTCTTTGATGCAGTGCGTTTCGTTGTTGGGCACGGGTATACAGTCGCCCGGCCTGCGATTGTATATTTCTTTGAGCACAAACCGCACCTGCGGATCAATTTGGTTGAATTCATCGATGACAACGGGAATTCCCTGTTCCAATGCGCGCACCAACGGCCCCGGGTCGAAGACCGTTTCCGTTCCCCCTTTTTCGGTCTCCCGAAGACCCGTCTGGCCTATCATCGTCCACTCCTGCACATTCGGATTGCCACGGACAATTTCGGGGTCGCGGCCGTACAGCTCGTTCACCAGCGCACGAGCCAGTTCGGTCTTGCCGGTACCCGTGGGCCCCTTGAGAAATATCGGCTTGCCGGATTGGATCAGCGCCTGCATGCGGTCCAGGTATGCCTGGCGCGAATGCGTGACCGCGTATCCCTCCTGGAGCTGGTCGCGCCAATCGGACAATTCGATCATGCGAAGCTGGACGGCCGACTCGGGGTCGCGTCGGAGTTCTTCGACCTGTTTGTCCAAATGACTGATGTCATCGTCCAGTACGCCCAGCTTCCGTTCCGCCCACTCGGTCATGCCGTGTTTTCCGGCCGCACGGGCGATTTGGAATTCCTGTCGGCGCAATGCCGTACGGCCGGACTTGATCGTTCGAATGAGCGGCCGCATTGATTCCGCTTGGCGACGGCCCTTGAGCAATCCTCGGAAGCCGCCCGCCTCGGCGGCCAGTGCATGAGCGCGTTCGTTCAGGCGTGCAAGTTCCTCTTCAAGGTCGGGCGGCACCAACTCGAGTGCGCCGCGCGTTTTTCGCAAGGCACGGCGCTCTGCGGCAAGTGATTCCGCTTCACGGGCGATTTCCGGTTTTTGTTCGGGAGACATACCGTTCAGTATACCAGACTATCGGCAGAGAAGGTCGAGGAATGCCCGCTCGTCCAAGATGCTGACACCGAGCTTCTGTGCTTTGTCGTACTTGGAGCCCGGCTCCGAACCGGCAATAACGAACGATGTTTTTTTGGAAACCGACTCGCTGATATCCCCTCCCTGTGCACGGATGCGCTCCTTTGCTTCATCACGGCTCATCGTGTCCAACGAACCGGTAATCACGAATGTTTTCCCTGACAGCGCACCTTTGGCAATGGCCTTCTCTGGTTCGATTTTCAGGCCGGCATCAACAAATTTCTTCAACAAATTCCGGTTGTATGCGTGCGAAAGCCACTGATGAATACTCCGAGCCACTATCGGACCAATATCAGGAATAGTCTGTAGTTCTTCTTGAGTGACATTTCTTAACACATCGAAAACTTTTGACTTTTGACTTTTGACTTTTGACTTTGCGCTTGCCCAAAGGGCAAGCGCAATCGCCGTCTCCTCCCCTACATGTTCAATGCCCAGCGCAAATATGAACCGTGCAAGGGGCATCCTTGTACGCGCACGGATTGCGTCGATGATGTTCTTGGCTGACACCTCGCCGAACCGTTCGAGGTTCATAATGTCATCGATTTTCAGCGAGTAAA
>JBBTQV010000028.1:0-15654 GCA_038065515.1 Patescibacteria group bacterium | reverse complement strand
CCGCCATAGCTTTAGCGCCGGCGGGCTACAGTATCGGTTCCGTCTATCCCACCGCGACCTCCACCAATACCGGAACCATCGGCGGCATCTCCTACTTCGGATCCAAAGATCTCTCCACGCAGACGCTCTCCGTCTCCGGCACCTCCACCCTCACCAATGTCTCCGCGGACAGCATCTCCGTCTCCGGCGCCTTCTCCGCCGGTTCCTCCACCTTCGCCGCCACCTCCCTCTCCTCGCTCACCGTGAGTGGGACTGCCTCCCTCTCCAACACCCTCTGGGTCTCGCCCAGTGGCTATGCGGGGAATGTGGGGGTGGGGACGGGGACGCCGGGTGCGAAGCTGGATGTAGTGGGGAGCGCAATATTTAAAGGACCTAGTCCTTGGGTGGATGTAAGAGCATATGGCGCCAAAGGGGACGACGATGGGGCGGGGAATGGCAATGATGATACTACTGCGATACAAACAGCAGTCAATGCATTGACCTCTTCGGGTGGCGTTGTATTCCTTCCTGCTGGAAGCTATAAGATTACTTCCAAAATCACACTGAAACAAGGCGTTACAATAAAGGGAGCAGGGCGTCTGATTTCGGTCATCAACAACTACGGAAACTCAGATGCGCTGTACGCGATTTACCCAAGCGTTCAGTATCTCAGGGTAGAGGATTTACAAATATATGACCGCCTCGGGATTGCCACACGCACGGCGGGCCACGGCATTAATTTTGATGGCACGGGTGGGTATGCTCAATTCTCAATCGAGCGGGTGTACATACTTGGGCATATCAATGGAATTAACATCACCATTGGGGGGTATTCTGCGATACGAGAGACCAGGGTCATATCTACCAAGCAGGACGGATATGCTCTATCAGGAGTTCTTTCGACCGGAATTATTTTTGATGCGGATGTCTCAAATGGTGCCGGACGATACGGATATTATCTACAAAATACATATGATGTGACATTCAATTCCACCATTGCTGATGGGAGCGTCAGTCACGGATTCTACCTCATCAGTGCAACCAATTGCGCATTCAACGCCACATCCGCTGAGGCAAATGGTGGACATGGATATTATCTCGTTCTCACCGATAATACGACTCTCAATTCCGTCCGTGTCTCAAATATCTCGACGCAAGATGGCATCAAGATAGAGGGGTCTTACTACACCACGCTTAACAGTCCATTGTTTTCAACCATCACCGGGTACTGTATCAATGCCATCAACAGCGCCAGTCCAGTGAGATATGTTCAAAGCGTCATCGTCAATAATGGGTACTTTAATGCCTGTGCGGCGGGGGATGTCAATGATCCCAATAAGCAGGTACTCAGCAATAAAGCAACTGCCTTCATTGGGGGAACGACAGCCAGTTCCACGCTCGTCCTGCGCCCAACAAGCGGGGTAGGTGCTACTGGAGCGGATATCATTTTTCAGGTAGGCAACAATGGGGCAATCGAAGCTGCGCGGATTCTCAACAATGGCAATGTCGGCATCGGCGATACCACCCCCGACGCCAAACTCGATGTTGTCGGTTCCGGCATCTTCGACAATGAGTTGATTGTCACCGATGCTCTGCAGGTTGCAGGAGCGACCTCCGCCTCATACTCCCGTTTCGGCTCTTCTGCCACCACCCACACCCTCTCTGCATCCAATGACCTCCTCATCAACGGCATACTGGAAGCGGATGGAGCCGCATATTTTGATTCATTTGCTTCCATCTCCTCAAATCTGGAAATCGGCGGCTACGCCTCCCTCTCGAACTCTCTCTGGGTCTCTCCGCCCGGCTATGCGGGGAATGTGGGGATTGGGACGAGAAGTCCCGCGCAAAAGCTTGAAGTCAATGGCAGTCTTTTAATTCGCGATCAAGGTGCAATTGGAGGCCAACTTACTATTTCTGGAAATGGTTCCGGCTCATTACTAAGAGAAACCAACAGTGGTAATTTGTCATTTAGAGCTTATACTTGGGACTTCCTTGACTATAGTACGGGCAGTAGCCTAATCAGAATAGGCACAACCGGCAATGTCGGCATCGGCGATACCACTCCCACCGCCAAGCTCGAACTCGTCGGCGGCTCCGGCATCACCACCGGATCCGTCGCTTCCATCTCCGGCACCTCTCTCACCACCGGGTCTCTCCTCCAGCTCACCGTTCCTCCCTCTTCCTCCTTCTCCGGCCCCATCCTCGTCGCCAGAGATACGAACAATCTTGTCCTAGCGTCTCTCTCCTCGGGAGGCAGATTCTCCATCCGAGGAAGCATCTTCTCCCACGGAGCCACCTCCAACTGTACCGGTGTCGGCGCTCCCTCTGCCGGCTGTCTCGACTACGCCGAATCCTTCCCCACCACCGACCCGACCCTCTCGGCAGGGGAGATTGTTGCAGTGGACCCCCGTAACCCTTCCCATGTCATCAGGGCCTCGGCATCGCCCTCCTCCGCCAAGGCTTCGGACGGGCTTGATGTATCGCATGTCATTGGAATCGTCTCCACCAACCCCGCCGCGCTCATTGATGCCGACGCATTCAAATCGGGCGCCGATGCGAAACCCTCCGATGGCTCCGTTCCCATCGCTCTGGCCGGCCGCGTCCCTGTCCGCATCTCCCTCGAGAATGGCCCCATCCTCCCCGGTGACCGCCTCTCCCTCTCTCCGACCCTCCCCGGCACCGCCGTCAAAGCAACCACCGCCGGCATGACCATCGGTATCGCGCTTGAAGCAAGTGACAACACACAACAGACAACAAAAATTCTTGTCTTTGTGAACCTCGCGTATCACTCTCCGGAACTTACAGCCGACGAATCATCTCTTTTTGCGCGTATCCTGGATTACTTGAAGAACATCATTCTGACCGTGAGGGGATTAGTGGCGGACAAAATCGAAACACAGCAGTTATGCGTAGGTCAGACTTGTGTTGATGAGAATCAGCTCAAGACGCTGTTACAGCAAAGCGGCAATTCGCCAAACGGCGAACCGTCCGCTACCCCGGAGCCTTCAATTTCAATTGCTCCTGAAGTAACTCCAATTCCCACGCCAGAAATTCCAGTCACGCCCCAGCCCGGTATTGAGCCGACCCCGCCAGAGACACCGACACCGACCGCAGAACCTCCACCGTCTGACAACTAATGGCTCAATACTTCCGCTATCGGATTCCGGTATCGAAGGTGAGGGTGATGTCCGACATGATGCCCGCTTTCACTTCGACAGACTGCGGTTGATTGCCGAGACCGATGTGCTGAACCGGCTCTATCGTGTATGTGCCGGGAGCGAGTATGACTTCGAACCGTCCGTTTGTATCGGTCGAAAATCGCGCAACTTCGGGACCACCCGATACTTTACGAACGATGAATTGTCCTTGGTACGGCTTGTCGTTGCATGATGGGTCATTCACGCGGACGACGGGGCAGGTTGGGCCGGTGAGCATGATTCCGGAGATACCCGATTGAGAGGTTTGCGACCAAGCCGGCTCGAATGCGGTTACAGGTTTGCCGGAAAGGATGCGCTCCACTTCTTCGAAACCTTCGGGGAACGCGTAGTTATAGCGGGCGGGGAGTGCGAAAACATACCGGCTGTTGTGGGCCAGTTCCGATGGCGGGATTGGTGCGGCGCCTACATTATATTCTCCTGCAAGGATGTACCGCCACTGGCCGGTGGTGAATACCATGATGGGAATATCCTGACGCGGTACGGCGAGTGTTGAGAGGGGATGCCGGATGCGGAAAATCGGGAATTGCGCGATAACACCGTTGTTGGTCGTGGTCGCGCCGGTGAGGTCATAGATGTCTTCTTTCTGATTCACAACCGTATAACCGGTCCAACTCTGCGGGAGAGCTATCTGAAATCCGAACTGATTGTTTGTGTACACAATTTCCCCGGGGCAGGCGGCGAATTCGCAATTCGGTCCGGTGCGACCGACTCCCGTGCCGTCAGGACAGATTTTTGCTTCCATTGTGCAGACAACACCATCTTCAGACCCGTACGGCCAGAAGCTCCAGAAATTCGCAGCTACCAAATACGCACAGACTGCAATAATTGCGGCGAGAACGCCGACAATCGTGGCAAGGGCCTGATGTGGTCGGAGAACATTCATGTGATTGCGGTTACTTCGTGGGAGGCTTCTGGCGGGGGACGCGGGGTGTCCGCACAGTGCGCGGGGCGGCTCCGCCCGGGATGCGCATGAGCACTTTGCGGTGCTCATCGAGATCGGTGAAGTTGTTCACGGCTTCTTTCAGGCGAAGCGAGGTGGAGCGGCCGAACGAAACAGCCTCAACAATGATGCCGTTGTGTTGGAGATACTCGACGAGTGGGACGAAGTCGCCGTCGCCGGTGACAAGCACTACGACATCGAGCTGTTTTGCCATCGAGATGGCATCCACGGCCATACCGACATCCCAGTCGGCCTTCTTGGCGCCTCCGGCGAACACTTGGAGGTCTTTCATTTTCAGCTCAAGGCCGCTCTTTTCCAGAGCGTCAAAGAATGCTTTTTCTTCCTCTCCTTCGCCGCTTTTGACGACATACACCAATGCGCGTACTACTTGGCGTTCCGAGCTGGCCAGTTTGACCAATTCGGCGAAGTTAATGCGGGCACTGTGCAAGTGCTTGGCGCTGTGGTACAGATTCTGCATGTCCACAAACACACCAACGCGGTGGTGAGGATTTGGTTTTATGGTGACTCGGTCCGGCATGCGGTTGAAAACCGAAATTACTTCTTAAGGCCCAGTTTGGTGGCCAGCTTTCCATAGCGTTTTTCGTCGGTCCTCTTGAGGTACTCCAATAGGCGGCGGCGTTTGGCGACCATCTTCAACAGTCCCACGCGGGAACTGTTATCTTTGGCATGTTTCTTCAAATGCTTCGTGAGCGCCACAATCTCCGCTGAAAACAGCGCGACCTGACTCTCCGGTGAGCCCGTGTCCTTTTCGTGGACCTGGTGCTCGCCTATCAATTTTGCTTTTTGCTTCGGTGTGAGCATGAATATGGACACGAGACAGGCAGTACCCAAGGGGAACCGGCTGTCCGTCATTACTACTTACTATGGTATAAGAATAGCATACTTTGGCCATTTTCGCAATGGCCCAGAACATAGGTAGCTCAGAATCGCCTAAGCGACACAGTCGCTGCGATTCTGCCTGATTGGATTTTGCATAGGCAAAATCCAATCAAAACAAAGCCCGCCGGTGAGGGCGGGCGTGGCGGCACTACTTTTCCGGGTCCGGCTCCATCCCGAGCCTCCAGTAGTAGACTTTCTTGGCCGTTGTGAGGGTATCCTGCATGCGGTCGTACCGCACAGCGATATCGCGGAGCTTCTGAATCCGCTCTTTGACTTCCAGCCCTGTCGAAGCGGGCGGTGAGCTTATCAGCGCCTCCCGTTCCACAACGATGGCATCGAATGCCGCCTGATGCTCGGCCAACCGCTGTTTCATGTACGGCCGGGCGGCATCCTTCTCCTCGGCGGTACGGGGAACCACTTCCATGCCGTAGCACACCTTCAGGTCGGCCTCGTTTCGGGCCGCGACGAGAGCCGGGATGGCGATGGCAGTCAAGATGCCGAGGGTGGCCAGCACAATCAGAAGATCGATAATCGTGAAGCCCTTCTGTCTTTTCATGACTTCTTCCTTTCTTTGTCAGTGAACAGCGTTGCGGTATATATACACAATTATCCACAGTTCGTCAATATGGCCAGGTTGTGCGATATGCGGCATGTTGCACAACCTTGGCTGCGAAAAGCGATGCTCGCGTTGCTTTTTGCTTATTGTGCGACATATTGGTATGATTTCGGCATGCCTTCCATCAAGCAGATCAAGATTGAATATCTGGAATATTTGGAAATCGAGCGCAATCGCGCGATGAAGACCGTGGAGAACTACGGCCGGTATCTGGATCGGTTCATTCAGTTTTCCACCGCCACCGCGGGAGGGGACATCAAAGACATCTCCGAAGATGTGATTCGTCAGTACCGGCTGTGGCTCAACCGGTTCAAAGATCCCGACACGCAGGCGCCGTTGAAGCGAATCACCCAGAACTACCACATCATCGCGCTCCGCAATTTTCTGAAGTATCTCGCAAAACGGCAAATCAAATCAGTCGCGCCCGAACGGGTGGAACTGGGCAAGCAGGAAGACCGGCAAGTGAGTTTTTTGGAGTCCGGTGAGCTGGAACGGTTGTTGGAGGCGCCAAAAGGGGGAGATTTTCCTGCGCTGCGCGACCGTGCGATGCTGGCGATGCTTTTTTCCACGGGCATGCGTGTCTCCGAGTTGTGCTCGCTCAACCGGGACATGGTTTCGACGCAACGCGGCGAGCTTTCCATCCGGGGTAAAGGCGGAAAGGTGCGTCCCGTATTCCTTTCCGAAGATGCATCGGTTCATGTGGCGGCCTGGATGAAGGAGCGTACCGACCTCGACCCCGCGGTGTTCATCCGCATCCCGCGCAATCTCTCGTTCGGCAAGTACGACAACCTCCGTCTCACGGCCCGCTCGGTCCAGCGCATCGTGAAAATCCACGCGACCGCCGCGGGTATCGTGGGCAAACAGGTGAGTCCCCATACGCTCCGCCACAGCTTCGCGACCGATTTGCTCCGGAATGGCGCCGACATTCGCTCGGTGCAGGCAATGCTGGGCCACTCGAGCATCACCACCACGCAAATCTACACCCATGTCACCGACAAGGGGCTCCGCGAGGTGCACCAGAAGTTTCTCAAGGGAGGGAAGAAGAGCTAGAATAGCCCGATATGGAAAAACCAATCCTCGAAAAGAAATACCCAGATCTTCCCGGCTCCAAGCCGGTCACGCGCGCTGTCGAGAAGGCTCGCCGAGGTGGTGAACGCATCCCCGACACCAAGGCAGACCGCGTGGAGGCATATCTCGACCGTCTTGAGCGGCTCGCGCTGGATCCGGAGAAGAAACAGCAAAAGAAGATGTTTGGAGGCGAGCCGCGTCCCCGTGCGCTCTCGCTTCTTCGCGAAATGGTGATGAACAAATACATGCGACCCAACAAAGAGAAGATGGCGAAGGGTGCCGCTCGTGTTGAAGAGCGTGCCGCACAGGAATTGGGCATTGAGGCGCAGTATGGTGAACAGGAATTGGAACAGCGTGGTAACATTGCCGTTGAGGATTTGGAAAAATCCCTTGATAACTGGATATCGTATCTTTCAGATGCGAACGAACCCTACCCGATCTGGTTTCGGTACTATGCATTCCGCAACATTCTTGAACTCGGCGACTACGACAAAGACAAGAGGGAATTCACAAAGCGGTCTCCGGGAAGCACGCGCCTCTTCCCCGACATTGACCGTGGCGCTCTGGCGTATGTGGAGCAGATGATTGAATCGGCCCGTGACCCCGAGATGCTGGCTCGCGTGAGAAAAGCACAGCAGGCGGCGGCACTGGAGAACATACCTGAAGATCAGTTGGTAACCATCGAAAAAGCCGTGGACTTTGCCAAATTTCCCTTTGCCAAGCAGTATGCCGAGGGCATTCATCAGGCCGGAGAGATTACTCCGAGCATGCGAGAAGAGACAGGAGGAAAATGGGTGAAATATCAGCAAGGCACCGACCCCACAGCGTTATGGGCGTCCCTGCAGAACAAGGGCGCCGCATGGTGCACCAAAGGATTCGGCACGGCACAAGCCCAACTGCAAGGCGGTGATTTTTATGTATATTACACCAACGACAAACAGGGGAGGCCTGCCATTCCCCGCATTGCCATTCGCATGCAGGGAGACCACATCGGCGAGGTGAGGGGAGTAGCCGACAGCAATCAAAACCTTGAAGGGAACATGGCTCCTATCGCCGAGGAGAAGATGAAAGAATTCCCCGGGGCGGAAACATACCGCAAGGCCACTGCCGACATGAAGCGGATGACCAAACTCGCCGCGATGCATGAGAAGAACGAGTCCTTCACCGCATCCGACCTCACCTTCCTCTACGAGTTGGATGCGCCCATTGAAGGATTTGGCTACGACCGCGATCCGCGTATCCAAGAGCTTCGCTCCCGGCGCGATCCCAAGGTTGATGCGCCGATACTCCTTGATTGTACGCCCGAACAAATTGCCCACACTCAACAGGATATTCAAGAATCCACCAAAGCATACATCGGCCCCCTCTTCCCCGGTATTTTCAACCTGCCCCTCGACCATCTCTACACCTCTTTTCCTGAAGGCAGAATACATTTTGAAAAACTCACTATCGGCGGCAAAACATCTCAAGAACTTCAAAAACAACTCAAGGAGAATAATGTTAAAGTCGGTGAGCGCGCTCAAGGCATGCTCAAGAGCAAAAACTTCAGCACTTCTAAGCGACTAGAATCACTTGACTTGGTGGAGCTCCGTGTCGGTGACCTAGGTTTTCTAGGCGGAGCGACTACGCAAGATATTTATTACAGAGCCAGAAAGCTTGGACTCCAGTTGTGTCCGGCCGAAGTCGGCCCTCATTACCGGTTAACCCACCTCGACCAGACGCTCAACGCATGGAAATACATTGCCATGGAGCCAATTACCGGCTCGGATGGCGGGCCGGGTGTGTTCCGTGTCGGACGCAGCGCCGATGGCTTGTGGCTCGGCGACTACTGGGCGTATCCCGGCATCAGGTGGGACGCTGGCGGTCGGTTTGTGTTTTTCCGGTCGCGCAAGTAATCCTTGTTTTGGTTCCTTTGACACTTGGTCATTTGTTTTTTTGCCGGCAAGCCGATGGCTTGCCGGCCTTAGAATTTTTTTGATATGATTTCTACGGTAGTAGGCGAATCTGCCGGCGGTCACTAGATGTAATTTCTTGCGGATGTACTTCAGATGTCCGTGGAATCGCCTTAGGCTTCTGGCGGCCGAATCCAGAGACATGCTCAAGGATGATATTGGGTCTCTTAAAAAACAAGGATTACTTGGTCTGGGGTGCTATGGCATAGGAGATGCCGAATACGATACAGCCTCAAGAGGACTCTTCGTATGAGAAGGATTGCCTAAGTAACTGAAGTACTTGATGAGGGCGTTCTCGTACGGAACTCAAGGGGCAGTGGCACGGGAGGCATCTCATACAATACCGACTCGGATGGCAAGCCGAATGTGTTCAATGTCGAACGCAACGCCGATGGCTTGTGGCTCAACGACAACTGGGCGAATCCCGACAACAGGTGGAACGCTGACAATCGGTTTGTGTTTTTCCGGTCGCGCAACTCTCCTTCGTTTCCAATCCCGCCACACTGGCGGGATTGGTTTTTCTACAAATCTACACCCACGTCACCGACAAGGGTCTGCGCGAAGTGCATCAGAAGTTTCTGAAGGGGATGAAGAAATAAAGTAACTCAGAATTGCCAAAGCGGTGTTACCGCGGCAATTCTGCCTATTTCCCCGATGTCTTATACATCGGGGAAATAAAAACGGAGGACTATGGGTCCTCCGTGTACAGAAAACGATTGAATTGTTCGATGAACGCAATGGGATCGACGATGGCACCGTTGATATACACGCCGAAGTGCAGGTGCGGCTGTCCGCTCGAGCCTGAACTGCCGCTCAAACCGATGATATCGCCGGAATTCACGGTTTGTCCGCGTTGGACATGACTCTTGCTCAAGTGCAGATAGACCGTAGAAATGTCGCTCCCGTGATAGATGATGACGGTGGCGCCTTCCAGGAGGAACTCTTCGGAAAGTACCACGGCACCGTAGCTTGCGGTGACAATCGGCGTTCCAATAGCAGCCGACACATCGACACCTCGGTGCCAACTTGGTGACTTCCCAAAGAATCGCCGGTCGCCGAAGAGGCCGGTCAGCTTGATGGGTTCCAGTGGATGCTGAAATTCGATACCAGCGGGGAATTGATCGGTATAGATGACAGGACCACTGGCAAGTGCGGTGAGGATGCGCCGGCGTTCTTGGGCTCGTCGTTCTTTCAACGAGATGCACTTTTCTGGTGACAGCTTACACGCTCGCGAGCTTAGATGTCGCGTCCGATACGAACGGGCCATGACCAACAGGGTGCCAATGGGTGCGTCATCGTCGGTCACGGTGTAGGTATTCGGCTGTGCCAAAAAATCCACGCCGACGACAATTGAGTTGTCTGGACGACACACATAGGCTCTGCTAAACACGGCAATTGTCCCGGAGCATTGCTGTTCGGTTAGTTGCAGGATGATCGTTTCGCCCTGAAAGACGGAACGCGTGAATGGGCGATTGCCGGTCATCGCCTGCATGAGCAGGAGCAACAGTATAGTTTTCAAGGTTCTCTCCTGTGAGGATGTCCGGAGCATGCACAATTTCGTGATGGGTTGCAAATGGATGCCGGATACGCGACGATGGGGGAGTAGAAACATATTCACATGAACAAAAAAACACTCACGATAGCCGGAGTTGTGGTTGCGGTGCTGGTGGTCGCCGGTGCGGCGAACCGGTTTCTGGGCAAGTCAGCGGCCGAGCGGGCGATTGAGGCGGCAACGGGCGGTAATGCGGATGTTAATTCTGATGATGGAGATGTAACGGTAAAAACCGACGATGGGACATGGTCAACCAGCGCCAAGCTTCCCGCAGATTTCCCGAACGATGTTCCGCTCTATCCAGGCGCGATAGTGCAGGGTTCGGTGGCATCTGCGCAACAGCAAGGGGGAGGACACTACGCCGGACTGGAGATAACCGATAGTATCGATAAAGTGATGAGCTGGTATAAATCGGAAGTCCCTGCGAAGGGATGGAAGGTGAACGCAAGCTATGAAGTAGACGGCGGTCTGATGCTCGGCGGCACCAAAGATACCCGCGAACTCGTGGTGACTATTTCCAAGGATGGAGACAAAGTCGCCATCGGTCTGGTGGTGACGCAGAAATAAAGTGCTCTCGGTAGGAACCACCCTCCGCTCTCGACGCGGCCGTCGTCGCGTCTCGGTTCCGGGCTCCCGGGCTCACCGAATCCGTCTGCTGTCGGATTACGGTTCCGCCCTTCGATTCCTACACGCGGCCAAGCAGTTGGCCGCTCTCGAGCATAAAATGCAAAACGCCCTTCCGGGCGCCATGCATTTTGTGCTCTCGGCAGGAATCGAACCTGCATCGCCTCCTTCGGAGGGAGGCATCCTATCCATTGAACGACAAGAGCATTTATTTATGACTGATGGCGAACACGAACAAAGAACAAATACCTAGCACGACAGCAACTAGCTCAATTCCCGAAATCTTCTCATGGAATATCAGTACGCCGACCGCTACAAAGCCCATTGTGCTCACCACTCCCCAGATGACCGATGTGATAATGAGCCCTTCTTTCAGGAGTGTGGGGATATAGAAGAGCGAGGAAATGAAGTAACCGGCGAAGGCGAGGAGCAAAAACAAGGCCCGTTGATTCAGAGACCAAGATTTAGCAAATGTATCGCCAAGTATTACCCCCAGGGAAGATATTGTCAGTAAGATTCCCAGCGGGATGTGTTTTGATAGGAATTCCATGATGATTGTGTGCTTGGGGTGGGAATCGTCCTCGGTCGCCGTCTCGCCGTCGCGAGCCGGGGCCTCGAAGCCGGGCCTCGCGGCGACCCCTTCTGGCGTCGCATCGCCCCGGCCGTTCGATTCCCGCTACAAAACGATAAATCGTTTTGTGTGCTTGGGGTGGGAGTCGAACCCACATGCCTTGCGGCGCCCGATTTTAAGTCGAGTGCGTATACCAATTCCGCCACCCAAGCATATTCATTTGTGAGGTGCCGGCGGGAGTTGCACCCGCGGATGTCGGTTTTGCAGACCGATGTGTTAGCTACTTCACCACGGCACCATTTCTTTGCGCAAGATACAATCTGTATATATCATACTTTCTTTTCAGGAAACATTCAGCCGGAGCTCTGTGATATATGAAATTGCATATCTTCATGCTGTCATGTGTTGAATATCGCAGCTGTAGAGAGCGATGTGAGGAATAGATTTCTTTCTGCGGGAGGTTCAGAGTATCTCTTAGTACTCTTTCGAGGCCTTGCAAGAATCGGGGACTTCCAGAAGTGAAAATAACCGCCAACCGTTTTAGAATACGCTGCCCCTTGCTTCCGGTACCCGTTTCTCGATAAATACATCCGTCGCCGTCCAGATAACCTCTTACAAAATGAGATAGGTGGGCGGGTGGTACAAAGGGGAATGAGATTGTGAGCGATTTATTCGAGTAGAGCCCTCGTCGTACAAGACTGTCAAATATCTTATGACTTCCTATCCTGAATATGTATCGCGTCTTCCCGGGGTACCGTGCATCACGCCGTAATGTCACGATGGTGTGGCCAGAGCGCATCCATTGCTTCATGCGTTCAAGCATGATTCTATCTGTGCTTGTTGCGCTGATATACTTTCCTCGCATATACGGCGCATCCGTGAGAGATCCATCGGCATACAGATAACCGAGGAGATAGGCCATCTTTGAATGCCACCGGGAAAAGAAAGCTTCGTTGACGGCATATTTGATTCCCACCCAGGTATCATAGGTGGTAATGGATAACAATGCAAGTTATAACAGTTGCTTCACTTGCTCTTCGGTGATGAACTCCAGTGTATCATTTTCCTGAATATCGCCGTCAAATGCCGATGTGTCGATACGCATGCCGCACTCCACGCCCTGACCGACTTCTGCGGTGTCCACCTTTTCCTGTTGGAGACTGGAGATTTTCCCGACACGGGTAATCGTTTCGCCGCGCACAAGGTCCACGACTGCGCCTTTTCTCACAACTCCTGACACAACGCGGCCGCCCAGAATGATCGCGCGCGCGTCCTTCTTGAAGATCGCCAGAACGCGGAGCTTGCCGATGACCGAACGCTGGGTCTGCGTTGGCAGAAGAGCGGCGAGCTTGTTGCGGATCGCCTCGATGAGTTCATAAATAATATCGAACGATGCAACCGTGATGCCGTCGCGCTCTGCCAGTTTTGCGGCGGCCGGGTCCGTTTGCACGCGAAAACCCAGGATGACCGCACCTTTTGCGGCGGCGGTTTTCACATCGGCTTCCGAAATATTTCCGATACCTGAATCAAGCACGCGAATACCAACCTGCTCGTTCTTGATTGCGCCGATGGACAGCTCGATGGCCTCCAATGAACTCGCGACATCCGCCTTAAAGATAATATTCAGCGTGAGACGCTCACTGCCGGCCGGTTGTTCACCGCGATAGGTGTTGAACGCAATGGGCGGGGGAGTGATGGAATCGGCCGCTAATTCTTCGGCAGCCTTCTTTGCGGATGCGGTTCGGAATTGTCCGCCGACGCGTGGGGCTTCCTGCCATCCGGTCAACAGCACCGGTTGCGACGGACGCGCTTCTTCCAGTACCCGTCCGAGAAAATCTTCCATACTTTTCACCTTGCCGACCACATGGCCGACCACAATCCAGTCGCCGACATGGAGAATGCCTTCCTGTACCAACGCCGTGGCAACATACCCGCGCCGCTTGTCGAGATTTGATTCGATAATAATGCCCGACGCAGGTCCGCCGGTAATCTCTTTGAGTTCCTGTAATTCTGCGACCAGAAGCACCATCTCCAAAAGTTCCGGGATACCGACACCGGTCTTTGCGGATATTTCCACAGCCGGAGTTTGTCCGCCCCATTCTTCGACAAGGATATTTTCCTGGGCCAAATCCTGCTTCACTTTTGCCGGATTTGATCCTTCCTTGTCAGTTTTATTAATGGCTACCACGCAGGGGATGCCCGCTTCTTTGATGATACTGATAGCCTCTTTGGTTTGGGGCTTCACCGATTCGTCGGCTGCCACAACCAGAATGGCGATATCGGCGACTTTGGCGCCGCGGCTACGAATTGCGGTGAATGCCTCATGTCCGGGGGTATCGAGAAAGGTAATCTTTTTTGTCGTTTGTCGTTTGTCGTTTGTCGTTATGTCAACTTGATAGGCACCGATGTGCTGGGTGATGCCGCCCGACTCGCCCTCAACGATGTTCGTCTCACGGATCATATCCAACAGCTTTGTTTTGCCATGGTCGACATGTCCCAATACCACCACAACGGGTGGCCTGCCCACCGAAGCCTTGGCGGAGGAGGGGGCGGAATAATTGGGAGAGATTTTAGATGGCATAACAGTGAGTCCAGCGATAGAATCTACCATATTATAGGCATTTTGGCAAAAAACGAACGGGCCCCGAAGGGCCCCGTTCGTTTGCAAAACTGCAAGAGCTAGCGGTAGTAAGACTTGACCTGGAACAGAAGGTACAACGACACGCCCGTGCCGATGATGAAGCTCATGATGTCTACGCGGATAAGAGAGTAGACTCCGCCGACCAACGCATTGTAATACATGAACTGCCAACCGGACAATGTGCGGGCAAACAACCCTTTGATGGCAAGGGCCATCAGCACAACGCTGACGGTCGCAAATGCAACCGCAAGTGTTCCGCTGCCCGCATAACCCCATGCGCCGGATGCGGCTGAAATCGAACTGCCGATTGCGCCCAGGCCGATGAGTGCGAGAACCGCTGGAAGCGACAAGATAACACCGATGACCGCCAGATACGGAGCTATCTTCACGATGACCTGCTTGATATTCACCGGCAGATTCGGCAGCTTCGCGAACAGACCCGCCAACATTTTTTCAAGTTCTTTCATATAAATATGAGATTAGTACAATATGCAAATTATATCATGCAAGTGTTGGAGGCGCTACCAGTCGGGGGATTACCATCAGTTCAGATAGTCCTTCCTCAATTTTCCTCACACCCTCCTCGACCGAAGTGTTTGGTGTGTGACCTCCGGCAAGGGCAACAAGTTCGTCCAGTATTCTTTTATCGGTTGCTGGACAATTCGGCTTTTTGGAATAAATTTCAAAGTGGCCGACAATGTGATCACGGTCGACCGGAATTTGCCAGCGTTGGCAGATCTCGTGGATCATTATTGCACTCGCTTGTTTCATCGCTTCAGTCCAGATGTCGTTTGGCTTTCCATCGTGTTCAATCCCGATCGTATAGAGGTTAGGATTAATCTTTGGTTTTATAAACTTCCAAATCGGGGCATCTACACGACCAGCGTGCCAAGCAGTATCTTCCTCTTTGACATATTGATGGACTTCGCCGTTTTTCCCGATGCCGTAGTGAGCACTTACTTGCGATGCTGGGTTTGTAAACCACGCATCGGTTCCGGCCAGCGTGCCGTCCATAATATGAATGACTATCGAGTCCTAATTCGGACCGGTATTGTTTGAGCAAAGAAGTGCTAGAAGGCACATCCGTTCCGTACATCGTGGTCTTTTCCGGCACACCGCTCGTCCCTGGGCTCGAATTTTGGGCAACGGTGGGTGTTACGGATTTAGAAGGTGTCACGGTGGGACTTGGGCTCGGAACGCTCGCCTTAGGGGCAACAACGGGTGAAGCCTGTGATCCGGGCAAACTTAAGGCAGAACCGGCGTATATCAGGTTTGGATTCTTGATAGTTGGGTTGGCTTTCGTTGCTGGACTTCACGGATCATGCGGACAAGGTATTCCAGACCAGTGGATTGCATCAAAAGCGTACACTGATGAAGCTTTGTTTTGAGGGTTTTGTCGTCAGAAATCAAAAACTGACGCCAATATGGACGCCAGTCTTTGATGTTCTTATGGATTTGCAAGTTTCCAAGATCGAACCTCCGAAACCGTCACAAGGCTCAAAAAGCCTTGCAAACTCTACGGTTCAAACTTGGAAATCTGGCGGTGTGTATTAAACAAAGTTCGAATGTATTTTGCTGATAATCCTGATGCCG
>JBBTQV010000027.1:0-5809 GCA_038065515.1 Patescibacteria group bacterium | reverse complement strand
CCGGCAAGATGGACTTCATGCTCGGGCATGTCAGCAAGTTCTACCGCGCGGAATCGGAAAATCGCATCGACAGCATCTCCTCGCTCATCGAACCGGTACTGGTGGTCATCTTGGGGTTGGGTGTCGCAGTGCTCGTTTCCAGCATCCTCCTGCCGCTGTATTCAATGGTCGGCATCGCTTAGCTGTTCACAGTGCGGCTTGCATCTGGGAGGGGAGGTATATAATAGAAAGGTATTGCTAACGAATCTCATATGGGAATTTTCAAAGGCGTATGGACTCTGCGGAGAAAGGATCAGAAAGGTTTCACGCTGGTCGAGCTGTTGGTGGTCATCGCCATCATCGGTATTCTCGCCACGCTGGTATTATTGCAACTGGGTTCTGCTCGGGCAAAGGCGCGCGACACCCAGCGCATCACGGCGGTAAATCAGATTCGCAGTGCCGCCGAGCAATACTACGAAGACACGGGTACCTATCCGGCCGATATTGCTGATGCAACGCTCACGAAATACTTCTCCAACGGCAAAGTGCCAAAGGATCCAAGCACGAATGCCGCGTATAACTATTGCATGAGCGGAGTGAAATATCAGATTGCGGCAGAGCTTGAGCAGCCTGCGGCGGCACTGAAAAGCGATGCCGACCTGACGCAGGCCGATATAGGAGCTGGAACATGCAAAGACGGGACGGCAGACACCGCTTGCACTACTGCGGCGGATGACTGCGTCTACGATCAGGGCGCAAAGTAATTGCGCGTTGAACGCAGAAGACCCGCCCCGCCAACTGGCGGATGCGGGTCTTCTGCTATAATGGGGAAGCATGACAACACTCATCGCAGTTCTGGTAGGGCTTCTGTCGGGCAGCTTTTTGAGCGTGCTGTTGGACCGCTGGCCACACTGGCGCGGCGTCGCCACGGGGAGGTCGCAGTGCCCGCAGTGCCATCATGCGTTGGCATGGTTTGATTTGGTCCCGTTGGTTAGCTGGCTGGTGCTTGGCGGCAAGTGCCACTATTGCCATGCGCCGATAGCGAAGTTGTACCCCGTGCTGGAACTCACGATGGCGGGCGTATTGGGTCTCTACGCATTCCGCTACGGCGTCCCATCGCTGTGGTATGGTATCGATTATCTCGTGCTGTTTGCGCTGGTATCGTTGTTTTTCTTCGACCTGAAACACCGCGTTCTGCCCGATGTCATTTTACTGCCCTTATTCATTGTTGCGGGAGCGCGGCTGGTGACGCAACGGCCGGACCAACTGGTCAACACATTCGCAACCGGAGCACTGCTTGCCGGTTTTCTGGGACTGCTGTATCTGGTGTCCCGCGGCCGCTGGCTCGGATTGGGTGATGTAAAGCTGGCGTTCGTCATCGGCGTACTGTTCGGCTATCCCGTCGCGGTTGGCGTTACGCTGATTGCTATCTGGTCAGGCGCGTTTGTCGGTGTGGCTCTGATACTTGCCAAACGGGCGAATATGCAGACCGCACTGCCGTTCGGCTCGTTCTGGGTCGCCACCGCCATCGTTGCCATGATATTGCCCGGCCCGTTCGCTTTTATCAGTGGACTGTTCACTCCTATGGTCTGATGTCCTACAACCTACAAATCTACAAATCAATCCGAATACCACGAATACGGAATTTCATTCGTAGCATTCGTGTCAGATTCGTAGATTCGTGGCATGATGGCTTCACTCTCATTGAAGTGCTCGTAGTTGTCAGTATCACGGTCATCATCACCGGCCTCTTGATTGCGAATTTTTCACGCACGCGTACGGATTTGAATCAGACTACGCTGATAGTAAAGGATGCCATACGGGAGGCACAATCCATGGCGCTTTCCGGCGCACTGTTCGGAACCAAGGGTGGCTCCTCGCGGTGCGGTTACGGAATTCATTTTGAAGATACGGGCTCTATCGTCTATGCCGGTCCGGCATCTGATCCGGTTGCCTGCATATCCAAGAACTATGTATATGTCGATGGCGAAAGTGAAAAAGTCCGGGAGAGTTTCATTTCAAATTCCGTACTTGAAATCGCTATGCCCGCTCCGGATATTTTCTTTGAACCGCCTGATCCAAAAACATATATCGATGGAGTAAGTACAAACGCGAAAGCCACGATTATCGTCCGACGAAAGGGGACCGTATCATGTCCTTCTGCGGATTGCCGGCAAATCAATGTCACGACATCAGGACAAATACAATAGCCGTGAAGCCGGATTCACGCTTGTGGAGGCGCTCGTGTCTCTTGTATTGCTGTCGACGGCTCTGGTGCCAACATTTATTCTCGCGACGGATGCCATCAGACTATCCGGCCGTATCCGGAACTCGCTCATCGCGTCGAATCTTGCGCAGGAAGGCGTTGAGATTGTCCGTGCCCTGCGCGACGCGAATTGGTTCGCGGGCCAGCCGTTCGATACGGGGCTCACCCTCTGCGCGCAGGGGTGCCAAGTCGCATGGGATTCTTCATCGCTGACGCCCGTGAAAACAACATTGCCGATGAAGCGGGATACAACTTCTGGGCTCTATCAGCACACGACTGGAACCGACTCGCCGTTCAGCCGGAAGATTACGATTGTGCCGGGGGCGACCGATGCCGAGCTTGTGGTGAACAGTGAAGTTACCTGGGCCGAGCGTTCAATCCCGAAGTCGGTCGTTGTTGAGTATCATCTATTTGACTGGACCAAATGACCCCGCACCAAAACAAACAATCCGGCTTCTCGCTCATCGAACTGCTCGTTGCGGCGAGCATTTTCGCCTTCGTCGTGACCGGTGTCAGCGGTCTGTTCCTGCAGGCGTTGGACATGCAACGCCGGGCGTCAGGCATTCAGAAGATTCAGGAGAATGCCCTGTATGTGCTCGAATCGATTACGCGTGAAGTCCGCGTCAGCACCATCACCGGCGGAGACACCTCGTGCAACCCGGTGGATCCGCAGACCACGAACAAACTGGTTATCCAACACCCCGTGAACGGTACGGTGAGCTATGAGTATAGCCGGCCGTCTGCGACCGGAATCATCACCCGCAATGGGGAACAGATTACATCTGCCGATGTCGATATTTCATCGTTTGCGTTTTGCGTGAGCGGATCGGGAACCGACGGACAACAGACACGAGTGACAATTCCCATAACACTACAGACGACGGCCGGGCGTTCGGTGAATTCGGTATCGTTGCAGACCACGATCATCTCGCGTGATTTGTCCGTTGATTTTTCACAATGACGATGCACACCAGGCAACGGGGCTCCATTCTCATCTACGCCATGCTCACCATGTCCTCGATGTTGGCCATCGGTTTGACGCTCAATTCGCTGTTTCTGGGAAAACTCAAAAGCGCAGTCGCGGCCCGGGACTCGGTTGTGGCCCTCTACGCCGCCGACAGCGCTGCCGAGAAATGTCTTTTTGAAGCCCGTCAGAACAGCGATCAGCCCGCGATGGAGTTTGCTAACTCGGCGACCTATACCGTCGTCAATTTGGCGGCGGGTACGCCGGATGTAACTGATAATTGCGCAACGCTGGGAAGTACATCATTTCAATTCCGCGCCACGGGTACCTACCGCGGCGTACGCCGCTCACTGGAAATCAGCCAGTAGCATCAAAACTTTACCTATGTTAAGTTTTGATTTTTTGAGGTTTTATGCTACTATTTTTGCATGAAACCGACAGATTATTATACAACCGCGGAGGCTGCAAAAGTGCTTGGAGTGAGTCGCATCGCGGTATTCCAAAAAATCAAAGAAGGGAAAATAAGAGCCGAAAAATTCGGTCGGAATTACCTCATTTCAAGAAAAGACATTCTTGAAGCTGCCGGAAAAGTTTTGAATCCGGAGCGGCGCAAAGAGGTTGAATCTGGCGTCGATAAAGCAGTCGCCGAATATGGGGAGGTGCTCCGGCGACTGGGCAAAGAATGAGACCGAAAGAACTGAAGCTAGCCGATGTAGAACATATCGCATTTCATCTTGCGCAGCGCTTGATGGAATGGGACGAGCCGATTCCGTCATTCGGTACCAGGTTTCCCGATATTCTGGAGAGTTGTCTCGCGACGCCGTTCCAGAAATATGAAAAGAAATACCTCTATCAGGGGCTGATTCGAAAGGCGGCGAACCTCTTTTATTTGATGATCAAGAACCATCCGTTTCAGAATGGGAACAAACGCATTGCAATGACAACGCTGTTGGTGCTGTTACACAAGAATCGTAAATGGCTTCGGGCTCCTCAAGATAAGCTCTATACATTCTCGATCCAAGTTGCCGGAAGCTTTCCGGATAAACGGGAAACCATTCTCGCGGGCATTGAATCGTTTATTCGGTCCCATTTGATATCATTGCCATCATGATGGATAAGACCCAAGCCAGAGAACGCATCGGGAAATTACGCACGCTCATCAACCACTACCGGTACGAGTATCATGTGCTCGACAAGTTTTCGATTTCCGATGATGCGCTGGATTCCCTGAAAAAGGAGCTGTTCGATTTGGAACAGCAATACCCCGATCTCGTGACGCCCGACTCGCCGACGCAACGCGTCGCGGGGAAACCATTGGAAGGGTTCACGAAAGTACCGCATCCGGGCCGGATGATTTCTCTCAACGATGCCTTTTCAGAAGATGATATACGTGACTGGCTCCAGCGGCTGGAGAATATTCTAGGCCACCCGTACAAGGGCGAGTATTACTGCGACCTGAAAATGGATGGACTTGCCGTCGAGTTGCGCTATGAAGACGGACTGCTTGTGCAGGCATCCACCCGCGGGGACGGGATGACGGGGGAGGATGTCACACAGAATATCCGCACCGTGGATGCGGTTCCGCTCCGGTTGCGTTCCGATGAGCGAAAAATCCCGACGCTCCTACTCGTGCGCGGGGAAGTATTCCTGAAGAAGAGCGAGTTCGAGCGGATCAACAAGGAGCTTGAGCGTGCCGGTCAAAAAACGCATGCGAATCCGCGCAATCTTGCGGCGGGGACCATTCGTCAGCTGGACCCTTCGGTTACTGCCGGCCGCAAGCTCTCATTTTATGCGTACAGCATTGTCGGCATCGACGGTACCTATGGCGGCGCATTTGAGTCTCACAAAGCGGAATACGATGCGCTGCGCCAGTGGGGGCTGGCGGTGAACCCGCATGGTCGCGTGGCATCCAATACGGAAGAGGTATTCGCGTTCTATCACGAATGGGAGGCAAAGCGCGATTCGTTGGATTATGAATTCGACGGAACGGTGATTTCGGTCAACGACAACGATACCTACCGTCTCGTCGGCATTGTCGGCAAAGCGCCGCGCGGCGCCATCGCATTCAAGTTCGCTCCGAGGCAAGCGCAAACCATCGTCGAAGATATCATTGTGCAAGTGGGGCGCACGGGCGTGCTGACGCCGGTGGCTGTTTTGCAACCGGTGAATATCGGCGGCACAACGGTCTCCCGTGCGACACTGCACAACATGGATGAGATTGCCCGGTTGGGGGTGAAAATCGGCGACACGGTCATCGTCGGCAGGGCGGGGGATGTCATTCCGGATATTATCAAGGTGCTTTCCGAACTGCGGACGGGCAAAGAAAAAGTATTTCATATGCCGAAACGCTGTCCCATCTGCGGAGAGCCGGTGCAGAAAGACCCGGAGCAGGTCGCATTCAAGTGCGGCAACAGCGATTGCCCTGCCAAGAAGCGCGAAGCCATCTACCACTTCGTCGGCCGCAACGCGATGAATATTGACGGCGTCGGTCCGAAAATCATTGACGCACTGATGGATGCCGGCTTTGTGCAGGATGCGGCTGACCTTTACTCGCTGAAAATCGATGACATTATGAACCTCGAACGGTTCGGCGAGGTGTC
>JBBTQV010000026.1:0-7180 GCA_038065515.1 Patescibacteria group bacterium | reverse complement strand
GCGGAGCCTGCGGCGGTATCGGCATCAACTTTGCCGGTGTATTTTTGTGTGTCGAGACACGAGTTGAATTGCTGGGCGTTCAATCCGATAGCCGCGGCCCATGTTTTTAGCTCCGGTACGCCAAAGGTAATGGTATTCTGCCCCTGTTTTTCCTGTTCACCGAACATCTTGTCGCGGTACTCCCAGAATTTTCCCTGCTCCTTGGCGCACAACGACGCCAGTGCGGCTGGCTTTGCGGCCGGGTGGAACGACAGAGGGAATGCGCGAGTTATAAAGCGGACTTTTCCGGTGTCGATGTATGTTTTCTTCAGTTGTCCGTAGGTGTCCTTCCAGAAACGACGGCAGTAGGGGCATTGGAAATCACCGAACTCGACAATAGTGACTTTCGCCTTCGAGTTGCCAACCATCGGGTCATCGGCAGAAAACAGCGTCGAGGGGTCTTTTACCACCACGGGCGCATCGCCGCTTGGCGCCTCGGCGGTCGGCTGCAGCGCCGAAGGAAACAGTGCAGCAGTATTTCCACCAGAACCGACATATAGCACCGACCCTGACACCATTGCAGCTGCAACTAAAATTGCCATCGGAATGCTGACCATAAAGCCCTTCGTCGGTTCAGTGCTGACAGAATTCATTTCGGGTTCCATTGGTGAAATTTAGATATGGGGTTAAGTATAACGAGATTCGCGATTTTAGGGAAGCGTCAATCGATGCGCATGATGTACACGGAAATGGAAAAGAGGATGAGGGTCATCAGCGTCGAAATCAGGCAGTAAGGGCAGAGTGCGCCGAGGATGAACAACTGGACATAGACGAAGTAGAGCGATGCGAGCATCCCCGCGCTTACCAGCCAGCACGCCCAGTGCAAAATGCGGCGATTCCAGACATCAAGATACGCGATGAGCAATACCAGCAGCGTACCGTAGTACAAAATGCCAAGCGCGGAAACCGGCACCGGACCGACCGAGGCATATTTGCTCGTAAGCACAAGCTCGCAATTATTCAGAACAACACAGGGAGGGATCACGTCGCGGATGTGTTGCGCAGTGAGATATGCGGAATCGGCAAAACCGATGAGAGCCGCAGAAAACAGAACAATAATCAGCCACCTATTTATTTGCATCGAGGGCGTTGATAAGATTTTGTTTGAACTCTTCATAGCTCTGCGGGTGAGTCATGCGCACACCATTCACGAAGAAGCTCGGAGTGCTGTTCACATCGGACGCCGTTCCGCTGTCTACATCAGTTTTGACACGGTCTTTGACGGCGGCATTATCGATATCCGAGAGAAACCTGCCCGTATCCAGCCCTAACTGTTGCGCGTATCCTACGAAAGCATCGCGGGCTGCCTTTGATGAGAGCGGTGACCAAATATCCTGTTTTTCGAATAACACATCGTGCATTTCCCAGAATTTCCCTTGCAGCGCGGCTGCCTGTCCCGCCTGCGACGCTAGCTGGGCATTCGGATGAATGGAGAGCGGGAAATAGCGGTATGCAAGACGAATCTTGCCCTTCAATTCCGGCTCCGCAAACGCTTTTGCAATGACCGGAACGAAGGCGGCACAGGCGGGACACTGAAAATCACTGTATTCCGTGAGAGTGACTTCGGCATCTGCGGGGCCCTGCATGTTATCTTGAGCGTCAACGGCGACAGATAATACTCCGCTTTCAACGGGTAGCTGGGCGTTTTTTGACAGCTCCACCATCCCCCAGCCGATGAGTCCGATTGCCACGAGCGAACCGCCCCAAATCAGCATACGGCGCAACATACGAGACGGGCTCTGCCGGAGGGAGTTGCTTCCCCTCTGTGAACGCATAGTCTCACGCCGTTCGCGACGGCTCATGTGGGCATCGTTTGATGCGTTATGTTCCATGGCGGATATCATACCACAGACAGAACATGCTGCCAGCCATTGACTCATCCATGATATTGTCGTAAAAATGTTCAGATCGTTTCACACGCAGGAGAGCTTATGGCTGATGTGGGATTGTTTGACGAGCTGCTCATTCCGCGCCGCGCCATCTTGTTAGCGGACGAAATCGAAGACGAATTGTGTGAGCATGTGTCGCCGATACTGATGCTCCCCGGTAATTTTCAATTGCCGGGGAGTTTTCATTTCCCACACACAGCGATACAATAAACGATATGAACATTTCATTTTTTGAGGTCATGCCGGGAGAGCAAGAAAGTTTGATGACACAGCTACCTGCTGGACACATAGTCAGCTATTTCAGCGAAAAATTGACACCGGAGACGCTCGATAAAGCGATGGGCGCGGAAATTGTTTCTGTATTCGTGAATTCTGAAATCCGTGCGCCGCTCATTGACCGGCTACCCGACTTGAAATTAATCGCCACCCGTTCGATGGGTTTTGACCATATTGATGTAGAGCATGCCCGTAGTAAGGGAATCCATGTCGTCAATGTCACCACCTACGCGGCGCATCCGGTCGCGGAATTCACCTTCGCGCTTTTGCTGTGTGTGACCCGCCGCATTTATCATGCCTACAACCAACTGCGGGAAGGTACCGATTACAACATCAGAAACCTCGGCGGTTTTAATCTGTTCGGCAAGACTATCGGAGTTGCCGGCACGGGGCGCATCGGCCGCAATGTCGTCGGTATCGCCCGCGGATTCGGCATGAAAGTGGTAGCATTCGACGCGATGCCGGATGCGGCGTTTGCGGCCGAACAGGGATTCCCGTATGTATCATTGGAAGAACTCGTTGCTCAATCGGACATTATCTCCCTGCATCTTCCGTATACGAAAGAAACGCACCACATTCTTGATGCGTCGTTATGTGCGAAGATGAAGAAAGGCGTCATTCTCGTAAATACCGCCCGCGGTGAACTTATTGATACCCATGCGCTGGTGGCCGCATTACAAGACGGTACGATATGGGGCGCAGGGCTCGATGTTCTTGAAGAAGAGCGCGCATTCAAGGAAGAACGCGGAGCCATTGCGGGCAATAAGGAGGGCATCGATTACCGTCTGCTCACCGCAAACCACATTCTCATCGACATGCCCAATGTTATTGTCACACCGCACATCGCATTTGAGACGGCCGAGGCGATGCAGGAAATCGAACGCGTCACCGCCAAGGCCATCACCGATTACATCAACGGCACCGAACAGAAATTCCTGTAATGCACCGCATACGCAATTATGAGGCACTGGCATCCACGCCGGTACGCCGCGATGCCTTGGACATCATCGAGGCGGGGTTGATTGCCATCGATACGGCGATGACCGTTCGCAATCATGTGCGCCTCGACGGAAACAACCTCACCACCGGAACGCACTCATACGATTTGAGCAGGTACCGGAATGTGCATGTGTTCGGTTTTGGCAAGGCATCTTGTCAGGCATCTGCCGTAATGGAACAGATACTCGGCACCCGCATCCATGCCGGCATTTCTATCGGTACCGGTACCAATACTTGCCGAACCATTAAGGTATGCGAAGCATCCCACCCGCTGCCCTCCTCCGAAAATGTCCGTCTTAGCGGCGAAATAGTCGCACAATGCGGAACCCTCTCGGCTGAAGACCTGGTACTGATCATCGTTTCCGGCGGCGGTTCGGCAATGCTGTGTTGGCCGTCGAGCGAGTGCGACTAGGGAACCCGTCTCTACGAAGCATCCATCCGCAGGGGACTCACCATTCGGGAACTCAATGTCGTCCGCAAACACATCTCGTCACTCAAAGGCGGCGGTCTGGCTAAATTACTACATCCTGCCACGGTAGTCGGCCTTATCTTCTCGGATGTACCGGGTAATATGCCGGACATGGTGGCATCGGGTCCTACTTATCCCGATTCCAGCACCGTTGCCGATGCGCAAGCGATCATAAACAAGTACGAGCTTGGTTCATTTGAATTGTTGGAAACACCGAAAGACGCCTCTCTCTTCAAGAATGTTACGAACATTGTGCTGGTTTCAAACGAGACGGCTCTGCGTGCCATGGCCAAAACCGCGCAGTCTTTGGGGTACGATACCGACATCATCGCGTCCGATATGTACGACGAACCGTCTTCTCTTGTCGCGCGCTTCACCGCCGTTGCACGGCCGCACTCGGTGATGCTCGGGGGCGGCGAATCCCGTCTCGTCGTACCCGCAATAGCGGGTCATGGCGGCCGCAATCAGCATGTCGCACTCACTGCCGCAATCGTTCTACGGGCGGGACAGCTGTTTGCTTCAATTGCATCCGACGGCAGCGATAATAACGAAAGCGCGGGCGCAATCGTCGATAATGCGACCGTGCGACTGGCAACCGAATCCGGTTTTGATGCGAACAACTCCCTTCGGAATTTTGATGAACATGCCATCCTGGAAAAGGTCGGAGCGCTCGTGTTCACCGGCCCTACCGGTGCGAATGTCAGCGATGTGATGTTCCTTCTGACACTGTAGTCAACAAAAAAAGCGGAGAGACCCTTGTCCCCCCGCTGTACCGGCCTTGCCGGCAAGACCGACATTTCCCTACTGCGTGTCGCACGGGCTTATCGCCGGCGGCCGGAACTTGATGTAATGCTGAAAAACCCGCGCGTACCGGTCGGCGCCACACAATAGGTAGCCGATTTCGTCGGCGAATCGCTCGTGATCAAGGCACCGGATGGGCCAGAACACCGAATGTCCTTGACGGTGCGACTGCACATCGATGACATGCCCCAGCTCGTGCGCCATCATGCAGTCAAGGTCGTCATCAGGTACTGGCCCCACAAAGCGATGGTCTATGAGGAGCAAACGGCCATCATAGCTCATCCAGTTGCTGTGGTTCCAACGCGAGTACCAGACATCGAACAGCATGTTGGTCTGCACCATACGCGGCGGAGACGGGTCGAATCCCCGTCTCCGGGCCATCGCCACCGCCCGGCGCATGCTGATTTCATACCGCATGTCCGCCTGTTTGGTGTAGAGGAGTAACGCACGGGGCTTCATGTCCCACACGGCACTGTACTGCTGCACGCTCACCATATCGTACACAAAAACAGGCAACACGCACGACCCAAGCACGAGCATCAGTAAACAAACCGCGTCCAGAACCTTTCTCCCCATCGGAACCACCTCGCCCAAGAACTGACCCGATTGAAACAGAAACGGGCACAAAAGAAAAGGCGAAATGAAAATGCCCCAACGCACACGCGCCGGGGCAAAACGAACTAGTCTGGGTGGGGACAACCGCAGTACTGAGCGAAACTGAATCCGCCTTGACCCGGATTGCCTGCGGGATTGATGACAGTTCCTCCGGAGACTGCATTCTCCGTAAAGGTGTAGGACTGTGCCCCGTTGACATTGCAGGATGCACCGCCCCAATGCACGACCACCATCACCGCGCTCCGGGTAAACTGGTAGGAGTCACCGCTCCCGCTCTCGTCCTTGTATGTCGGCACGAGATTGAAGTATTCGCAGATGTCATCCGGGTTGTTCCCGTTGCCCCACGGATTCGGCTTGTAACAGCCGTCCGCTTGGGTCAGGTGAGTAGGCTCACAGGCTTGGCAGGTCACATCGATGAAGGTGGACACCGTATTGCTGGTGATTTCGCTTTGCTCCACCGACCACACCCTGGCGGTGTTTTCGACGGTGAAATCGTTGCAGTTGCCTTGCGGATTGGTGACTTGGCCATCCCATTCAACCCACCCCGTCTCGCCGGGCGTCATCACCGCAAAATTCCACTTGAGCGTTCCGCTCGCGTTGCCGGTGTAAGAACCGTTCGAAGCGTGTCGCTCGCGTTTGTAGGTGATGTTGGCGGGTATCCGATCTCGAATCTCCACCCCGCCACCCGTGCAGTTTGCCGTACCGACATTTTGAATTTCGATACGGTATGTCAGTTCATCACCCGGAACCGCAGTTGCGTGGTCGACCTGCTTCGTGATGCGCATATCGCACTGGGCTTGCACGATTGTGAAGGAGACGGTCGTAGAACAACTCGGTCCACCCGTCCCGCCGGTGAAGTTCACCGGTACTGTGTAGTTGCCCGCTGGCACATCACTGAAAGTGACTGAGCCGCCGCTTGTGACGATTGTTTTGGTCACGCTGTTGATGGTGATCGATGCAGTACCGGGACCGTTCCATGTTGCCGCGATAGTCACGGACTGGCCGTTCACGACGAATGACGCGTGGAGATTCACATCCCCGCAGGTACGGTCCTTCGGGTTGATGAGCACACTGCCCGAACCCGACCTGCAGACCGACACACCACTACTGACCTGCCAGGTGTCACTCACGGTGAGCGACGGTTGGTTCCACTCCGGCTTGTTGTAGTTCGAGTAGTTATCACCATCGGAGACCACCGTTCCGCCGGAGAATCCGGAAACGGGCGGCGGTGCGATGCTGATGGAACCGGTGAATCCGGCGGGGAACGAAAGCTTGGAGTTGACGACTGCCGTGGTGGTCGTCTCGCTTTTCGTCATGCTGAACGCAGGGTTGCCGACGCTCGCACACGGACTCGGGGAAGGAGAAGGACTCGGAGAGGGGCTCGGGCTCGGCGGCGGAGGCGAAGGAGGCAGACACGCGGGACCATCGCCCCAGAAAGGCCCCACGAAGTACCCGGGGCTGTATCGCCCATCGACGGGGATGTACGGCGAGTTGTTGACATCCAGTTGCACCCAGACGCCGCAGGGCACTTTCACGCTGAGCTCTTCGCTCGGTGGGAACTGACCCGTACTGTCGGCGTACCAAATCTGTTTCGCCAGGTTGTTCGCGTTCCACGATGTCAGATGAATCCCGGAGCATACCGAGTTCTTGGGGTTCGTGATCTTGACCGTCACGACATCCGGCAGTTGTCCGCCGGGCGTGAAGTTCACGGGAACGGCAACGATGTCCTTGGTGTTGCACGCCGGATCCGGTGACGGTGCGGGCGATGCCGGAGTGCCCGGCACAGAAGGCGCGGGGGCCGCGGCAGTGATTGCCGCGACATCGGGCGCGTTCGGATTGTCTCCTTTGCTGCAAGCGGCGGTGAACGAGATCGCCGCTACCGCAAGCAGTCCGGCAAAGAAACGCATGCGCATTTTGAGTCTCCTGTGTCTGTGAGCGCCTCTGTCAGAGGCGCGAATTATCTCTGTTGTAAACGAAGGCCGATATGCTTCATCGGATACAATAATGATACCATTTTCAGTGTCTTGTGTCAACAGTCTGTGCTGGATGGGTACATCGGTAACACTTTTGAGTAGGTATGTTGATACGCAAT
>JBBTQV010000025.1:0-5290 GCA_038065515.1 Patescibacteria group bacterium | reverse complement strand
GAACTCAATGTGCTGAAACTCCGCAGCAGGCATCTGCGTAACCGCGTGCGCGGCAGTGGGGATACCCGCTGAGCCGGATAAAAAGACCCCCTACGCGGGGGTCTGATCGTTCAGCCGTCGGAGTATGGCGCCTGCTTGCGCCATCATCGCACTCCATTTTTGTTTTGAGATGTCGCGTTCACCTGGCCGAGCGGTGATGAACGGTTTTCCATCGCGGAGAATGAATGTGTATGCATCCGCACCGTCCCACAGCGTTACGCGGCGCGCTGACTCGTCGACATCAAATGTGAATTCAAAATATCCCGGTGATATTTTTTCTGAATTATTTTTTTCCATTCCCATCCGTCAACTCTATCAAATCTGAAATAAGTTATCCACTTTTTTTCTATGCAAGGAGTGCGCGCGAACTTATAATAGAGGTGTCGGTCATTCACATTGGTATCGGTGACGGTGTTCATGAGCAATTCCTCACGGGGTCGCTCCATTGGTCGCCCGTCATCTTACAAACCATAAGGAGGAATGCGATGCAGTTCCCATGCGCCGCGGCTCATGTGCGCTGGATCGCGAACCATCCAAACATGGCAAAGAAAAAGAAGAAAGCAGCCCCGAAGAAGAAAAAGGCTGCATCAAAGAAGAAGAAGAGGTAATCTCGTCTTCAACAAGAACCCCGAAAGGGGTTCTTGTCTTATTCTGAATCGCACAACAAAAGAAAACCCCTGACCTCTATTGGTCCGGGGTTGTTGTGTCTGCCTTCGCCAGCGGCGGCAGAGGCCACTGGTCACGCAGAAAGCGCAATTTCGTAATGTATCCTTTGGTTTCACCGAGCAGGTGTTCGGTTTTCTTTTTGCCGCTTGCTTTCGCCCAGTCAGCCGCTTTGGTACGCAATGCAACGGCAAGCACCGATTTCACGCGTCCCACGCCAGTGTTGTACGCGGCCGCGAGATATTCTTCGAGTTTCGGATCGGCGACTATGCCGTCACCGAACGCGTTCACCAGCACGGCTAGGTTGTGGTCATGGAGAAGCACGGCGGCTTTCATGGCGTTGAGCGGATCGCGAGCACCGTCGACGAAATCTTTATTGAGCTCCGCTTCGGGATACAGCTTGGCCATGAGAGCATAGGTGCCCGAAGTGAATTGCATCAACCCACACGCTTTTGCTTTGCTGCAGGTATAACTGGCAACGCGGTCTCGGTTGGCACCGATGACGACATGCATGCGTTCGGTTGTCCAAGTCGGATCCAGAATGAATTCTGTAAGATCCATCAGTTCATTGGGCACCAATCGTTCGGTGAACTCCGGCTTCAGCGCGGAAACATCCGCAACCAACATGTTGCCTGTGGTCTGCGACGGCACCTGCAAACGACGCAATTCTTCGTGCGCACGCTTAGCGAGGCCTGTGAGGTATTCCCTGCCTCCGGCAACCATTTCGGGAACATGCAGCTCTTTGCTGTAAGGCGTATAGAAGACGGGCGTGATTGTGCGAACGGTATCGTATACCGTCACACGCTTCCCGGTCTTGTTTGTGACGATCCGCGCCACTTTCTCCTGTCCCACCAGCGGATAGGTATTGGCGATCACCGTCAGTCCGGCCGGTGATTTGACCCGGTACTCTGTTGCCCAGTTGTTCCAGCGAATACCGTTTATCCGCGTGACAACTTCTATTTCGTATCCGGGTGGTGCAATCAACTTATCGCCACGCTTTGTGATGATAACCTGGCTAAGAGTACACAGCTCCGGGTCGAGAAGTTCGAGCGCAATTTGCTTTTCCGGATCCTTGAATGTAGCAACCGTCCCGGCACGCTTCTCTGCGTAGCGGTATTCCTTTGTGCCGACCGTCAGCTCGACCGATTTAAGCAACTCTTCGGCATTATCTATCTGCTCGAAGCGGTCACACTTCGGTTCGGGAGTAGGTTCGCTCGCCAATGCCGGCGGAATCAAAAGTTGTGCCAATGAAAGTGAGCGGACCGGCAAGGACACCGGCTCCGACGGCGATTGCGCGACATCATTCACAATCTCAACGGGTTGCGCCGCTATCTGTATTTTGCCGGCCTTGCCGACGAGGCCGGCGCATGCGCCGGCAGTAAGCGATGCCAGTGCAACGGCGACAATCAACACAAAACGACGCATAGTCACTCCACGGGAATTGGAAACGGGCTGTCCAGACGATAGCACATCAGATTGGTTTGTCATCACAGATTCTTTTCGATATTCGCGGCCTTTTGCTGAATCGTATTCGCGTATGAATTACAGATGGCTTGACTGCAGTTAGGACTTCCCCCGATGTATGCCTTTGCCGCAGCTATCTCCCCTGCGCGGGTCTTACTGGTTGCACCGCCTTTGGCAAGTTTGACGGCAGCGGCAGTGAAAGCGTCTTCAGTGTTCCACGGATTCGCAGTACTCCGCCCGGTCAGTTGCATCACCGAAGGCGCGTACCCAAGCCATGTTGAAGGAATAAATTGTGCAGGTCCCATCGCGCCTCCGCATCCGTACGAAGGCTCTTTGGATACTTTCACGGAATCCGGGTTTAATCCCAGTGCGCTGGTGATCGACAGGAACGCGTTTTTTTCCGTTTCGGCGCGCCTGATGTAGAACGCCTTCCGGTCAGTAGTTCTTGCAATCTGTGACAGCCGCAGATAACACTGCACCATGTCGTCCTGCCAATTGCCCTTTCCGACATTAAGCCCCAATCGTGATTCTACTTCCAACAGCGCCAGCAGAAACGCGGGCCTGATGCCGGCGCCGATCGCCGCCAGCTGCGCATATTTTACCGCGTCCTCAACGGTGATGCCATTGGCTTGCAAATAGTAGATTTGCTCCTTCAGACGATCGAGGTTTTGCTTGGTTGTTTTGATGAGTTGTTGAAACTTCACTTCCTGTCCTTTGGTTTCTTTCAGAATCACATTTTTCGAACCCTTCGCGGAAGCCAAATCCCTCTGCTGTATCTCCGTCAGCCCCTTCATGCGTTCCAGTTCGCCCTTTTTCCCTTCGAGTATGTTGCGTTGCCCGTCAAGCGCTATCTGTAAATCCCTCATCTCCCCGATGGTAATGCGGAGATTATCCTGCGTCAGCTGAATTTGGTGCACATAATCGAAAAAATCCGACAATGCGTTATTCTGCAGAATGATCTGCGCCAAGCTTTTGCGGTCCGTCTCATCCAGAGCGCGGATATATTCCGCAAGCGCGCCCTGATGCAGAGCGATTTTTTCCTCGGCGTCATTGATTGCGCCGGTCGTCTGCTGAATTTCCATACCCGTCTGATCAATGCTCACCGCAAGTTGCTTTATCTGCGTACTTATCTGACCGATCTGCGCATTCAGACGGGCAATTTCATTTTGTAGCGTCTTTGATTTTTGACCGACTTCGACTGCCTGCGCCTCGTATTGGTCTATCTGCCGCTGGTACTCATCAATCAGTTTCTGTTTGGCATTAATATCGTCCTGAACGGAAGCGCCCGTTCCCATCGGAATTAGTAAACTGAAAATCACGGCAAGGGCCGGGATTTTCATAAAACCCGCAATGTTCGTGAACCGAAATGTCACCGGACTGTGATAGTCCCCCGCATCGTTGCGTTCGCGGAGTCCAGATGATTATGATACCCGCATGTCTGCACTTTAGAGAATGTGAGCGTGTACGACTCACCGTTGTTGAGCCCGCGCATTGCGTCAAATCCGGGACAATCGGTGTGACCTGGATGCGGATTCGAAGCGGGCCAGAACACGGAATCAGTAGTGTTAAGCAGCGTCACGGTGTCGCCCTTGCGGATGCTCAATAACGCGGGAGACAGGCCGGATGAAGTCAGCTTCACTGTGTACGAACGGGGCACATATGCGGCAGTGGCCGCCGGACTTGTGGATACGCTCGGCGTCGGGCTTGCCGACTGCAGCGCTTCTTCTTCATCGGTATTGCTGCCCTTCAGGTAGTAACCGCCGATAAACGCGATCACCGCAATGACAACGCAGATAGCTATCACGACCTTCGTAGAGAGTGTGTTTTCCATGTTGTAATTATAGCAAATCATACCATTCGCAACAGCGTAGTGGATAGCGCCTGATGCAACGCGCGCCGGCTCATGTATACTATAGTCATGCGACGACTATTCATTTGTTTGTCCGTGGTAGCTTGTGTTGCGTCTGTTGCCGTTCCCGCGCTTGCGGCGACCACCGCACCGAACCTTCCGTTGGAAGCGATGCAGCAGACCGTCAGCGACTTGTACACCTATTCGCTGAAAATCGTGGGGCTGTGCGTCTTTGTGATGTTTTTAATTGCTGGATTACGAAAAATCATTCCGGATTCGATGTGGCCAGCTGCGCTTAGCTCTCTCGATGACCCCTGGAAAATCATTCTAAATGCTATTATCGGACTCGTCCTGCTGTTTTCGGCGTACCTAATTCTGAATACGATAAACCCTGACTTGGTTGGCGGGCAGATAGGATTTCTTCCAGTCAATCTTTTTATGTCAGTGTGACTTGATTAACGAGAAAAGAAAAGCCGAGTAGTATTTCTACGCGGCTTGTTGTGTCTTTATTTCTTCTCCTCCCGAAGAGCGCGACCCAGCTCCCACGATGCCGCTTTGTTCTCATCCGCCGTCACGGCTTGGACCGCGGGAAGAAGAGGGCACAGTAGTCCGAGTAGGAAGCCGCTCGCGGTCACACCCTGATAAGGATTACTTGCGGCTTCTGTGGAAGTCCTTCCTTCTCTTAAGGCATCGGTATCGACATTTGTTAAGTCAATCTTCGGCATAGCGCACCAATCACATACTAAGTAATTACGGTGTTTAGGTGTCGTGTTTTCAGGTTAGAAGGCAATCCAACACCTCGTCACGACTTTTACATAATTATGTGTATTTGTCAATGTTTGCGTAGTGTATAGGGAGAATGAGACAATTCCATCATTATGGCATACGCTCTCACACTGTTGGCACTGCTGGGTGTATTCTTATGGGCAACTCCCGCCCATACGGTCATTGCCGAACAGTTGCGTCGCGCAGGCGGCATCACGCAAAGCATCGCGTCTTCATCATCAGATTCTTTACGCGCTCAAGCGGGTACGGTCATTGAATCGCTTCGCCGGAAAAGCATGGAGCTACTACGAAAGCAGCTCCATGGGACCGTCGATGAGTTGGTGAACTAGCGCTAGAGCAGTCCGTCGATGATTTTCTTGAATGCGTCGAACGGTTGAGCGCCGACCACTTGCTGGCCATTAATGAAGAAGCTGGGGGTTCCGCTTACGCCTGCGGCGGAGCCTGCGGCGGTATCGGCATCAACTTTGCCGGTGTATTTTTGTGTGTCGA